>JBCCAQ010000135.1:0-13849 GCA_039814735.1 Cyanobacteria bacterium P01_A01_bin.15
ACCTTGTCAGAGCTGCGCTCGTAACCTGGCTTGATTTTGTCTAAAAAAAACAGGCCAACCGCACCTAGAATAAGAATTAGTCCGACCAGCAGCGGGACAGGGGTACCAAAATTCACGATCGCTTCCTCATATGATGGCGGCCTTTTGGCTAGGGGGTACTGGCTCTAGCCACCCATAGCCACCAATTCTATCCTAGCGGGCAGCCTTAGATTTGTCTTTTACTAAGGTTTGACAGGTTTGACAGTGACATCCATGCAAAAGGAGTACAGCCATATGACTGTACTCCCAGATATCACCGCAATCGGGCTAAAAACTGACTTGGCGTTTATCTAGACTTAAGGACACTAATTTGCCAAAATCGCCCAGCTATCACGCCTAGCTAGGGATGCTTGGCTCGACTGCCTCACGGCCCATTGCCCGACGGAGCCTAGCGACGGATCTTGTCTCGCTGACTAATAAAGACAAGGGCAACCGTTACGGGAACGACTACGATGGCAGCGCCAGCTACCAAGCTTAGTAGGAAATTGGTGAGTGATGGTGTCATGGCCTCTACCCTTCAGATTAGAAAACGTTTGTAATGCTTGATTAATATAGTATCGAGCAACGTTAACCTTGAGAAGTCTTTTTGGACCAGGCAAGCCGCAAACTGAGTGCGCCTTAGAATGCTCAAGCAGTCTGACGCAGGATGTTTCCAAGCTTTTCGAGTAGAGGAGCTATTTGGGTTTCCCAGCTATCTGCCTAAGCTTTACAATCCTTAATATGAAGTGGTTTCCTTGCGAGGCGAAATAATAATGTCAGGTATCACAGTTGGCAATTGGATTATCGGACCGCTGCTGGCGGTAATGACTCTATTGTTTATTTTCCGCATCGTTTTAACTTGGTACCCTGAGGCAGAATCAACTAAGTTTCCGTTTAGTCTGGTTTATTGGCCTACCGAACCGTTTTTAATCCCTGTGCGTAAGGTGGTACCTCCGTTTGGCGGTGTGGACATTTCTCCCATTATCTGGGTGGCCATTATCAGCCTACTGCGAGAGATTTTGGTGGGGCAGCAAGGATTGCTAAAAATGTTTTAACTATCCAGCGAGCGCGAATAAAGACAGAATAGAGAGAGGCCCCAAAATAGGATGTGGAGACGCCATTAGTGCCATCTACTGCTGTCGTAGCGACACTACTCAAAGATCCTGAGCGCCTAGACGCCCGGCTTAAGGAGGTTCCCCAGGAGCCAGGGGTGTACTTTATGCGGGATAGGGACGACCAGATTCTCTACATTGGTAAGTCCAAAAGCTTGCGCAATCGAGTGCGCTCCTACTTCCGGGATTCGCATCACCACACACCGCGTATCAGTGTGATGGTGACCCAGGTGGTGGATATTGAGTTTATCGTCACCGATACCGAAGCGGAGGCCCTTGCCCTAGAGGCCAACTTGATTAAGCAGCATCAGCCTTATTTTAATGTGCTGCTCAAAGATGATAAAAAGTATCCCTATCTCTGTATTACCTGGGCAGAGGACTATCCCAGGATTTTTATCACCCGCAAACGTCGAAAAACCACTCGAAAAGATCGCTATTACGGTCCCTATGTAGACACTGGCTTACTCCGACGAACGCTCCATATTGCCAAAAAGATCTTTCCACTGCGGCAGCGTCGGCAACCTTTATTTAAGGACCGACCGTGTCTCAACTATGATATCGGCCAATGCCCGGGGGTGTGTCAAGAGCTGATCACGCCGGAGGACTATCATAAGATTGTTCAAAAAGTGGCGATGGTCTTTCAAGGGCGGGTACAGGAGCTAGAGTCAATTTTGGCTGCCCAAATGGAAAAAGCCGCCGAAAAGCTAAACTTTGAGCAAGCGGCTCGACTACGGGACCAGATTCGTGGACTGCAGACCCTGAGCGCCCACCAAAAGGTGGCGCTGCCAGACGATACAATTTCTCGAGATGCTGTTGCCCTATCGGGGGACGACCAGCATACCTGTATCCAGCTATTTCAAATTCGGGCAGGACGTCTGGTCGGTCGCTTGGGGTTTGTGGCAGAGTCTGAGTCGGGTACTCCCGGACAAATTCTTCAGCGGGTGCTAGAGGAGCACTATCCGACAGTTGATGCGGTGGAAATTCCTAGCGAAATTTTAGTTCAGCATCCGCTGCCAGACGCCGATATTTTGGCGGAGTTTCTAACCCAGCAAAAGGGGCGCAAGGTAGCTATCGAGGTTCCCCAGCGACAAACTAAGGCCGAGCTGGTGGAAATGGTGGAGCGTAACGCCCAGTATGAGCTGGCCCGCACCCAACGGTTTGCCGATCGCAACAATCAGGCAATGCAGGACCTAGCGGAGATTGTTGATCTACCGGGACAGCCAAAACGGATTGAAGGCTATGACATTTCCCACATTCAGGGCTCTGATGCGGTGGCTTCCCAGGTGGTATTTGTGGATGGACTGCCTGCCAAACAGCATTATCGCCATTACAAGATTAAAAATCCGATGGTCACCAGCGGTCACTCCGATGACTTTGCCAGTATGGCGGAAGTAATTCGGCGGCGGTTTCGCAAATATGCAGAGGATCCATCAAAGGAGCGGATTGGCAACCCGGATTGGCCCGACCTAGTGATGATCGACGGTGGCAAGGGACAGCTCTCGGCGGTGGTAGAGGTCCTAAAAGAGCTGAACTTGCTCAGTGAGCTAAATGTTGTCAGTCTGGCAAAAAAGCGAGAAGAAATTTTTCTACCTGGAGAGTCAACGCCGCTACCCACCGAAGCGGACCAGCCGGGTGTGCAGCTTTTGCGACGCTTGCGGGATGAAGCCCACCGCTTTGCTGTCAGTTTTCACCGTAAAAAGCGTACGGATCGGATGCGACGGTCTCGGCTCAGCGAGATTCCCGGTCTAGGTCACCATCGCCAAAAAATGCTGCTAGCTGAGTTTCGCTCAATTGACTACATCCGCGAAGCTAATGTGGAACGGTTAACAGCAGTATCAGGCATTGGCCCCCAGCTGGCTCAGCAAATTTATGAATACTTTCATCCAGAGTCTTCACAGTCAATTCATGGCTAGATATTCTGCTATTCCGCTCTCATAGGCGTTTATATCTGAGTTCTCTAACCCAAAGAGGGCTTCTAACAGCGCAAATGTTCCTTGGTAAAACCTAATGCGTGGCCATAGTTCATCAAAGTTGGGGTAGTCATTGCCAACCTGACGGACGAAATTTTCTCCATAACTGCTTAGCAGTCCTGCAAAATCATAGGCTGGGTCCCCCAAGCTGGCATTGCCAAAGTCGATAATGCCGCTAATGGACTTGGTTGTTTGGTCAAACAAAATATTGCTTGCACCAAAATCACCATGCTTTAGAACAGGTGTATGGGAAAAATGCTCGGGCTGACTGAGAAACGTTTCAAAATGATTAATTGCCCAAACTTGAGCATCGGGGCGCATACGAGGTATTAGCTGTATCCGAACTCGTTGAAATACATTGACTAATTGGGATACCGTGTCAGCTCGTGGCAAATGATCTGAGAACTCAGAGATGCTTGGTATTTGATGGAGAGTTTTTAGAAAATCTCCTAGCTGTCTAGCTAAATTAGCTTGTGTTATGCGAGATGTACTAGTCAGTATTTCCTTCCACAATGGGTGACCCACGAGCATGGGATATCCCATCAATGCCCTCTGCTGTTCTTCTAAGTAGGTAAACCTTGGACAGGGAATAGCTAGGGAAACCTTACCCTGTATTAGGGTAAGCAGAGTTACCTCTCGTTTTAGAGATTGAAGATCTTCCTCATATTTCGGAAAACGGAAGATAGACTCATCATTGATATTCAAGACAATGTTATTTTGACCATGGCTGATAAGTTCCGTTTTATTGATGATTAGGTCAGGATATATCTGTCGAATGGCTTGGTCATACTTTCGCAGGTTCTCCATAGTAAAACTAGGTACAGCAAGATAGAGCTGTCGTTCAGGTTTTTGTGTTGATAGAGCAATGCGATCGCTCACACGTTGGTTGCCATGGCTGTTAGTCGTCGTAGCTAACGCGACCGCGTGAGGCTTTTTGCTGGCTGCGTTTGGCTTTGCTGTCGAGACGTTTTCTCTTGGCGGCTTTGGTGGGTTTGGTGGGTTTGCGTTTCTTAGGTACCACCATGGCGGCCCGGATCAGCTGCTGAAGTCGCTCTAGGGCGTCGGTTTTGTTGCGGAGCTGGGTGCGGTGGGCCTGGGATTTGATATGGATAACGCCGTCTTTGGTAATACGGCTATCGCTTAAGGCCCGCAGTCGGGTTTTGTAGCGTTCGGGTAAAGACGATGCGGGGATATCAAAGCGGAGGTGAATAGCCGTGGCGACTTTGTTGACGTTTTGACCGCCTGCGCCTTGCGATCGCACCGCCTGCAGTTCAATTTCACCATCGGGAATCGTCACCTGATTTGAAATCCTTAGCATCGGTCTACCCCCTGTCACCTACTGCTAGCATAACCAACTAAACTAATCCCCAAGCGGTTTTGACTTCTTACTCCTGCCTAAAAGTCATATTCCACCCCGATTTGCCGTTCTAAACTCCCTAAAAACCAGTCGCTATGTCCCTGTTTCGAGATCTTCAGCGCCCTCTGCGAGTCATCCCGACGCTGCTGTCGGTGTACTACGCCTACATGCTTGAGTATCGCGCTGAGCTAATGTTTTGGGTGCTCTCGGGGTCATTCCCACTAATTCTGATGGGGCTGTGGCAAGAAGCGGCCCGCAGCGGTCAGTTTGAGCTTGATCCCGATGATGTAGTGCGCTATTTTTTGGCTGTTTTTGTCGTACGGCAGCTAACCGTAGTTTGGGTGATTTGGGATTTTGAGCGCGAAGTTTTAGAAGGTAAGCTATCACCGCTGCTGCTACAGCCCCTAGATCCAGGCTGGCGTCACTTTTCGTCCCATTTGGCCGAACGTCTGGCTAGGCTTCCTTTTATAGCTGGTTTGGTGGGACTGTTTCTATGGCTGTATCCGGCTGCACGGCAAAGACCTACCCATATTGTTTGGGGACTAGTTGCCATTGGTTTAGCCTTTTGTCTCCGCTTTTTAATGCAGTACACCTATGCCATGGTGGCCTTTTGGGTAGAGCGAGCCACGGCAATAGAACAGTTCTCGTTTTTGCTATACACCTTTTTGTCGGGCATGGTGGCACCGCTGACCCTATTTCCCGACGCCGTTCGTACAGCGGTACTGTGGACACCATTTCCCTATTTAATCTACGTACCGGCCAGTCTGATTGTGGGCTTGCCCATCAATATTGGTCAAAGTGTGGCCGTCACCCTGGGGTGGTGTCTGTTTTTTTGGAGCCTCAACCGTTGGCTATGGCGACAGGGGCTAAAGCAATATTCGGGTATGGGGGCGTAGGAGGTTTTTATCGGTGGATATTAGGGTACGTAAGTATATGTAGAAAATATGAACTTAAGCCCCTTTATGCAAAGTTGTTATATGGCTTATTTGCAATAGATTTAAGCTAATTTTTATTACCTTCATAGGCTCTATACTTTACCGACTAAATTGAATTTTTCTATTAGACAAAAGTCCTTATTTCGTATCTCTTAACTAACACTTTACGGACTACCCATGGGCCACCGTTTAGAGTGGAAATGCAGGTGTTTTCTTAAGAGAACGACTGTTTAGGTGGCTGATGTTTGCTCGAGGTAGCTTTTATTACGCTGATCGACAAGCTCAGTGACGTTTACGCACGTGCCTGTTTTATCAGGCTCAGATCACGGCCATTCTTTCTAACTAAATTTAGGTCTAATACCTAGTCAATTTAGCCCCCGTATAAACAACTTCCTGAATTGTTTTTATAATGACTACTATCCAACTTAATGCCCACCCGCTGTCTGCTGGAACACTTGATTCTGCTTCTAAACTTTCGTCTTTTCAGACCAGTCAGGCCAGTAGTCAAAAAATTGCTACAGAGCAGCTTAATCAACTAGATCTAGCTGAATTAATTCATGTATGTCAGCGTCACCGCTATCCGGAGCAGGCACCCTTTTCAGAGTTAATGCGTCGCTACAGATCCCATGTGGAACGGCAGCTCTATCACCTGGCCCCGGACTGGTCTGACCGGGCTGACTTGGCTCAAGAAGTGTGGATTCGGGTCTATCGCAATCTAAATCGATTGCAGTCCCCCGTGAAGTTTAAAGGGTGGATGAGTCGCATTACGACCAACTTGTTTTATGACGAGCTGCGTAAGCGCAAACGTCACGCTGGCACGCTATCGTTGGATGCACCGCTCCACTTAGATGATGGTCAAATTGATTGGGAGATTGCCTCGGACGATCCTAGTCCTGTGGACACCATGATGACCCACGAGTTTTATGAGCGCTTACAGGCTGCCATTGCTGAACTACCCGAGGTGTTTCGGACCACAATTGTTCTCAGAGAGATCCAGGGACTGCCCTATGAAGAGATTGCTGAGATTACAGGCGTATCCCTAGGCACGGTCAAGTCACGTATTGCCCGGGCTCGCTATCGTTTGCAGGGCGAACTCAAGCGATATATCGATGGGCAGCATTCAAACTAGATGCAGACTTGGCTAGCATCCCCCCTGGTTTAGACCGCTAACCTGACCCTAGCCTGAGGATGGCTTCTGGGTTATAGGATGGAGCTGGTGACTTGGGAGCGGGCAGCCGTGGAGCGGTATTTCAGAGTATTGCGGTTGTTTTGGGAAGTTGCGATCGCAGCTGAACTTGAATACCGTTTTAACTTTATCATTGCCACCCTTAGCAGCCTGACGGCCTTGGGTGGCAATTTATTTGGTCTGTTTTTGTTTTATCGCACGGGCTATGAGTTCCAGGGTTGGCAGTGGCAAGAAGCCCTGGTGGTGCTAGGTGTGTTTACTATGCTGCAGGGATTTGCTGCCACATTTTTGAGCCCTAACCTCAGTCAGATTGTTAGACATGTGCAAGAAGGCACCCTGGATTTTGTCCTGCTAAAACCCATCAGCTCACAGTTTTGGCTATCGGCGCGTACTGTTTCACCGTGGGGAATGCCAGACCTGATATTGGGCGCTGCCATGGTGCTCTATGCAGGCAACCAGCTAGGGCTGGGGGTGGGCCGCTATTTAGCGGCTGTGGTACCGCTGGCCTTGGGGTTTATCAGCCTGTACAGCCTTTGGTTTATGTTGGGGGCCACCAGCATTTGGTTTGTCAAAATCTACAACGTGACAGAAGTGCTGCGCAGCTTTTTAGAAGCCGGGCGGTTTCCCATCGTGGCCTATCCAGCCGCCTTCCGTATCTTTTTTACCTTTGTTATTCCGGTGGCCTTTCTCACGACGGTACCGGCCCAAGTATTTCTCAATCGCATTGAGTATGGCTGGCTGGTGGGTTCCTGTATGCTGGCCCTGGGGCTGTTACAGATATCACGACTGTTTTGGCGGTTTGCCCTGAGGTTTTATACCAGCGCCTCTAGCTAAGATCGCCGCGACAGAGCGATACACTATCGGGGATAGCCCAGGACGCCATGAAATTCGAATCTTTGCCCCTTTATGTTTGCAGCGCGCTGCTGGTATCGCTGACCGCCTGTAACGGCAGCTCCCAGAACAGCGAGAACACCCTGGTGATTTTAGGGTCACTGACCGGCGTGGGTCAGGAGATTGTTGAAGAGGCCTTTGCTCCATTTACCGCTGAGACCGGGATTGAGGTGGTCTACGAAGGTACCGACGCATTTACCACCGTGCTACCGATTCGAGTTGCCGGGGGCGATGTGCCCGATTTAGCCATATTTCCGCAGCCGGGGCTGATGGCGGATCTGGCTCAAGAGGGGGCGCTCACCCCCCTAGATGAGGTCGTAGATTTGGCCACACTGACGGCGGCCTTTGGCCCTGACTGGGTAGAGCTAGGGTCGGTGGCTGGCCAGGCATATGGCGTCTGGATGCGTTCCGATCCTAAAAGCCTGGTGTGGTATAGCCCCGACGCATTTGGGGCGGCGGGCTACACCGTTCCCACTAGCTGGGACGGGCTGATGGAGCTGACCGAGCAAATTGCAGCGGCGGGTAAGACCCCCTGGTGTATAGGTATGGAAAGCGGTGAAGCCACTGGCTGGGTTGGCACCGACTGGGTAGAAGACATTTTGTTGCGGACAGCGGGACCCGAGGTTTATGACCAGTGGGTCAGCCATGGGATTCCGTTTAACTCTCCACCCGTCAAAGAGGCGGTTGAAACCTTTGGCAGAATTGTTCGCACCGATGGCTACGTCCTCGGGGGGGTGGTCGGGGCCATTAGCACCCCCTTTGGCGACGCTCCGGCCCCCCTATTTGACCAGCCGCCGGGGTGCTACTTACATCGTCAGGCCAGCTTTATTACCGATTTTTTACCCGAGGCGATCGAGCCGGGCCGCGATACCCAGGTGTTTTTGCTGCCGGGGGCAGACTCCAACGCTCCGCTGCTGACGGGCGGTCTGGTGTTTGCCATGACCAACAATACGCCAGCCGCCAAAGCGGCAATTGAGTACCTAACAACGGTGACTCCCCACGCAAGCTGGGCCAAGCGTGGCTATATCAGTCCGCACCGGCAGGTAGACTTGGCCCTATATCCCAACGATGGGGTCCGTCAAATGGCCACAGTACTTGCCCAGGCCGAAACTATTCGGTTTGATGGCTCTGACCTGATGCCCGCTGCGGTGGGGAGCGGGACCTTTTGGACAGGGATGGTGAACTATGTGAGCGGTGCTGATGTTGACGCCGTGCTCTCGGCCATTGAGGCCAGCTGGCCCGAGGAATAGTCGGCCGCTGACAGACTGTAAAGCTTTAGGGTTTGGCTGTAGTAGTCATCGGTGGAGCCCAGCAGCTGCATACCTAAGCGAGCCATGACCCGCTGGGAGCGATGATTATCAGGGGTGGTAACGGCGTAGATAGCGGGCAGGTGCAGCGCAGTAAACCCGTGGCTGAGGATAGCGCAGGCGGCCTCGGTGGCATAGCCGTAGCCCCAGCTGGTGGGCCGAAAATGCCAGCCGATTTCGATTTTATCGCTAAGTGTCTTGTCGTTTTTGGGTAGCGGCACCAGCAAGATACTGCCAATGGTTCGGTCGATTGCTTTTTCAACAACGGCCCAGATACCGAGACCGTTGGCGGTGCGATCGCAGTAGCGCTGTAACCGATTTTTGGTTTCCCGAATCGAACTATCCGCATCGCTCGATAGCCAATCGGTCACGCGGGGGTCGCTGTAAATATCAAACGCATGTTGGGCATCGTAGAGCGGATGCCAACTGCGAATTATCAATCGCTCAGTTATAAATTCCATGGGTTAGAACCGCCTAGCTTCGACATTTTAGCGGTGGAATTTCCCCAGTAGGCACCGAGTTTGCAATTATTGAAATTTTGCCCTACGGACGGTTGACCAATGACCATAGCGGGTGGGACACACCCTGACGACGAATCTGAGCCAGCTGCTTTTCTAAACGTTGACGTTCGATCGGGGATATCCCCAGGGTGAGATGGCGAATTTCACGCACCAGTAGGGTAATAGCTAACCCAGTACACAGAAAAAAACCTAACGCACCTAAAAAGTTGTACTTAAGCCCGTAGTAAACCGAGGTCCAGGTAAAATAGTCCAACAGTAGCCCAATTTCAGAGCGGAGCTGCCACAGGGTCAACGGGCCGATCGTTAGCCATATGCCAACCGTCAGCCGCCACCAGGCCGTCAAGGAATGCTGTCGCAGGATTTCGATAGCCCTCTCCGTCGACCTTTCGGTGGCAGGGTAGGAGCTTTCGATATTATTGGAACTGCCGGAAGAATTTACGCCCATATCATTCCAGTTGAACCGCTCACTCGGCGGCGGGTGCAGCGATATCTTCTGCCGTGGCGCTGGGGCCAGAACGCCACCAGGCTAGCAGGGTGCTGGCAATAAAGATACTGGAATAGGCACCGGCTAAAAAGCCAACAATCAGCGCCAGGGCAAAAAACTTGAGGGTATCTCCCCCAAACAACACAATGGCTAGTAAGGGTAGAACCGTGGTCATGGTGGTGTTGATCGAGCGTCCCAAGGTTTGGTTGACGGCGTTGTTAACGACCTGCTCCACGCTTTTGTCCGGCATCAGTTTGAAATTTTCACGGATGCGATCGTAGATCACCACGGTGTCATTGACGGAAAATCCCACAATTGTCAAAAGAGCCACGATAAACAGGCTATCCGCTTCATAGCCCAGGGTTAGCCCCAGGATAGAAAAGACACCCAGGGTAATGACAACGTCGTGTAGTAAGGCCAGCAAGGCCAGGACGGCATAGTCAAATTTAAATCGAAAGCTCAGATAAACCGTGATACCGGCAAAAGCGACAATCAAAGACAGCAGTCCGGCCACGAGAAGCTGTCTGCCAATGGTCGGACCAACGACATCAATTTTGGAAGCGGTGGTATCAATTTGACCAATGTTTTCAGTTAGCGCTGAGCGCAGGCTGGTCTGTTCGTCGACATCTAAGGTGCGAGCGCGAATGGAAATGGCCTGTCCGCCAGCGCCCACTAGCTGTAGGCTGCTGCCCTCCAAGCCTTGGTTATCTAAAATTTCGCGGATCTCGACAATATCGATGGGATTAGTACAGGCCGCCTCATCCACACAGCTGCGCTCTAGCTGTAGGCGAGTGCCGCCGATAAAGTCTAGACCGGGTTTGACCGGACCATTAAACTGCGTCCAGGACAGGGCCATCGCAGCTATGCTCACCGATATCAGCAGGCCGGAAACGATCCACCAGAGCCCCCGTTGTTTAACGACGTTCAGTTTCATGGTTGGGAGGGTTGCGAGTTAGAGGGCAGATCGTCGTCCAGACTGGGGGCAAAGTAGCCCACCTTGCGAAATTGCGGAAAGCTAATGACAAAAAAGAGCAGATTGCGAGTGCAGGTAAACGCCGTAAAGAGGCTGACCGCAACGCCGACTGCTAGGGTGAGGGCAAATCCTTTAACCAGCCCGGCCCCAAACCAAAATAGGGCAGCGCAGGCAATCATGGTGGTGACATTACTGTCAAGGATACTGGAAAAGGCTCGGTAAAATCCGGATTCTACCGAGCGGTAGAGGGTTCTGCCAGCGCGTAGCTCCTCACGGGTACGTTCAAAGATCAGCACGTTCGCATCCACAGCCATGCCAATACTGAGGATAAAACCCGCAATTCCCGGCAAGGTCATGGTCACGCCCAAAATGTTGTAGGCGGCCCAGGTCAATAGGGCATACACCACCAGGGCAATATCAGCCAGGATACCGGGGAGACGGTAGTACACCGCCATAAAAATTAAAACTAGGGTGAGCCCTGCCATACCGGCATACAGACTGCGTTGAATACTGTCGCGACCGAGGGTAGCACCGACCGTACGATTTTCGACGACTTCCACGGGAACCGGTAGGGCACCGCCTCGCAGCTGAACTTCCAGGTCCCTAGCTGTCTCGGTATCAAAGCTACCGGAGATGACGGCGCTCCCGCCGGGAATCCCGGTGGCGGCATAGGCGACGTCTACGGTGGGGGCAC
Source organism: Cyanobacteria bacterium P01_A01_bin.15 (assembly GCA_039814735.1). Classification (GTDB taxonomy): domain Bacteria; phylum Cyanobacteriota; class Cyanobacteriia; order Phormidesmidales; family Phormidesmidaceae; genus Leptothoe. The sequence goes on from JBCCAQ010000135.1 coordinate 11,449, forward strand.
TGATCAGCTGATCGTCTAAGAAAATGCCCAGGGTGCGTCCTGTGCCCGCAATGTTGCGGGTCATTTCAGAAAACATGTCGGCCCCTTCATTGTTGAAGGTAATGGCCACCTCCCAAGCGGTACCGCCAATGTTTCTCGGTTGGGCAATGGCGTCCGTGAGCTTATCGCCTGTGAGTTCGCTGGGTTCAAAGAACTCCATCAGGGTTTCGCGACTGGCTTGGAGATCGGTGGTAAGGCTTTCGAGCTCAGCGGTTTGTTCTTCGGAAAGACCGTTGCTGCCGACAGCCAATAGGGCTGCCTGCCGTTGCTGCTGCTGGCCCACAATTTCGGCCACGGCCTCGAGCTGGCCTTCGGTGCCCGGCATTTGGGGCCGAAATTCTAGCTGGGCCGTCCCCCCCAGAACCCGCTGGGCCTGGGCTGGGTCGCTGACACCGGGGAGCTGAATCAGCAGCTGGTCTTGCCCAGAGCTTTGGACGATGGCTTCGGATACACCCAGGCCGTTGACCCGATTTTCGATCACCCGCTGAACGGCCTCTAGGTCCCGTTGGGAAATCTGGGTGATTTGCTCGCTGGGAAGGACCTGAAGGGTGAGCTGGGAACCACCCCGCAGATCCAACCCTAGCTGGGTGGGTAGCTGCAGAATGATGACCACCGCTGCGATCGCAAGTCCAACAATGACCACCAGCATTGAGCGTTGTTTACCCATGGCCCTTCTCCGTCATATCCATACACCGATTCCTGTGAGTGATCGTCCAGCAGAACATCTTATTATAGGGCGCTGTCTCCCTGACCTATCAAAATAATGAGAAAACGCTCGCCCAGGGGTCTTCTCCCTGGTACGAGCGTTCCTAACCGTCATGGGGGCCTATACCCGGGCAGTCATCATTTTTTCAACGGCTTCTACAATTTGCTTAGGCTGTACAATCGTCAGGCTTTCTAGGCGGCCATTGTAGGGCGTGGGAATATCCTGGGAGGACAGACGCAGCACCGGCGCGTCTAGCTCATCAAAAAAGCGGTCGTTAATGGAGGCGATAATCTCTGCGGCAATACCGCCAGTTTTCATACATTCTTCGACGATGATGACCCGGTGGGTTTTACGGATGGATGCACCAATGGTGTCGTAGTCGACGGGTTTGAGGGAAATGAGATCGATCACCTCCGGGTCAAAGCCCTGGGCTTCAATCCCCTTAACCGCTTGGAGCACGTGGTGGCGCATGCGGGAATAGGTCAGAATCGTCACATCTTCACCGGGACGAACCACCTCAGCCTTATCGAGGGGGACCAGGTACTGGTCGCTAGGCAGGTCTTCCTTGAGGTTGTAAAGCAGCACATGCTCAAAAAAGAGGACCGGATTTTTATCCCGGATGGCCGATTTGAGCAGTCCCTTGGCGTTGTAGGGGGTGGAGCAGGCCACAATTTTGAGACCGGGCACCGCTTGGAAATAGGCCTCCAAACGCTGGGAGTGCTCTGCCCCGAGCTGGCGTCCCACCCCACCGGGGCCCCGAATAACCATAGGAATATGGTAGTTGCCGCCGGAGGTGTAGGGCAGCATGCCCGCATTGTTGGCAATCTGGTTAAAGGCCAGAAGCAAAAAGCCCATGTTCATGCCTTCGACAATGGGGCGCAGTCCGGTCATGGCAGCTCCGACAGCCATGCCGGTAAAGCTATTTTCGGCAATGGGGGTATCTAAAACCCGCATGGGACCATATTTTTCATAGAGTCCTTTGGTGACCTTATAGGAACCACCATAGTGGCCAACGTCTTCGCCGATCACAAAGACGGTCTCGTCCCGGCCCATTTCTTCGTCTACGGCTTCCCGCAGGGCGTTAAATAAAAGTGTTTCTGCCATGGCAAATAATCGTTTCTAGGATTCTGTAGCTGTAGGACTAAGGGCGTTACTCTTCTGCAAAAATATAGCGACGCAGCTCATCGGGTGAAGGCTCAGGGCTTTCTTCGGCAAATTTGACCGCGTCTTCAATGTGGGCTTCGATCCGTTTTTTGATGGCCTTCAGCTCAGCGCTATCGGCCAGGGTTTGCTCGATTAGATAGGTTTCCATACGGGTTAACGGATCGCGGGCCTGCCACTCGGCTTTCTCGGTGTGCGATCGCAGCTCGTCGGGATCCGCCAGGGAATGCCCCCGAAACCGATAGGTCAAACATTCAATCAGAGTGGGACCTTCCCCAGCTCGGGCGCGGGCAACGGCGGCTTGAGCCACCTCCCGCACCGCCAGCACATCCATGCCGTCTACCTCATGGCCAGGCATACCAAACACGCTGGCCTTGCGGTAAATTTCAGTCTGGGAGGAGGCGCGCTCATGGGCCATGCCGATGGCCCATTTATTATTTTCAACAACAAACAAAATCGGCAGCTTCCAAAGAGCAGCCATGTTCAAGCATTCAA
>JBCCAQ010000069.1:0-18461 GCA_039814735.1 Cyanobacteria bacterium P01_A01_bin.15
ATTGCGAATTGCCCCCACGACTGAAGAGGTCTGGCATCCCTGGGTTTTAGCCTATGAACTGAGGCTTCTGACGCGACCACGGCGACGTAAACTTAAAGGCAGATAACGAACTGTGGCCGCTTGGGCCGCTTTATCCAGACCTATCCATGCAAAATGTGAACTTTTTTAAAAAGCAGGGGGGACGGTGGTTCTCGCAACGCACCACCCACTATCTAAAAGCGGGAGACTCTAAGGCGGGTAAATCAGATTTAGAGGTGACCTACCTTGATGCCCAGGCGGATGTGCTTGCACAGCTCTGTAGTGGGGCTAGCTGTGGGGCTGAAGACGCTTTGGGTGGGCTGCAGATTGTACAGAAAAGTACCCTGAGTGCCGGTCAGACAAGGACTCAATCGACGCTTTTAGTTGCGATCGCAACTGACGACCACACAGGCAAGTTGCTGCGTCAGACCGCTGGCCAATCACTATCCCTAAGCCAGTACCAGTTAGAGAACGATGTGCTTACTGTAACCACCGAGAGCGATGGGATCCGAGCCGAAGAGCGCTGGTGGTTTATCACCGATAATTTACGCATGCGAACCAATGTTTTGAGTGGAGAAGCCGGTCAGATTATGGCTTCTTTTTGCTCAGAAATTCGCCTGGGGGATGTTAAAACCTAGACCTAACGCCTACGAAGAGGCATTGGCTGAAACGGTTGGATGGGCTTAGACTCACCCGGTCGAACATAGTCTGAATAAAACATTAGCCTGGTGTCGTGGGGATTCGTTTCCTGTATCGGACTGGCTGCTGTCTTATCTGTCGGCTTTCGGCGCGGCGAGCCGGACTGGTAGACATCCACGAGCGTATTCACTGTCTCTACTGGGAATGTCTCTACCGGGAATGTTTTTATGGATATACCAGGATATGACCCACCGCTCAGTCCAGATGGAGCGCTTGCCAAATTAGCTGCTGCTGTCTTTTCTTGGATGAATTGTGGTGAAGGAGAATGGGGTGCGTTAGCTCTCTCAATGGGCCGTGGAGCTGTCGCTAAATGCAGCGGTCCCCCGAGCTGAGCTGCAATCACCTGCTCAAAGCCAGGGGTAAAGTGACGGATGGGTTGCCCTCGTCGCAGCCAGATGGACAGTATTTGCTGCACAGAGACAACCTTGTACCGACCCTGATAAACCGCTTCAATAATCGCATCGCGAATCCAAACAGGACGATATGTATTGAGCCAGTACAGTACCTGACTTTCAGGACCGTACTGGTTGAGCTCTAAGCTAAACGACTTGATTAAAGTAATCGCCTGCTGTGCTTCGCGCGCTATGTCTGATGCCATCATGGGCAGTAGCCTACGGTCCAAGGTACTAGTGAATTCACCCCTACGGTCGCAATTCCCTAATACGCTGAGCAAATAATACAAACAGTCTTAATTGGCTTACACCCTGCTTAAACTTTAACGTTTGTCGCTGCTCCTTGATGATGTCCTTAAAATTTGTTTGACAAGATTCGACTTTGATTGACGTCTTTAACATCGCCTATCGCTGCTCCAAAACGCCTCCATCTACCTGTCGGATATCGGGTTCATCAAAGGGACTACCGCTACCGAGCCAGTTGAAGTCGCTGAGCCTAAACCCAATGGAGCCGGTTGCTCGGGTAGGGCTGTAACGAATAACCAATCCATAGGTGCGGCGACTATACTCACCGATAATCTCAGTATCGATACTATCGTTGTTATCGAGGTTGATAGATGTCTGAAACCCCAGCAAAATGGGACCAAAAATTTGCTGGACGATACCAAAAGAGAGCACACTGTTGTCTACATCTCGATCAAACAGAAAGGGAGAGCTATCGCCTGATATAAACGCTCGATAGTATCCAAGGTTGAAGCGAGTATAGTCAAAAAAATTGTCTGACAGATGGCCCACCTGACCGTCAAAGCGAATGTCTCCAGCGAGGACTCCTTGAAAGTCACCGCTGGTGTAGTAAGAGCCCACACCCAAAAGACCAACGTTTAGGTTTAGAAACGGAACTAGTGGGCTTGGCGTGTAGCGCAGCCCCTCAGTCTGTGTTGCTGGTAGGGGTTTGCCCTGCCAGAGATTAAACCCTTTACCCAGACGGACACTGCCCTGGAATCGACCCAGGGTGACAAGATCGTCACCTCCCAACGGTCCATCTAGCAGATCAACGCGGTCGGTTTTAGACGTGACTAGCTGCGCCCCAGTTTGATAGGTCAAGATAAGGCCGCGACCGTCTAGATTAATTGGCGGTGACAGCAGCACTGCACCAAGGCTAGAGCGAACGTCTTGAAATCCAAGGCTGCCGTTAAACAGGCGATCTCGATAGCTGTATTCTGCTGCCAGCAAATGATTGCCAATAAGGTAACGATTGCGGATGTTACCGCGTAGATTATCTTCAAGCTGATCGAGGTCTATCCCTGTGAGGGTAAGGCCAGCGGAGAGATCGGATCGAGGGCTCAACCGAGTATCAAAGTCGGCTTTGATGCCAAAAACCTCTGAATCAGTGAATCCCTGATTTAACGCACGCTCTATAAAGTACTGGGGAGTAACTGTAAGGCTAGATGTTTCGTTGCGTACGACGGGAATTTCGCTCTCTAGAAAAACGCCGCCTCGGTCGCTTGAGTCGCTATTGACTTCAACAATAAAAGGATTGATCTGATTTGAATCAGGAGCCCCACGGTTGAGCACATACCGTGATCGAAAGAGCGGCAACGATAGCCCCTGATCAAAGACTAGCCTTGGATCTTCTGTCGTTAGCAGGTCGGCTGTGGGGGATAGGGTGGTCAGCGTCATTCGCTCAGTGCGAAATTCTAGCTCGGGCGGTGAAAACGGATCGTTAGTTAGCCTGACATCCTCTGCTACCCAGCTTTCGGCGTCGAACTCTATCCGGGCCGCCTCAAACCGGAGACGTCTGATATTACCTTCGGCATCCGGTAGGCTGGCACTGACGCGCGAGCTAATCTGAAACCCGCCTGCAGCGGTAACGCTATTAATTTCTTGATCTGGATTTAGGGGGTCAAATACGGTCCGGCTAGTGACCGCGTTGTCAAACGGTGACGCAAAGTCGTCTTCTAGTGCTGGTAAAAATAGCTCACCCCGCGTTTCGAAAAGTGTACCGGCTTCCTGCAGCAGATTGTACTCAGCCCGCTCGCCTCGAACTTCCTGTTCACCTCGGGTCAAAATGACATTGCCTTCGGCTAGGGCATAGCGGTTGTTCAGATTAACCCAGAGTTCATCGGCCAACAGAAAAGCGTTGTTGAGTTTGAATACAACGTTGCCTCGGGCAATAACTACCTGTCTGTCCGAGTCAAAAACCTGCGTGTCGGCTGTGATTTCAAGACGCGACGGGTCTAAGGGAGCAGAGGGTGCGGCTGGAGGGTTGCTCGGGGATGCCGGCACCTCCGCATCATTCTCTAACACATTGGGGTCAGTGACGTCTGCTGGATCATCAGGCGTTGGGGCTAATTCAAAATCCCTGGGCTCGGGTGCATCGGGATTGATGGCCTCGTCAATGTTTTCTAATTCATTTGGGCCAAGGTCATCTGAATTGATAGCGTCGTTGACAGTATCCAAATCGATAGTGTCTGGATCTAGACTATCCAAGTCGATGCTATCCGCATCGAAGCTGTCTGTATTTAGCGGTGGATCGACAGCTTCGATGTCTGCTGGGTTGATGGTTTGTTCGTCAAGCGTATCAGTATCTAAAGCATCGCCAATGGTGTCGCGGGTTTCCTCGTCGAGGATAGGCGGTGCTGGTGCAGGGGTGGTCTGTTCGGGTAGGGGGGGAAGCTGAGCGATCGCACCCTGGGAGAAGTCGGCAAAACTGGGTTTAGAGAAGTCTTTGAAGCCTGGTTTTGCTAGCTGTTCGGGCGGTATCAGACTGATGGGAAAACCAGAGTGCTCTGGCCAGTGAGCCATGGAGCCGCTAGGTCTAGAGCCGCTAGTATACAGGTGTTGAACTTCTGTGTTTGAGGAGGCCCGGACGATTATTGCGCTGCTGGAGAGGGTCGCCGACTGATATAGAGACGGTTCAGGAGGTAAATCAATTAGGGCCATGGATATCGTTAAAAACAGCCAGTGGTCAGCAGGCCGATGCTAACCCTCATGAACACAAGCGAATAAGCGCATGGGTAAAAATTTGCCCCGCACTAAAAGCTCCTCAGCCTAGATAGCCAAGGAGCCTAATCAAAATTCGTTGGAACTCTTTTAGACCCAGCGTTCAGCGGGGATTATTCCATATCCTGGCGACCGGGGTTACGGGCGGGGTCACCGTTGAGGAAACCAAAGATAAACAGGCCAACGAAGAAGGCAACAGTCAAATATACAACGATCTTTAGAGTCAGCATCGGGAGTCTCCAAGCACAGACACTTAAATTTATATAAAATCTATTCTATCGCAACATTGAATCCATCGGGTGTTTTCACCTGCCCCAAGGTCAGGTGAGGTGTTTAATCTAGCGCCATAATGACCACTCCGCTGACCATGATGGCTGCTCCTAGCAACCGTTCTTGCAATCCTTTTTCCCCAAATAAAAAATAGCCGAATCCGACTGAAATCAGGGCGCTCATGCGCTTTACGGCAATTACCTGTGCCACCGGGGCCATGGTTAATGCGGCAAACTGTAGGGTGACGCCCAGGGCATTAAACATGCCTGCTGCGACTACAAACGGAACGTGCGATCGCACACCTAACCTATCTATCGGCAGCGCTGTTACCGACATCCTCCTGGTTTGCCACCGCCGCTGTACGACAAAGGGCACCATACCCACTGCAATGGTGCCAAACAGCGACATACCCCAAAATAATGATGACGAGTTGAGGGTGCCGACTTTGTCAAAGTTCGACGTAATACTCCATAAAAATGCCACCCCCACCATCATGCGGCTCCCCGGATTGATGGCAATTGTCTGCAGCGGAGCCAGGGTGAATCCCTCCCTTGGCTTAAGGTTTAGCACATAGGAGCCGACAATTAGCAGCACGACGCCTGTCGCATCTAACCCCGTCGGCCATTCCCCCACAATCAGGGGGGAGGTCACTAGCAAAAACAGCGGTGTTAGGGTCACCAGAGGCACCGTCAGCGACAGATCCGAAATCTTGATGGCACGGGTGTAGAGCGTAAATGCCAAAATATTTAAGCTGCCTCCCACCAGCAGCGCCAGTCCAAAATCTGGTCCTAGGGTAGGTAGCCCCTCCGTTGCCCACATCCATAGGCCCATCAACAGGGCTCCAACGCTGGTGAAGCCCATCAAGACTGAAAATTCATCTAGGGACTTAAGCGCCTGTTTGCCAGTGGCATCTTTTAGCGCTTCACAAAAGGCAGTACCGCTCGCAAGGGCCAACCAAAGCATAGTTTTTTGTGGTTAGGCACCGCAGCAGCGATCGATTCCCAGGCTGTCCAATAGCAAATCACCGACGGCGTTGGCGATGGAAAACTCGCTATAGAAACTTTTGGAAAAATCGAATGCTTGCATCTCGGTCAAAATTGCCATCACCAGGGGAATAAGCTCATTCTCCCCCTCCATACGCTGTCGCACAAACACCTGAGATGCCCTTTGGGCTATGTCCTGATTGACTGCCTCTGGTAAAAATTCAGTATCTAGCCACTGCTGTAGCGATACCTTCAGCCATTCGCCTTCCTGATTTGGGTTTTCACAGGGGGGCAAGGTGATGGATTGAATCGGTTCAGTCATAGCAATACTGGGATTAAGATCGGTACTTTTTCAGCGGCTGTTCTTTTAGGGTAAGTTTTTTTAGGCTACGGTAGGTACAGGGTTTGAAGAATGTAATGGGCGAGTTGATAGCCCCTCTATCGCAGCTGCTATGGCTTACTCGATTCCCCATATTTTGCAGTGCTACGCCCAGGGCTATTTTTTGATGGCAGATAGCGACTACCAGACGCTCAACTGGTATTCCAGCCGTAAACGGGCCTTGATTCCATTGGATAATCGGTTTCGCTACCCCAAATCACTGCGTCGGGTGCTCAATCAAAACCGCTTTGAGATCGCCTTTAATCGAGATTTTAATGGGGTGATTGAGGGCTGTGCCGATCGTAAAACCACCTGGATTTCTGACGAGCTGAAAGCGATCTATCGCATGTTGCACCGGGCTGGCTATGCCCATAGTTTTGAGACATGGCAAGGGGACCGGCTGGCGGGGGGCATCCTGGGGATTGTCCTGGGGGGAGCGTTTATCGGCGAGTCGATGTTTTTTACGATTCCCGATGGGTCTAAGGTGGCGATGGTAAAACTGGTAGAGTGGCTGCGATCGCAAGACTTTCTCCTCTTCGACGGTCAAATGATGAATCCCCATTTAGAGCGTTTTGGGGCATACCTTGTTGAAGGTGAAGTTTACGAAGATATGCTGTATCAGGCTATTCAGCGTTCCTGCCGGTTTTTACCATCGTCGAGTCCGGTAGCACCCGTGGGTAGAGTTCGCCTAGACAGGACCCATCGACGATAAATGCCTGCTTTGGCGAAGAGCCGCTTTGCCAAAGCTTGCCTGGGGCTCTAAGGGAGCGCCCACGGCTACCCGCTCACATGCCAGGTGGCCGTGGGCCGCTAGCTTAGTGGGTTTCTGGTGAGGTTGTGAGTCTTTAGCGGGAAGGGCGCGATAGGCAGTAGCTGGATTTGTGCGGTCATGTTTAGATCCTCCGCATGACTGAAAATTGACCCATGGATAGAGGTCGTTATGGCCACCCCTATCTAAATTCTTTCCATGGGTCCCTATTTCTCCTAAAAGCCACCATGATCGCCGAACACGACCGTTTACAGGATAACGCCTGGAAATTTTGGGGACCTTACCTCAGCGAGCGCCAATGGGGGACTGTGCGTGAAGACTACAGCGCGACAGGAGCAGCCTGGGATTATTTCTCCCATGACCAGTCTCACAAGCGGGCCTATCGCTGGGGTGAGGATGGTTTACTGGGGATTTCTGATGAGAAACAACAGCTGTGTTTTGCCCTAGCGCTATGGAATGGGCAAGATCCGGTGCTAAAAGAGCGGCTATTTGGGCTGACGGGTAGCCAGGGAAATCATGGTGAGGATGTGAAGGAGTACTACTTCTATCTGGATAGCACGCCCACCCATTCCTATATGAAGGCGCTGTACAAGTATCCCCAGGCGGCGTATCCCTACCGTGAGCTGGTGGAGGAAAATCAGCGACGCGATCGCAACGCCTTAGAATATGAGCTGCTCGACACTGGCGTATTCGACGAAAATCGCTACTTTGATGTCTTTGTTGAATACGCCAAGGCGGCCCCCGAGGATATTCTGATCCAAATTACGGTTGCCAACCGAGGGCCAGAGCCCAAAACTCTGACCGTGCTACCCACCCTCTGGTTTCGCAACACCTGGAGCTGGGAAGCAAAGGCAGAAAAACCTAGTCTCAAACTGGCTGATACTCAGTCCGATTTTAATGTTCTAGAGGCTTCCCATCCTAACCTAGGCAACCGCTGGCTTTACTGTCAAAGCCAGGGTTCAGTACAATCTGCTCCGGTTCTGTTTACCGAGAATGAGACCAACTACCAAGCCGTCTTTGGGGCTGACAATGCCACACCCTACGTCAAGGATGCTTTTCACCGCTATGTGATTCAGGGGGAGCGGTCGTCTGTGAATCCGGGCCTCGTGGGCACTAAAGCGGCGGCCCATTATACCTTGACCATTGCGCCTGGAGAGAGCCAGGCTATCTGTCTAAGACTGAGCGATCAGCCTCAACTGGAGCATCCCCTTGGAGAGACGTTTGCCACGACCCTTGGTACTCGCCAGCGGGATGCGGATGCCTTCTATAGCCATGTTTCGCCATTCCAAATGGAGGCTGAGGAACGTGCCGTACAGCGCCAAGCCTTTGCTGGGCTGCTGTGGACCAAACAGTACTACGCCTTTGATGTCGGTCGCTGGCTTAGGGGAGATCCGACAGCACCCCCACCGCCGGACAGCCGTCAGCGTAATCACCAGTGGAGACATCTGGACGCTAACGACATTATTTCTATGCCCGATAAGTGGGAGTATCCTTGGTTTGCCGCCTGGGATACGGCGTTCCACTGTCTGCCCCTCGCCATGGTGGATCCGCAGTTTGCCAAATATCAGCTGGATATCATGACGCGGGAGTGGTACATGCACCCGAATGGTCAGATTCCCGCCTATGAATGGGCGTTTGGCGATGTCAATCCGCCCGTGCATGCCTGGGCGACGTGGCGGGTGTATAAGATTGAGCAGAAGATGACTGGGAGGTGCGATCGCACTTTTCTAGAGCGTGTCTTCCAAAAGCTACTTCTCAATTTCACCTGGTGGGTCAATCGCAAAGATGCTGAGGGTAACAACGTCTTTGAAGGTGGCTTTCTGGGTTTAGATAACATTGGCGTCTTTGACCGTAGCGCCGATCTCCCCACCGGTGGCCATCTCGAACAGGCCGACGGTACCAGCTGGATGGCTATGTACTGTCTGAACATGCTCACCATTGCCCTAGAGCTTGCTAAAGAAAACCCAGTCTATGAAGACATGGCCACCAAGTTCTTTGAACATTTTCTCTACATTGCCGATGCCATGAACCACTTTGGCCAGGACCGCACTCAACTTTGGGATGACGAAGACGGTTTCTTCTACGATGTATTGCACTTTCCCGACGGCTATCGTCAGCGACTTAAGGTGCGCTCCATGGTGGGTCTGATTCCCCTATTTGCCGTCATGACCTTAGAACCCGACCTGCTTGAGCAAGTACCCAACTTTAAAGAACGGTTGGAATGGTTTATTCAGAATCGACCCGATCTAAAAAGAAATGTAGCCTGTATGGAAACCCAAGGCGCAGGTGCCCGTCGCATGTTGGCGCTGTGTTACGCCACCTTGGGTGAGGTAGAGTCCACCGACAGACTACGCCGTATCCTTACCAAGCTCCTGGATGAAAGCGAATTTCTCAGCGCCTACGGCATTCGAGCATTGTCCCGATATCACGCTGAAAATCCCTATGTTTTCAAAGTCGATGGTGAAGAGTTCCGGGTAAGCTACGAACCGGCAGAGTCTAGCAGTGGGCTATTTGGCGGTAACTCTAACTGGCGAGGCCCCATTTGGTTTCCGGTTAATTACCTGCTGATCGAGTCGCTCCAAAAATTCCATCACTACCTGGGCGACGACTTTAAGGTTGAGTGTCCCACCGGTTCAGGCCACTGGATGAATCTATGGGAGGTGGCAGCGGAAATTTCCCAACGGCTGACTCGCATTTTTCTGCCAGATGGCCAGGGGAACCGTCCCGTTTATGGCAGCTTATCCCAATTCCAAAAAGACTCCCACTGGCAAAACTACATCCTGTTTCATGAATATTTTCATGGTGATAATGGTGCCGGCATCGGTGCCAGTCATCAAACGGGCTGGACTGGATTAGTCGCCAAGTTAATTCAGCAGCAAAGCGAATATGGTGTGTGAACTGTTCGTCGCCACTTAAGGCCGCTGAGGAAGTTTGCCTGTGAACAGATATAGAAACCTATCGTTAAATTAACTAGATATAGCGCTACAAATCGGCTAATCTTAGGGTTCAGACTCTACGGCTAGTGGCTATCCCCAAACCTTTAAACCACAATGCTTCTAGAGTATACTTGTACTAAAGGCGGGCGCGGTTTATGTCCTTTGTTGGTCTGCACATCCACAGCGATTACAGCTTGCTCGATGGAGCCAGCCAGCTAACGCCCCTCGCCGAAAAGGCCGTCGAGATGGGGATGCCCGCCATTGCCCTCACCGATCACGGTGTCATGTATGGGGCCATTGAGCTGATCAAAACCTGCAACAAAGCAGGGATCAAACCCATAATCGGCAATGAGATGTACCTGATCAACGGGGACATCACCAAGCAAGAAAAACGCCCCCGCTATCACCAGGTTATCCTGGCCAAGAACACCCAGGGCTACAAAAATCTAGTTAAGCTCACCACCAAGTCCCACCTAGACGGTGTTCAAGGCCGTGGTATCTTTTCGCGCCCCTGTATCAATAAAGATCTGCTGGAGCAATACCACGAGGGTCTGATTGTCACCAGCGCCTGTCTCGGTGGCGAAGTGCCCCAGGCGATTATGCAAAATCGCCTGGACGTAGCCTATCGCGTCGCCCAGTGGTACAAAGACCTATTTGGTGAGGACTACTATCTAGAGATTCAAGACCACGGCTCGCCCGAAGACCGCATTGTCAATGTGGAAATTGTCCGCATCGCCCGCGAGCTAGATATCAAGATTATTGCCACCAATGACTCCCACTTTATTTCCTGTGTGGATGTGGAAGCCCACGACGCGCTGCTGTGCATCCAAACTGGCAAGCTCGTCACTGAAGACAAACGTCTGCGCTACAGCGGTACAGAGTATCTTAAATCCGCAGATGAAATGCGTCGCCTTTTCCGCGATCATCTACCCCAGGATGTGATCGACGAAGCCGTTGCGACCACCCTGGAAGTGGCGGACAAGATTGAATCCTACGACATTCTAGGAAATCCTCAAATCCCCAATTTTCCAGTGCCAGAGGGGCATACCGGTGAAACCTACATGGCCAAAGTTTCCCGTGATGGCTTGCTAGAACGGTTGAACATTGCCTCCTATGACGAGGCTCCGCCTGAGTATCAAGCACGGCTGGAGTACGAAATCCAGATGATGCACCAGATGGGGTTCGCCACTTATTTCTTAGTGGTGTGGGACTATATCAAATTTGCTCGAGACACACGGATTCCGGTTGGGCCAGGCCGGGGTTCCGCTGCCGGGTCCCTGGTAGCTTACTGCATGGGTATCACCAACATTGATCCGGTCCACCATGGTCTGCTGTTTGAGCGGTTTTTGAACCCCGAACGCAACTCTATGCCTGACGTGGATACCGACTTCTGCATTGAGAAGCGGGAGAAGGTGATTGAATATGTCACTGAAAAATATGGCAAGGACCATGTGGCTCAGATCATTACCTTTAACCGCATGACCTCTAAGGCGGTACTTAAGGATGTGGCCCGCGTGTTGGATATCCCCTACGGCGAGTCGGATAAGATGGCGAAGATGATCCCCGTGGCGCGGGGCAAACCTGCCAAGCTCAAGGTGATGATCTCCGATGACACCCTGGAAAAGGCATTTAAGGAGAAGTATGACAGTGGCGATCTTGTGCCTGGTACGGCTGTTACTTATCGTCGCTGGATTGATATGGCGATCACCATTGAGGGCACCAACAAAACGTTTGGCATGCATGCTGCTGGGGTGGTGATTTCGGCCAAACCGTTGGATGAGCTGGTACCGCTACAGCGCAATAACGATGGCTCGGTGATTACCCAGTACTACATGGAAGATGTGGAAGCGGTGGGTCTTTTGAAGATGGATTTTTTAGGGTTGCGTAACCTGACGATGATCCAAAAAGCGGTGGATTATGTGGAACAGACCCACGGTAAAACCATCGATTTAGAAAAGTTAGCCTATGACGATGATACGACCTATAAGCTGCTGGGGCGTGGTGAACTCGGGGGGGTCTTTCAGCTAGAGTCTTCGGGGATGCGGCAGATTGTGCGCGACTTAAAGCCGTCTGGTCTAGATGATATTTCGTCTGTTCTTGCCCTTTATCGACCGGGACCGTTAGATGCCGGACTCATTCCAAAATTTATTAACCGCAAGCATGGTCGTGAACAGATCGACTACCCCCACGATCTGATTAAACCGATCCTAGAAGAGACCTACGGCATCATGATCTTCCAGGAGCAGATCATGAAAATCGCCCAGGATATGGCGGGATACTCCCTGGGGGAAGCGGACCTGCTGCGCCGTGCCATGGGTAAGAAAAAGCAGTCGGCCATGGATATGCACCGGGGCAAGTTTATCGAGGGTTCGGTGAAAAATGGAGTTCCCCAAAAGACGGTCGAAGCTCTCTGGGACCAGATGGTCAACTTTGCCCAGTACTGCTTCAATAAAAGCCATTCCATGGCCTATGGATATGTCACGTATCAGACGGCATATCTAAAGGCCAATTATCCAGTGGAGTACATGGCCGCGCTGCTGACGGCCATTAGCGGTGACCAAGATAAGGTGCAGATGCACATTGCCAACTGCGTCAGCATGGGAATTGAGGTGCTGCCGCCGGATGTGAATCGCTCTGGTGTGGACTTTACCCCAGAAAATAATTGCATTTTATTTGGCCTGTCGGCGGTACGGAATGTGGGGCTGGGGGCGATTGAGACGCTGATTCAGAGTCGTGAGGAGGATGGGCCGTTTACGTCCTTGCCTGAGCTTTGCGATCGCATCGATCTGCGCGCCGTCAATCGCCGTGCCCTAGAAGCGCTTATCCACTCCGGAGCCCTTGACGGCCTCAAAAACAACCGTCGTCAGCTTTTCTCCGATTTAGAATTTGTCGTTGACTGGGCTCAGTCCCGCGCCAAGGATCGCGAAATTGGCCAGGGTAATATTTTTGACATGATGCTAGGCAGTAGTAGTTCAGCGTCGGCTGCCAGCGACAGTAATGTGGGTGCTTATGAAGCCGCTCCCAAAGCACCAGCCATGGAGGACTACGATCCCCAAGAACGGCTACGGCTAGAAAAAGAACTGCTGGGTTTTTACATCTCTGACCATCCCCTCAAGTCAGTGCAACGTCCGGCAAGGATTTTGGCCCCCATCAGTTTGGCTGAACTGGGCGACCAGCCTGAAAAACAAACCCTTAGCGCCATCGTCATGATTAGCGCGATGAAGCCCATTACCACCAAAAAAGGCGACAGCATGGCGATTCTCCAGATTGAGGACCTCAGCGGTCAGGCTGAAGCCGTCGTCTTTCCCCGCTCCTATGCCCGTATCGGCATGCACATCAAAGCCGATGCCCGCCTAATGATTTGGGGCAAGGCCGATCGTCGAGATGACCAGGTGCAGTTTATCGTCGACGATGCCGAACCAATCGAAGATGTACGGCTAGTGACCGTTGAGCTGCCCCCCTCAATCGCAGGGGATATCGTGCAACAAAACCGTCTGCGAAATGTGATTCAAAATCAGCAAGGGGAAGACAAGCGCGAGGCCAAAGTCCCTGTAGTGGCAATGATTACCCACCAGGGCCATCGCCAGGTGGTGCGTCTAGGAGCACAGTTTCGTGTCAAAGACCCAGATGAGGCCGTCTCTGCCCTCAAAGCCGCCTCTTTTAAGGCAAAGACAGCTCCCTTAGTGAATGCATAAAGGGATCCCCTGATAACTCATCCTCTCAATAGTCAGGTTAGCTGGTACGGCCTGGAATTTTCAGCAGTACTGCTGAAGTTTTTAGAACCAATGCTTCTGAGTCTAAAGTCTCGAGCATTGGTTCTGGGCGCTTAAATTTTTATCACTGAGTGGTAAAGAGGCTTAAGCGCTACGGCACACTGGCCCAAGAGGGTTTTCAACAGGAAATAAGGACTTATGGATAATCAAGTAGATTATAAAATTGCGCTGCGCTGCGCTTATTTATCAAGCGAGGTCTATGGGAAGTTTACCGATACGTTGCGCTTCAGTACACACCCTAACCTTGCACCAAAATTCTTTGATATTAAACATACTGATACCCAGGTCGCCCTGCTAGAAGATCCTGATACTCAATGTGGATATGTCATCTTTCGTGGCAGCGACGCTGATCGTGACTGGTGGACCAATTTGGACTTTGCTGTGTGGTCCGGCGTTACAGATGCTGTATTAGAGGATAGGCATCTAGACTATCCTGACATCTACGGAACCTCTGACTCTGGGGTCAAAATGCACTCAGGGTTTACCAATGCCTATCTTGCTGTCCGCTCCGATATCCATACGGTTGTGGGGCAAAGCAATATGACCCACTGGATTATGACCGGTCACAGTCTGGGGGGAGCCTTAGCCAAACTATGCGCTGTAGACCTGCAGTTTAACTTTTCGCCAGGTATATCAGTAGAGGCCTATATGTTTGGTGCTCCTCGAGTTGGCAATAAAGCCTTTGTCGAATCCTACAATCGGCGCGTTCCTAGGTCCTGGCGTTTTGTGAATGGTAACGACGTGGTGAGTGGATTGCCGCGAAACTGGCAGGGGTATCGCCATGTGGATACTCGACTCAGGCTGGGTACCAGGCTCACCTGGCGAATTATTTCAGGTAGCTTACAGGATCACCGGATCGACCGCTATATTGCGGCGCTGACCAAACGTGCTGCTGAGCAAGGGTAGCTATTGTCGAACCCTAAGATACTTCTGTGGTTTGATTTGTTGCCCAGGCTGTAATGATATATTCCGAGGCGCTACTAATTTTCAATAGTGTGGACCGCTAAAGCTCACCCTATTGATCTATAACGACATACTCAAGGGGTGGCTATGAAAAAAACGGGACGGCGCAGCCGTAATATCGAAGATCGGCGTGGCAGTAGAAGATCTATCCTTGCTGGTGGCGGCGGTTTAGGTGTTTTAATCTTAGCCTTGGTCGTTGGCCTGTTGGGGGGAGATCCGAGTGTCGTTTTAGATCAGGTTGCGGCACCACCCTCCCAATTTCCCACCCAGCAAACTCAGACTTCCCCCGCTGAAGATCAGCTAGCCGAATTTACTTCGGTGGTACTGGCCGACACTGAGGATACATGGAACAAAATTTTTGAAGAAGAAATTGGCCAACCCTATCAGGAGCCTGGGTTGGTATTATTTTCGGATTCTGTGCAGTCCGCTTGCGGAACCGCCCAATCGGCCATAGGACCTTTTTACTGCCCAGCTGACCAAAAGGTCTATATTGATCTGAGTTTTTACGACGATTTAAAGCGCCGTCATCAGGCTCCGGGCGATTTTGCCCAGGCTTATGTGGTTGCCCATGAGGTGGGCCATCATGTGCAAAACCTCTTGGGAATTTCCACCCAGGTACGTCAGCTTCAAAGCCGTGCTAGTGAGGTTGAGGCAAATCAACTATCGGTACGTCTAGAACTCCAGGCCGACTGTTTGGCTGGGATATGGGCCAATCGTGCCGATCGAGCCCGCGACATCTTAGAGCGTGGTGATATTGAAGAAGCTCTAAATGCGGCTAGCCAGATCGGGGATGACCGTCTCCAAGAACAGTCCCGTGGTTTTGTTGTCCCTGAGTCTTTTACCCATGGCAGCTCTACCCAGCGTGTGCGCTGGTTTAGGCAGGGGTTGCAGACTGGTAATCTTGAACGGTGCAATACGTTTGCTAGTAACCAGATTTAAGCCTGCTCGATGTGTTCACGGCATCTGGATTAGTGGCTCGTGGCAGTGATAGAGGTGCTCTGCTGAGACCAATCTTGAGTTCTCAGTATCTACACGGTATAAATATGCAGCCTGTGTGATATTTGTGATACTAGACAAATAGCCGACTAAAGCCCAAGCTTTATCGCTAAATATCAAGCTGAAAAAAAGATCTAGATATTACTGAGGTGGTTTTTATCTCGGTAAAGCTATCAATAGTGAAGTGTTATTTGATACTCACTTTTGATTATGGCTAAGTTTGTTTTGTTGTCTAGGGCTGCGATCTCGCGATCGCTACCCTGGCAGGTTGCAACCACGACGTTCCTACTCGCTAGCGTCATGGCTACCCATGCCCACGCAGAGGTACGCATTCTAGACTTTGAGCAAGATGCTCAAGGTAATCTTCTTGACGGTGGCACTCAGGTGAGCGATGAATGGGCGGATTGGGGGCTGAAGCTTCGGGGTAAAAACTACAAAACCAAGGAGTACGACAATAGGGCTCCCCTGTTGCTCTACAACACGAGTCAGTCCGGTGCCGATAATGACCTGCGAACAGGGGCTAACTGGGGTACTCCCGACCAGGGTAATGCCCTAATTATTCAGGAGTATCAAGGCTCCATCAATAACAAAAATCCCTTCAATACCAATAAATATCAGCTAGATACCCCAGATGATGAAGCCCAAGGTGGCCACGTCTGGTTTAACTTTGACCAGGAGGTCGGCTTTCAGAAGTTCTCTCTGCTGGATATTGACGATAATTTTGGTGATGCGTCTGGTACTCAGGTTCGAGTAATTGGTAAAGATGCCAACAACGACAAGGTTTTGGATATTAATGTGGATGACCTGATCAGACGGTTTGCCAAGGCTTACAACGACTCGGACCACACCAAGAGCCAAGGTAAGTCCCTAACCCATGCTTATAAAAATGGGCTAGGCGAAGATATCAATGTCACCATCACTCAAGTTGGTAACAAGCGTGATGACAACTCCATGTTTGAGTTTGACATTGACGAAACCACACTGCAGAAAATCAAGTTTCAGTACAACGGCGTGAGCGGTGCGATCGCAGGTTTGCAGTGGGATGACCTGACTACCGAGGAGCCCCCTCAACTGCCTGAACCGTCTGCGGGTCTGGGTCTGGCGGTGGTAGCCTTCGCTGGTGCTCGCAAATTTCTCAAGAACCAGATCCAACTGGGTTAGTCAAAGGTCACAACGCTTCGAATCGACTTACCTTCATGCATGACTGTGAAGGCTTCGTTGATTTGCTCCAGCGGAAATGTGTGGGTGATTAGGTCGTCAATATTGATTTTTCCATCCATGTACCAATCGATGATTTTGGGAACGTCAGTGCGACCTTTGGCACCACCAAACGCGGAGCCTTTCCATACTCGCCCCGTTACTAGCTGGAAGGGGCGAGTAGAAATTTCTTGCCCCGACGCAGCTACACCGATAATAATGCTCTCGCCCCAGCCCTTATGGCAGCACTCTAGAGCCTGACGCATCACCTGCACATTGCCAATGCACTCAAAAGTATAGTCAGCGCCACCTTTAGTTAGCTCTACTAGATAGGGTACTAGCTCCCCCTCAATTTCCTTTGGGTTAACAAAGTGGGTCATGCCAAACTTTTCTGCTAGAGCTTTTTTGCTCGGGTTTAGATCCACGCCCACAATCATGTCAGCGCCCACCAAGCGACAGCCCTGAATTACATTGAGGCCAATACCACCGAGCCCAAAGACAATCACGTTCGCCCCAGGTTCTACCTTGGCCGTGTTAATCACCGCGCCAATACCAGTCGTCACACCGCAGCCGACGTAGCAAACTTTATCAAAAGGAGCATCGTCTCGAATTTTGGCTAGGGCAATCTCAGGAACAACGGTGTAATTGGCAAAGGTCGACGTACCCATGTAGTGGTAAATCGGCTCGTTCCCTAAGCTAAAACGACTGGTCCCATCGGGCATTAACCCCCGTCCCTGCGTCCCTCGAACCGCCTGACATAGATTGGTTTTACCACTTAAACAGTACTCACAAGCTCGACACTCGGGCACATATAAAGGAATCACATGGTCGCCAGGCCTAAGACTTTTAACCTCAGCACCTACTTCTACTACTACTCCAGCCCCTTCATGGCCGAGGACAGCAGGAAATAAACCTTCTGGATCCTTGCCCGACAGAGTGTAGGCGTCCGTATGACACACACCTGTAGCCTTAATTTCGACCAGTACTTCACCAGCTTTTGGCCCTTCTAGGCGCAGGGTTTCTATTGTTAGGGGTTGTCCAGCCTGATGGGCAACGGCGGCTCTTACATCCATAAACCAACTCTGTGCACAATGCCTGCCAGCCTAATCGACTCCGAACACGATGGACAAGCCGATTGTTGAACCGTAAAGAAACGCTATGAGAGTTTATCCATAGGTCTGTCCCTAGTCGACCCAGCCAATATCATCGTCGGACAGCATACTATTATTCTGCTCGCCGCGCTGAATGGCATATTCAGGAATGGCTTTATAGCTGCTGGGACGGTTACGCAAACTTAGCGTATTACGGTTTGTCGCCAAATCAGCACCGTGAATCACTTTAGTGGTGGGTTTCTCCTTTTGGGCTGCTGCTTCGTTTTCTTTTTGAGCGGCTGTAATCTTGCGAATGGTATCCTTGGCTGTTTCAAGCTCCGCAGTGGCTTTGGTCAATGCCTGGGTTTGTTCCGCTGTAGCCTTTTGTGAGGCAGTTAACTCATCCTTAAGTTCAAAAATACGGGCCTGATGGGTTTCTATATCCCCCTGTAGCCCGACGATTTGTTCCTTGGCCTGTTTGAGGGCCGTTTCTAATTTTGCTATCTGTTTTTCAACAGTACTGGTACTGCTAGTCTTGGTGGCGGCTTGTTTAGTGGTGGTTGTGGATGACTTACTTGGACGCTTGCGGGTACGACTAGACGTTGCCTTGCCGGTAGCACTGGTTGAGTCAGGAGCTGGCTGCGCTGGCTGTGATGTGCCTTTAGTCGGAGTTTGAGTGGCCTCGCTAGTTTTTTCGACTTCTTCTTTGAGCAGGTCGGCAATACGTTTCTTCGTCATAATCCTTTCCAGTCTCTTAGGACTTCAGCAGCAACTCGATAGTAGTCGGCCTGGGCCTCTTGGGCGTTTGGCCCCTTCCATTGGCTAATAGCGCAACCGTCCATGGCGGCTCGTTCGTGGGCCTTATAATTTCGTATATAGGTCTGAAAAGCAGAAATATTCAACTTTTCCAGCATAGTTTGGGCTTCTTGCGCTTCCTTTAAACTACGGGAATCAACCTTAGTCAGCAATACCCGATGAAAAACTCCAGAGGG
>JBCCAQ010000005.1:0-47651 GCA_039814735.1 Cyanobacteria bacterium P01_A01_bin.15
TGTTTGGCAAGTGGCGTTCAGTCCTACCGGAGATCAGCTTGCCACGAGCGGTGCGGATGGGACCGCGCGACTGTGGGACCTAAACGGAAATGAAATCGCCCAGTTTGAGGGCCATCAGGGGCCTGTTTTGCAAGTGGCGTTCAGTCCTACCGGAGATCAGCTTGCCACGAGCGGTGAGGATGGGACCGCGCGACTGTGGGACCTAGCGGGTAACCAGGTGGCTGAGTTTGAAGGTAGTCACGGCACGCTTGATAATGATTGGCGATACATTGCTATAGCAGATAACGATATTGTAAAACTCTGGCCTGTGTATCCTTTGGAGCATCTGGATAAACTTTTAGTGAGTGCCTGCCAGCGGCTAATTCCTTTTCTTACCAACAATCGCGATATCAGCGATGAAGACCTCACCCTCTGTAATGTTTCGCCGTCACAACAAAATTAGACTTCTCTCATCAATTCTCATTGATATGGCTATTTAAGATTCAGCCTTCTGTAAAATCTGTCAAAAATCTCTTGACCGCAACAGCTTTTCACCGTACTCTTATTGCTAGGTTAAGTCCTTAACCTGTTTCCCAGAACTCAGTTTGCTTTCGCGCCATCGGCAGGTGTTGGAACCACCGTACCGATGACTGACCCCGGAGATTCCGTAGCAATCCCGAGGCTTAGGGTGAGTTTACCCCTTAGCCATCCCGCTTGCACACGTCTTTCCACGGGTTTGCTAAGGCTCACTCGGGTTCTGGTTTCCTTGCCTCGCCCGCCGACTCCACCAACCTTATGGGGAGCCGTCACCGAGGCCGTACCTTACATCGGAGACCAGATCACCATGTTTCAAGACTTCACCCACGGCTCCAATGAGCCCACCATTCAACCTGTCATTCCACCAGAACCCCAGTACGAATTTGTCAACCATATGCTGTTTGGCAGCCCCACGGTCGTACGCCATACGATCGCACTGCTGCACAAACTCAACTACGCAGAACCCAACGACTGGAGTAAACCCTCCCCCACCGGGCGACCCGACGAAGTCATGGCCATTTTGACCAAGCGAGTTCGTGTCGCGTAGGTTGCGCAGTGTATCTGCCATCGCCTGGCACAGCCGGTGCTTAGCACACTGATGCAACAACTCTAGGGGTGATGGACCGGTCCAAGCGTATACGCTTGAGCCGGTCCATCAGGTCATGCCTCCTCGCCACAGCGCTAGCACCGCCGGAGGATTCTCCGATTGCTGCTCTTTCCCCGAGTTCTGTCATCTCCACCTGGGTCCAATATATTTCAGATGCCAGTTAGGGGCGATATGGCTGTGTCCGGTGTTCTCCCTTGGCTTTGCTTTGAGAGCACCGGTTTCACAATGACCTTGTTACAATGACCCCCCTGAATCCGCTATTGAACCAGGTTTTTTAAAGCGTTTAACAGAGCTTAGATACTGGTTCAAAAAGGGCAGTCCGCCAATGGCGGGCAGGAAGTAGCGCGAGGTGCAGAGCAACCCCAGGGCTGCCCCGGTGGCGGCGCTAAAGTAGGGGGCATACAGGGCCACCAGGGCCGCATCGCGGGTACCCACACCGGCAAAAGTAAGGGGTAATAGACCCGCTAAAATAGCTAGGGGAGACAGGGCAAAACTCACCACAGGGGGTGCCCAGGCATTGAGGGCCAAGATAAATAGCCAAATCTGCAGCAGATGCAGGAACCATACAAAAATCGACATGGCAGCGATGCGGGTCAGCTGGGCCGGATTGCCCCAAAAGTAATCATGCATTTCATCCCAGGAGGTTTGAAATGAGCCCAGTTTTTGGCTAATTTTCTCGGGGGCAATGCGACGCATGGTGGTAAAACCAAAGCGAGCAAACCCTTTGGAACCCAGCATGAGGAGACCAAAAATTAGACCGCCGAGAATACCGGCGGTCATGGCCCAAAAGAAGATATCTTTTTGTGGGTACAGCAGCAGTCCAAACGCGCACCATAGCAGCAGCGACAGCATATCGCAGGCTTTTTCAAAAATGACAATGGATAGGGATAGGGTGCCGCTGAGGTTGCCCCGCTCTTTCATAAAATAGGACTTGGCAATGTCTCCCATTTTTGAGGGCAGCACCATATTGAGGACGCTGGCTGCCAGGATGAGCTTGTTAGCTTCCCAAATGCTGAGTTTTGTATTGACTGGAATCAGCTGCTTTAGCCGCCAGCCGGTAAAAAATGTAATGGGTATGACCATACCCAGACTGACCGCCATCCATAGGGGATCGCAGTCCCGAAAGACTTTGAGCAGTTCTGGAAAGTCAATCTTGTTGTACAAGATTACCAAGATGACGGTGCTGACAAAGATAGATATAAACCGTTTCATATAACAAGAATTTTCGATGGGGGAATATTGATGAGATTAACCATCCCTGTAGGGACGTTCTATGTAACGTCCCTACAGCTGCCGCTCTATTTGCAGAGGCTGACTGTCAGAGAGGGAGCGGACCTCGCTAGTGAGGTCTTTCCAGGGTTGAAGCTGACCGGTTTGAAAGGTGCGACTCATGACGACATAGATGGAGGTTTGGTCACAACCGATGCCTGCGGTGAGAACCTGGTTCCAGTCGCCGGTGGCGGTGAGCTTATCCTTGAGCTGCCAGTGGCCATCCTGCCATTGAAAGATGCGCTCAAACCGGAAGGGAGCGTCGTTTTTGCCGGTGATCAGCATTTTTTGTAACAGCTTGCGAATTAGGTTAGGAAAGAATCGACCAACGGTTAGCATCACCACCCGCAAAATCATCAGGTTCAAAGGGGTCATCTGTTTTTGTTTGGCCCAACCCAGGGGGCCTTGGATCGTGATTTGGTTATCTTGGATATCGTATTGATAATCACCGACCAGATGGCCGACGGCATTTTTGACCTTGCCCCCTTCTCTCACCTGGAGTGAAAACTGGGTGTCTGATAAGATCAGCCTGTCGTGACGGAAAAACTTAAAGGCTCCGCCTTTGTTTAAGGCCAGGTACAGCTTGGTATCCTCTCGTTGGTCAATGAGAATGCGGGCGTTGGGGAACCAGACTCGCCCCAGGATAGGTGGCCGGGTGGGTGGCCGATTGTCGACAAAGTCTTTCCAGGTGAGCAGGTAGTTCCAGGTGTGGTGGCCGACAATGTGGTCGTCGGCGTAGCAGGAGCCCAGCCCGTTTTGGAGTCCTTTGAGAAACCGATCGTTAATGCTCAGGGCTGCGGGCATCCAGCGGCCCACTAGCTCAAATCCGTGGGGAAAGTAGTTGTAGGTATTACGGCTGGTGTATTCTCCGCCGTAGGAACCGTCGGGGTGGATAAAGTGGCTAGCGAGGCGAACACCGTTTGCGATCGCACCCTGCAACCGCTCATCTTTCCTATCGCCCAGGTCATACACCCGCGCCAAACAGGCAATTGTCAGGGTATGGTAGCCCGGATCGCAGCCTTCATATTCCTGGAACCATCCTTCTGAATCCTGCCAGGACAGCACCTGCTCTAGCCGCTGTTGGATCGCCCCCTGCCACTTTTGGGTGTTGAGGACCCGCGACGCCAGCTCCAAACACAGCACAATCAGCGCCTGGTGGTTGGTCAAACGCCCGCTTTCCTGGTGGTGGGCCAGCCAGTCGGCCCGCGTTTCAAAAAAACTCAGCGCTGGCTGACTATCAAGCTTGAGCAAGCGATAGCTCTCCAAACAAGCCAGCAACGAAAATGCGGCGGCCCCCCCCGCCCGCTCAAACGGAAAATAATCATCGCAGGACCCATCGGCATGGGCGCTCTTTGCCGCAAACAGAATTCCCGCCTCTACCCACGCCCGGATGTTGGGCTGGTGGTAGTAGGGATTGTCCGGCAGGGGCATGTCGTACACCAGCGCCAGGGGCCACACAAACTCCTGGGACATGCCGCTGGGAAAGTCGATGATTTTATACTGCCAAAAGTTTCGATCAAAACAGCCATAGTTAGGACTGTGGGGATTGCGATCCTGCAGGGTCAGAATTTTAGGAATCTGTTCGAGGGCAGCCTTGGCAAATAGGTCTTTCATATATATGTGGGTATATGTAGGTTGCGGTTGAGGGACGAAACCCAACGTGGGAAATGGGAAAGGGGGAAAGGGAAAGGGAAAGGGGGAGGCAGCCGGTTTTATACAACCTCCCGCTGGCGATTCTTTTTCATATGTTCTTCAATTTCGGAGCGCCGCAGCCGTAGCTGAATGTCTTCTAGCAGCTTCCGGTTGGCCGACATCAGATCGGCAATCAGACCAAAAATCCAGCACTGAACACCCACCACAATCAGGATGGCTGCAAAAATCAGACTGGGGACGTGGCTGCGGCCAGTTTGCTCAAAGGTGGTGAGAAACAGCCACAGCCACCGCACCGTGAGCAAAAAGCCCAGTCCAAAGGGAATCGCCCCCAAAATTGTAAAAAATGACAGGGGACGATAGGTGATAAAGATGCGCAGAATCGTAAACAGGGACCGCTGCACATAGGAAGTAATGCTTTTGACCAGGCGAGACGGCCGCAGGTAGCCGTTGGTGCGAATGGGCACCGAGGCAATGGCCATACCCTTTTGCCCGGCTTGAATAATGGTTTCTAGGGTGTAGGTATATTCATTAAATACATTGAGCTGGATGGCCGCGTCTCGGCTAATGGCCCGAAACCCGCTGGGGGCATCGGCCACCTTTGTATTGCTGGCGACGCGCACGGCCCAGCTACCCAGACGCTGCAAAATCTTTTTAATGGGGGAAAAGTGCTGGATTTCCATGATGGGGCGTGCCCCCACCACCATTTCTGCTTCACCGTGGACAATCGGCTCAATCAGCTTGGGAATATCGGCCGCACAGTACTGGTTATCGGCGTCGGTGTTGACGATGATATCGGCCCCGGCCTTAAGACAGGCGTCTAACCCGGCCATAAACCCTCGGGCCAGCCCCTGGTTGTGATCCAGGTTGACGATATGATCCACCCCCCATTCTTTGGCCACATCCACGGTGCGGTCCATGCTGCCGTCATTGATAATCAGCCATTCAACCTGGTCTACCCCAGGCACCTGGCGCGGCAGCTCCGACAGGGTTACCCCCAGGGTGTTTTCTTCGTTGTAGCAGGGAATTTGAATAATAAGTTTCATAGGAGATGCTTGGGTGACTGGGGGCCTCTATGGCTTAAAAGTGCTTAAAAGGGGATTTTGCTCGATTTTAGCTGACGCGGTGGCTGCAGACTGGCAAGCCAGCTCAGACGCAGGAGCCACAGCCCCAGACCGACCATGGTGAGTGCGATCGCAGCCCCTACCCAAACAGGAATCCCCGCCGCTGGTAAAAACCACCACCACACCGCTACGATCCTCAGCAGCTCAGCCCGAGACAGTTCCCCTGTTGCTGGCGGCTGACCTACGTTACTAATAATGTCTTGAACCGGGGTACTAAAGGCGTCCCCCAGCTGCCGTCCGGCCGCCGCCCACACGTTAAAAATGGGGGCCTGGGACGGTTCGCTCCAAAGGGATACGGTTTGCATTAGCAGCGCCGTACTCCGGTCGGAGACCTCGGCAAAATAGCGCTGGTAAAAGGTCAGCAGCGTGGGCGCATTGGCCAAAAATCCCAGCACAATTAGCCCCACCAGTGTCATCCGCCAGCGCTGGCCAAGCAGCCCCACGGTGACCATTAGGGCGGGCAAAACAGGCATCAAAAACCGGGGTCCCCAGTTCCAACCGTTAAAGGCCCAGCCGCTGTGCAACAGCCAAAAGCTGGCCACAATGCCGAACACCGCTACAAACTCCAGCCGCCGCCGCTGCCACAGCCGCCACAGTCCCACCATTGCTAGCAGCGTGGGCGGACAGTACCAAAACATGCCGCCGCCGCTGCCGGGACTGATCCACTGGCCCAGGGCCCGCCAGACATACCCGTCCAACCCCAGCTGCGACGTGTCCTGCCCCGATGAGGTAATGCTGCCAAACCGCACATAGTTGTAGGCCAGGTAAAACCCAAACCCGGCGATGGTACCGATACAGGGGGCTAAAATACGGTCCCAGCTGCAGCGCCGCAGTAAAAAATACAGGGCCAATACCGGCCCTAACAGGACCCCAGCCGGTTTGGCGACGATGGCTAGGGCCGCCAGCCAGCCGGTGCCCCAGTGACCCCATCGCGATTTCCCTACGGCCCAGTAGAGGGCCAGGGTGATGATAAAACCCAGCAGCGGCTCCGCAAAAAATTCCCGAGCATAGACCAGGGCCGCTGTTCCAAAGGCGTAGCCGATGGCTGCGATCGCAGCCCCGCTGCGGGCTCCCCCCAGCCGCAGGGTGAGCCCATAAACCAGCACGGCTGTTGCCGCCGTCAGCAGACAGTTGAGCACCAGTCCGCAGGTGGCGGCGGTGTACTGCACCGGTAGATTAAACATTTCGCCCAGGGCCAGACCCACCCAGACAAACGGCATAGCAACAATGGGCAGCAGAGGATATCGAATGGAGTAAAACTGACCGTCCGGTCCCTGGATGCCACCGGCCCCAGCTGGAATTGAAAAATTACCTTTTTCAATCAGCGACCGGGACATGTGGAGCATATCGTTACCATCTAACCCCCAGATGCCGGGCTTTAAAAAGGCCCCATAGATTAGACAGATGGCAAAAAATAAAGCAATGGTCGAACGCCCAAAAATCTGCTGGCGCTCCCCCAGCGGGTCCCTTACTTGGCCAGTCATAGCTTAGGTTTGAAGGTTAGTGAATGGCTGAGACATCAAAGTTTGTGCCCAACTGCTTTATCCATCATGCCCCGGCTTTTGGGGTGAGCCTGCAGCCGGTCCCCCGCTGGTGCAGCTACTCCCGCCAGAGGGCGATGCCCCCCAACAGACCCAGCACGTTGGGCACAGTGGCAATATTTGAGGGTAGTTTGAGGGTGATATTTTTAGTTTCACCACCGCCAATGTAGAGCCGGTCGTAGTTAAATAGATGCTCCAGACGGTTGATGGCTTTTTGTAAACGACGATTCCACTTTCCCTTGCCTACTTTTTCAAGGGCGGCCCGTCCGAGCTGCTCCTCATAGGACTGCTTTTTGCGAAAGCGGTGGTGGGCCATTTCCAAATTGGGCACCAGGTGACCATCCACAAACAGAGCCGAGCCAAATCCGGTACCCAGGGTTATAACCAGCTCTACACCCTGTCCTGAAATGGCTCCAAAGCCCTGGATATCGGCGTCATTGGCCACTCTCACCGGACATTTTACGATCGGGGTCAGCCGTTCGGCTAGGGGATAGCCAATCCAGGCTCGATCCAGGTTGACGGCGGTGTAGGTAACACCGTGGCGCACTACCCCCGGAAACCCCACAGATACTCGGCTATAGGCAGGCTGGTCTGCGACTAGCGTTGCGATCGCAGCCAGCACCGCATCCGGTGTGGCCGGTGCTGGTGTCTTGAGCCGAGCCCGCTCCCCTAGGGGCTGTCCCGCCTCATCTAGCAAAATAACCTTAATGCCGCTACCGCCAATATCAACCGCCAGGGTAACAGCCGGTTGTTCGCCGGTCTTTGGCTCGGTTGCCGCCGCTGTTTGGGCCTCAGCTTGGTGGGGCATGGCCTGTTTATCGCTCAGCATGGAAACTCCTTGTACAACAAATCGAGGGGTGCTCCCTATTTTGCCCTTCGACTAATCCCCCCAGCGCTGGGGTGGTTCGAACCGATAGATTTCTTCCAAAACCGTTACCCAACCCGCCGCCACATCCGCCAGAATCTTTTCTCCCTTAGCCGCTGTGGCAACGGTGGCATCCCCCACAACGCCGCTTTTAGAAATATCACGGGTCGTCCAGCTAAAGGGGAGTGCCCCCTCCAGGCTCAGTAGGCTCTTTTGGGCGGGCGGATATTCCTTGACCGCTCGCTCCATGTGTACCTGGTCCGGCAAAATAGCCAACATTAGGCTAGTTTCCGCATCCCCCGCGTGGATACCCTCCTGGCGCTCTTGGGGACTCAACAGCTCGCCCACGCTGTGGGGCACCTGCCAGACAAAATGGGGAAATATCCAAAAATCAGTCTGACGCTGGTGCAGATCGCGGGCCACAATATCTAGCACCTGGGGCTGTCCTCCATGGGAATTGAGCAGCACCAACTTACGAAACCCAGCCCGGTAAATACTATCGGCCACATCGCTCAGGACGGCCATCAGCGTTGAGGCCGACAGGGTCACGGTACCCGAAAAGCTCCAGTGCTCGTTGGATTTGCCGTAGCACAGGGGGGGCAAACAGTAGACTGGAATCGACGGGTCTAGCTGCTCTAGGGCGCGGCCAACGATCGCCAACCCCAGGGCCGTATCCACCGCCAGGGGCAGGTGGGGACCATGCTGCTCAATCGCTCCCACTGGCTGAACGATCACGACGTTGTCCTTATCGGCCATGTTAGCCACCTCTTGCCAGGTGAGGTAAGGATAAAAGCGGTGGGGTGGGATGGTCTGGTGCATCGGAAAAAAGGTACGTCGGTTACGCAGGCTTTGCCTGTTCGCAGGGTAACCCAACCGGAACCAAAAATCTGTCTAATCTATCTGGGCCACCCGGTCTGGGCCACCCGGTGAATACACTCAGACGGTTCTCAAAAAAAAGATTCAAAAATCTGTTGACAATTCAGTAGTTCTTTCTGTATATTTGAATACAGAAAGAAAACGTTCATTCCTCATTCAGATTAATTGCATCTACGTAGCTAATCTTGGTGGGAACGGAAGTAGGAAAGATAGCTAGGCTATCAGCTCCGAAGGAACGCGCCTCATCTTAACTCTCTACGTCTAAATTAAGGAGGCGAAATCCATGCAACTGTCTTACCGTGGAGTCAAGTACACTGCACCCGAACGCAACGTTGCCGTTGAAGATGGCGATCTCGTTTGCTACCGGGGTGTATCTTACCGTGTGAAAAAGGCCGTAGGCAATGCCCAGGGCTCTGTACATGGTCTAACGTATCGTGGTGCCCAGGTTCGTTAGTGCTGACTTAGGCCGAGTCTACGTTATTTAGGTTGGCCCATTCACTTTGTTTTGATGTCATTAGGTTCCTTCTTATGAGGGAACCTTTTTTGTAGCGTTTGCAAGCGGACGATACAGGCTTGTAAACGCCAGCGTGTTGGCTAGGCAGGGGGTCTTATGGATGACCCGGTCTGGCTTTGGGGTATGGGCACCAGGTCCTGTTTTCTACCTAAGGTATTCTAGGGGCAGTGATCCTAACGTGCTGTGCTCTCTTTTTTAGCCGGTTTATCAATTGGACTTGGGTGTTTGCTCTTTTTTCAGCTGCGGTTGGGGGCCAGACGCAGGGCTTTGTTTGATCGCATGCGGCTCAAACCCGAGGTTCAGACTTTTTCCGATGAGACTCAGATTGCTAGAGCCATGGCCAGTCAGCATAGGGCTGTCAGTGAACTTCAAGCTGAGTTAAATGAAGGAAATCGGATTCTGCGCAGTTCCCCGCTGGGATATCTAAAGATTGATGAGGAAAACCGACTGCTGTGGTGTAATCCAAAAGCCCAGGAGCTTTTGGGTATTGAGCAGACCGACCACAAGCCCCCCCGGCTGCTGCTGGCGATTGCCCGCTCCTATGAGTTGGACCAGCTGGTGGAGCAAACCCGTATTACCCAGACTGAGTGTAGAAAAGATTGGACCTTTCGCTCGATTGGCCCAGATCCAGCCAACCTGCTGGAGCGACCGGCCTATCCGCTGAGCGGCTACGGTATTCCCCTAAGCCGGGGCCACGTCGGTGTGTTTCTTGAAAATCGTCAGGAGGCGGTTATGCTGGCGCAGCAGCGGGATCGCTGGACCTCGGATGTGGCCCACGAGCTGAAGACACCGCTCACGTCTATTCGCCTGGTGGGTGAAACCCTGCGCAATCGCATCGATCCTGGGTTGGTGACCTGGGCCGATCGGCTGCTGCGGGAGGTCAATCGCCTGAGCGCCCTGGTGGACGATATGCTGAGCCTCAGCCACCTGGAACAGCGGCAGCCGCAGCGGGTGGAGGAAACTGATCTAGTTGGGGTGCTGCACCAGGCATGGCAAAGCCTGGAACCCCAAGCCAAGCAGCAGAACAAGTGTTTTGACTACCAGGGGCCTAAATGTGCGATCGCACGCCTCAACCGAGGTCTGGTCTATCGTATGGTCCTAAACCTGCTTGACAATGCCCTGAAATACAGCCCCCCCGACCACAGTGTCCATGTCCATCTCAAAGAGTCAGACAGAGGCTCAACCCGAGGACTGTGGCTGGATGTGTATGACTGTGGGACCGGTTTTCTAGAGAAGGACTTGCCCCATGTATTTGATCGGTTTTACCGGGCTGACATGTCCCGCACCCGCTCGGGTAACGATGCCATTGAAAAGGGAACCGGGTTAGGGCTATCCATCGTCCAAAAAATCGTAGAGTCCCACCAGGGTATGGTCCAGGCCCAAAATCACCCTGATACTGGTGGAGCCTGGCTCCAGGTTTGGCTACCCAAGTCATCAGCGGGTACGGATATGGTTTGATCGTCCATCTCGGTATAGTTACTGAGTTACCGCCCGTTTGAAATACTAAAAGTAAGATTTTTAATTACATCCACCGAATAAAAGTGCTATAAGATGCACCAGAGAGCTGTTTATTTGAGGGCTACATCTGTAGATTTACCGAACATTTGTCTAGCCAGTCGCTGTCCGATGAAAAGTTACAGAAGCTGCTTTCACAGTGGGGTATTGCCTCACGACGTCAGTCGGAAGCGCTAATTTCCAGTGGCCATATCACCGTCAACGGTGTCAAGGCCCATATTGGTCAGCGGGCAAATCCGGCTGTGGACGATATTCGGATTGATGGTCGACCGCTCAGACCTGATAATCTTCCAGGCAAACGCTATGTTTTGCTAAATAAGCCTCGGGGCGTGGTGTCCACCTGTGACGATCCCCAGGGGCGAAAAACCGTGATTGATCTACTGCCTGGGGAGCTACGCCAAGGGGATATCCGTCTACACCCGGTGGGTCGGTTAGATACAGACTCGACCGGGGCCTTGCTGTTAACCAACCACGGCCAGCTCACCCAGACCCTGACCCATCCCCGGCACCATGTTGGCAAAACCTATCGTGTCAGGGTAGAGGGTTCTCCCACGGCTGACACCTTAGAAAAGTGGCGTCGCGGTGTGAGTCTGGCGGGGCAATTGACCGCACCGGCCCAAGTTAAACTGCTATCCCCCAAGTCTCCTGCCCTGTTGGAAATTGTGCTGCGGGAGGGACGTAATCGGCAGATTCGGCGGGTGGCCGAGCGACTGGGGCATCCTGTTGTTAGCCTGCACCGCAGTGCGATTGGCTGCATCCGTCTGGATGACCTGTCCAGCGGGCAGTATCGCGAGCTGACCTCCGAGGAGATAGCCAATCTGCTCGCCCTGCTTTGAGCTATCTCTACAAGCCGTGTAGGCTTATGTATATGCTTGAATTGTTGAGAATTATTTCGACCCTATGAAACGGCAAGGCTACACGAGTATCCAGCAGCAGCAGCTACTGCACATAGGTGCAGTGCTGCGCGATGCTCGCAAAGCAAGCGGTCAGTCTTTGGAGGAGTTGGCCGGTAGGGTATTGGTGCGTTCCAGGTTGCTGATGGCGCTAGAAGAAGCTCGTATGGATGAGCTGCCTGAGCTGGTCTACGTACAGGGTTTGATTCGCCGCTACGGTGACGTGTTGGGTTTGGAGGGCCATGTGCTAGCTAGCCAATATGTGGCCGGCCCCGACCCCAAACGGCAGGGTGGCAGCTGGGCGCGGGAGTCTCTACAGCTACGTCCGTATCATCTCTATGCGGCCTATGTGGTGCTGATCGTCGTTTCGATCAGCGGCCTATCCTATTTAATGCAGCGGGCAATTCCCCAGAATGTCGCTGAGCCCATTGTGGACCCCACGGCGTTTGAGCAGCTGACCCCTAGACAGGCTACGCCCCCAGAACCGGCTGCCCCACCGGCCGAAACCGAGGTCAAACCGGCTGAGCCCATTGTGGTGGATGTTGAATTTGTACAACAGTCTTGGGTTCGGGTGACCGCCGATGGAGACCCTGCCTATGAAGGTATTTTGCAAGAGGGTACCGAGCGCTCTTGGACGGCCCAGGAGTCGCTGACGATTCGAGCCGGAAATGCGGGGGGCGTAGTGCTGGCCTACAACCAGGGACAGGCAAAACCCATGGGTAAACCGGGGACGGTGGTTGAGCAGACGTTTACACCGGGGGATGTGGCCGGTTTGATCCGGTAGGCTATCCCTGGTATGGCAGGTTGGCGGTTACTGTGGTGCCCTGGCCCGGCTGGCTTTCTAGCTGGATATGGCCGTGGTGGTTGGTGACAATGGCTTTTGCGATCGCAAGCCCCAACCCTGACCCGTTACCATCGCGCCGACTGCGGGCCTTATCCACCCGGTAAAACCGATCAAACACCTGTTCTTGTAGCTCCTGGGGTATACCTACACCCGTATCTTGTACGGTTATTTGGTAAGCATTTTGCCCCTGCCACTGGAGAGTCTCCAGGGCTACGGTCACTGTGCCCTCAGGGGTATATTGAATCGCGTTACTAATTAGATTGGTCAACAGACGGACAATCTGGTCGCGATCGCCCGAAAGCCTATCTTCCCTGGTGGTTACAGACTGGTAGACCAGGTCTAACCCCTGGCTTTGGGCCACCAGCTCCTGTTCTTCCACCACGTCCAGCAGCAGTTTGTGCAGGTCTAGATGCTCCCACTGCATGGGGATCAGACCGCCATCCTGCCGGGCTAAAAATAAAAGATTATCCACTAGCCGCCCCAGCCGTCGGGTCAATCGCTCTACCACCTGCAGCTGACTGTGCTGAAAAGCGGTGTCCGGATCGGCCAGGGCCACCTGCACATTGGTTTGGATCACCGCAATCGGATTGCGTAGCTCGTGGGAGGCATCGGCGGTAAACTGTTTGAGCTGTTGATAGGACTGGCGTACCGGAGCCATGGCCAGACCCGACAGCAGCCAGCCAATGGTGCCGGTGGCCACAATCACCAGCCCGGACCAAAGGCTAAGGTCAATCACCAGCTGGCGGCTGGGTTTACTTACCTCAAACCAGGGATGGCTCACCCGCAGATACCCCAGCACCTGGCTGTTGACCTGCACCCGGCGACTAATTTGTCTGAGCACCTGATCGCCATCTTGTGCGGTGCCCTGGGCGCTCTTTAAATGGACGGTTTTCCCAGCCGCATTGACCTGGAGCGGTAGTCCCATTGGCACCGATAGGGTGCTCCACTGGAGCTGACCGTTGGGATCAAACCATTCGATATCGATGTGATCGTCTTCTAAGGTGGGGGCATTGTCACGAAAACTATCGTCCACATTGACCTGTAGCGGGGCCTCTCCTTTTACACCCACCGCTGTCAAAACCCTCCCGGCTGAGGGGGCCGCGGCCTCTATCACCAAGGAACGCTGCACCACCTCCACCACGTGGTTGAGGGTATCGTCCACCCGCTCTACAAGGGTGTTGCGGACATAGAAATACACGCCGCTAGCAAAAATGATCAGCAAAATGGCGGTAACGCTGGTGTACCAGAAGGCTAAACGACGGCGGGTGGTTTGGAACATGCGGTAATGGGTAGCGGCTGTATCTGTCCGATATTGACGGTATCAGTAGGGCAGACATTGCCCACCCTGGCCAGAACCATGAGTTCAAGACATCATGGATATATCACTCACACCCAATCTACCTCTGGCACATCTCCCTATGACAGCTCAGCTGACAAAACCCCTCCCGATTCCCCAAACCCTGGCCCAGCAGCGGGCATTTTTTGCCTCTGGCCAGACAAAACCCATCGACTTTCGCCTAGCCCAGCTGGCCAAGCTGAAGCAGGCCATTATCGAGCGGCAGGGGGCCATTGTCGAGGCGGCTAAGGCCGATCTGGGGCGGCCTGAGTTTGAAGCCTATTTTGAAATTGCCACCCTGTCTGAAATTAATCTGGCGATTAAAAAACTCAAAACCTGGATGAAACCCAGGCGGGTAAAAACAACGCTGGAAAACTTTCCCTCCTCGGCCTGGGTGCAGCCAGATCCCCTAGGTGTGGTGCTGATTATTGGTCCCTGGAACTATCCATTTCAGCTGATGGTATCGCCGCTAGTGGGTGCGATCGCAGCGGGTAACTGTGCCATCCTCAAACCGTCTGAGCATGCGCCCCACACGGCCCAGGTGGTTGCTGATCTGGTTGCCGACACCTTTGATCCCGACTACATCAGCCTTTTTCAAGGGGATGCCGATGTCAGTCAGCAGCTACTCGCCGAAAAATTTGATCACATTTTCTTTACCGGCGGTACAGCGATTGGTCGCATTGTCATGGCCGCTGCCGCCAAACACCTCACCCCGGTGACCCTGGAGCTAGGCGGCAAGAGCCCCTGCATCATCGATGCCGACATCAACATCGACCACGCCGCTAAGCGTATCGCCTGGGGAAAATTTATCAACGCGGGGCAAACCTGCATCGCCCCAGACTATGTGCTGATCGACCGGGCCATCAAAGACAGCTTTTTAGCCAAGCTGACCGCCACCATCCGCGATTTTTTTGGAGACGATCCGTCCCAAAGCCCCGACCTTAGCCGTATCATCAACCAGCGACAGTTTGATCGACTGAGCGGCCTACTCGATAGCGGCACGGTTCTCCTCGGTGGCCAAACCGATAGACAGACTCGCTACATTGCCCCCACGGTGCTAGACAGCGTTACCTGGGATTCCCCGGTCATGCAGGCGGAGATCTTTGGCCCCATTTTGCCCGTCTTAACCTACGACCAGTTTGACCAAGCCATTGCCCAAATCAATGCCCGACCCAAACCCCTGGCGCTGTACCTATTTACCCGTGACCAATCCAAACAGCAGCAGGTGCTGACAGACACCTCATCCGGGGGGGTTTGCCTTAACGATACGGTGCTACACATCGGGGTCCCTGGTTTACCCTTTGGCGGTGTCGGCCAAAGCGGCATGGGTAGCTATCACGGCAAGGCTACATTCGATACCTTTTCCCACCAAAAGAGCGTTCTCAAAAAGACGTTTTGGTTTGATTTAGACTGGCGCTATGCCCCCTACAAACCAGCCAAGCTAGCCCAAATCAAAAAACTGGTAGCCCGCTAACCCCAAAGAGCACGGTCTGACGGCTCTAGAACCCATGGACAAACGATAGGATAGATAGACTACGTGACTCTGATCAACTCAGCGACCTAGGTGTTGATATTAGGGTCGTTGATATTAGGGTAGAGGAAAGGGAACATGGCCTACGATTTTGACCTGTTTGCCATTGGTGCTGGTTCAGGGGGTATTGCCACCGCCAGGCGAGCTGCCCAATACGGTGCCAGGGTTGCCGTGGCAGAATTTGACCGCCTGGGGGGCACCTGCGTCAACCGTGGCTGTGTACCCAAAAAATTGATGGTGTATGCGTCCCACTTTGCAAGCCATGTGCAAGAGGCCGCGGGCTACGGCTGGACGTTTGAGCCAGG
This sequence comes from Cyanobacteria bacterium P01_A01_bin.15, assembly GCA_039814735.1. Lineage (GTDB taxonomy): Bacteria > Cyanobacteriota > Cyanobacteriia > Phormidesmidales > Phormidesmidaceae > Leptothoe. The sequence continues at coordinate 15,387 of JBCCAQ010000005.1, forward strand.
CAAGTTTGACTGGCCCTATATGATCGACGCGGTCAATGGCGAGGTTACCCGGCTAAACGCCATCTATCAGCGCATGATTGACAATGCGGAGGTGACCCTATATACCGGCCATGCCCGCATCCTTGACCCCCATACGATTGAGGTGGCAGACCAGACCGTCACCGCCGAGAAAATTTTAATTGCCGTTGGCGGTAAACCTAGCCGACCCAATATTCCAGGGATTGAGCTGGCGATTACCTCCGATCAAATTTTTAGCCTGGCCCAGCAGCCCAAGCGCATGGTGATCTTTGGCGGCGGCTATATCGGCTGCGAGTTTGCCTGTGTGCTCAATGCCCTGGGCACAGAGGTCACCCAGATTTTGCGGCGCGATAAGATTTTACGCGGCTTTGACGAGGATATTCGCACCGAGGTGCAAGATGCCATGCTGCGTCACGGTGTGCGGATTATTAACGATGAGCTAGTGGGTCTTGAAAAAACTGACCAGGGACTGCGGGTCAACCTAGAAAGCAATGAGATGGTGCTGACCGATGTGGTCGGTCTGGCTGCCCTGGGGCGCATTCCTCGCCTAGAGAATTTGGGATTAGAGAACACCCGCGTCGAAGTGCAAAAGGGAGCCATTGTCGTAGATGCCCACAGCCAGACAACAGAACCCAGCATCTACGCCGTTGGAGACTGCACCGACCGCATTAACCTTACCCCCGTTGCCATCAATGAAGGGCGCGTGTTTGCCGATGTCCACTATGGTGGCAAACGGCGGGTAATGAGTCATGAAAATGTTCCCTCAGCCGTGTTTACCACCCCGGAGGTAGCCACCGTGGGAATGACCGAGGGCGAGGCCATTGAAAAGTATGGTGAGGCCGCCATTCGGGTCTATCGGTCTCGGTTTAGACCGATGTACTATACGCTGCCAAAGCTAGAAGAAAAAACCCTGATGAAGCTGATTGTGCATGTCCAAACCGATAAGGTGCTGGGGGCACACATGGTGGGTGATGGCGCTGCTGAAATTCTTCAGGGTATGGCCATCGCCATCAAGATGGGGGCCACCAAGGCTGACTTTGATGCCACGGTGGGGATTCATCCTAGTTCTGCAGAAGAATTTGTGACGATGAGGTAGGGACCCGCCCCTCAACCAGCTACTAGCTCCTCAATCTCAAGGGCCTGGGTGGGTAGTTCCGCCGTTAGCACCTCACAACCCTCGTCCGTAATCAACACATCATCTTCGATGCGGATTCCTCTGACATCATCAAACTGGGCAAGACGCTCCCAGTTAACTACGTTGGCGTAGCGCTTCCGATTATTTTGATCGGCCAAAATGCCCGGCACCTGGTAAAAACCCGGCTCAATGGTGACGGCCATGCCTGAGCGAAGTGGCCGGTCAAGCCGTAGAAACCCCAGACCAAAGCGATCGCTGCGACTCCGACCGGGGGCATACCCAGCCAAATCGCCCAGATCTTCCATATCGTGGACATCTAGCCCCAGCAGATGCCCAACACCATGGGGAAAGAATAAAGCATGGGCATCTAGGTCAACCAAATCGTCTGGCTGACCGATCAAGATGCCTAAGTCCACCAGTCCTGCTGTTAGGGTACGACAGGCCAACAGGTGCAAATCCTTGTATTCTGTCCCCGGTTTTGCTGCTGCGATACAGGCATCATGGGCTGCGAGCACTACCTCGTAGAGGTCACGCTGGGTGGATGAAAACTGACCGCCCACAGGCCAGGTGCGGGTGATATCCGAAGCCCAGCCCGTGTCAGTTTCTGCGCCGACATCGGCCAGGATCAGATCATTGTCCCCCAGGGAATGGTGGTAGTGATGGTTGTGGAGCACTTCGCCCTGGACCGTGACAATGCTGTTGTAGGCGCAGGTCATCCCCTGGGCCGTAATTATCTGCTCCATAGCAGCCCGGATATGCGCTTCTTTTAGACCGGGGGCCGTGGCGGCCATACCCGCCCTATGGGCCGCGACTGAAACCCCGGCCGCACGACGCAGCTCAGCCAGGGCATAGCCATCGTGGCACATACGCAGCTGCACAATGGTCTGGAGCAGGTCTAGGTCCTGCCCTTGGCAGTGCTTTGCCACTGGGATTGAACGATCTAACAGCTGTTCTTGCTGGCGGGCGGTGGCGCTGTCCTGCACCCTGAGGGTAGCAACCTGGTCACCGATAAAATGCTTTAAATCCTCTAGGGGTAGGGCTTTGCCAGCACCAATGCCATGGGCTAACTCACTGCGGGTGGGGCTGGGTCCGTGCCACAGGGCCTGGGCGGGGGTGGCCTCATCCATAAACAGGGTTAGGTGGCCGTCGGCTAGATAAATAGCTGCGTTTTCTAGGGGAATCCCGGCAAAGTAGAGAAAGTGACTGCTGGGTCGAAAGGGGTGGGTATTGGCCGCAAAGTTGCGCGGGGTGGACTGTCCTGACCAGAGCAGAGCGGGGGTAGCCAGGTGACTGGCCAGCTGCTGACGGCGCTGTTTGAGAGTAGTGGCGAGGGTGGTCATGGTGCTTGATATGGTGGTGGGATGCCTAGCTAATCTGAACTTAACCCTACTGAGCCTATGCTGTCTGTACAAGCTGCGGAAAAATTGATTTTAGATCTAGTAACGCCCGTCAGTGATATTGAGACGGTGTCCCTGGCGGACAGCCTGGGGCGTGTTCTCGGTCAAACCGTCCGCAGCCAGCTAGACTTTCCCCACTGGGATAATTCGGCGATGGATGGCTACGCGGTGCGGTATGCGGATGTGGCGACGGTGCCGACAACGCTCGCCATTGTGGAAGAAATTCCGGCGGGACGGGTGCCGCAGCGCCCACTGCAGCCGGGGGAGGCGGCCCGAATCTTTACCGGGGGGCTGCTACCTGAGGGAGCCGATACGGTTGTCATGCAGGAAAACACCCAGCGAGACGGAGCGCGGGTCACGGTGGTGTCGTCGCCTGCGGCCCGGTCCTTTGTCCGCAGCCAGGGAAGTTATTACCGGGCCGGGGCCGATTTATTAACCCCTGGAACCGTAATTGGTGCGGCGGAAATAGCGGTGCTGGCGGCGGCGCAGTGTGTCACGGTGCCGGTGTACCGACGACCCCAGCTGGCAATTTTATCGACGGGGGATGAGCTAGTGGATATCCACCAGCCCCTGGGACCCGGCCAAATTGTGGATTCTAATCGCTATGCCCTGGCGGCGCTGATTGAGCAAGCGGGGGCTGTGCCGATGCCCCTGGGGATTGTACCGGACCAAAGAGCGGCTACGCAGCGGGCCATTGCCAATGCGCTGACCCAAGCTGACTGGGTGATTTCATCCGGGGGGGTGTCCGTTGGAGACTATGACTATGTGGACCAGGTTTTAGCGGAACTGGGCGCTACGATTCACATTCGAGCGGTGGCGGTAAAGCCGGGTAAACCCCTAACGGTGGCTAGTTTTGGCAAGGATACCAATCCGCAGCTTTACTTTGGTTTACCGGGCAATCCGGTTTCATCGCTGGTCAGCTTTTGGCGGTTTGTGCAGCCAGCGCTGCGAAAGCTCTCAGGGCAAAGTACCGGCTGGTCGCCTAGGTTTGTCTGGGCAAAAACGGATAGCGATCTGAGGGCCGGCGGCCAGCGGGAGACCTATCTGTGGGGACGGCTATCGTTGGGGGATGCCGGCTATCGGTTTGCCCTGGCAGCGGGCGGTCATAGCTCTGGCAATTTGATCAATCTCAGTCGCACCAGCGGACTGGCCATGGTGCCGGTGGGGGAAACTCGACTCCCGGCGGGTAGTACCGTAAGAGTTTTGGTGGTGGGTAATGTCAGTGCCTAGTTTGTCTGGATGGGGGCACCAGCGGCTCCGCCATTAGATACACCAGATAGGGCTAGGCGGCTTGCAGGCTTAAAAGTTGAACGGCTTTGGCTATTATCGGGTAGCGTCTGTCAGCTTATGTTAAGACCGTTTGTATCTCTAAAAATGCTTGGGTATTAGTGCCAATAGGGTGTGTAACCATCTCCATAGACTAGGACGTTTGCTATACTTCCGACTCAGTGCGCTAAAGTAGCGCCATATTCGCCATATATTTTCACTGGCTGATACGTTTATGAGCCCCAAACGCAATCGTCGTCGTCCGTCTAAGCCTGTTTCTGTGCCGCGTAGTCGGTCCCAGGCTCCGTCTGGGCCGCAGCGGGTCCCGTTGCGAAATCCTCACCAGCCGCCAGCCCCCCCAGCTCCATCCTATGCCGCCGCTGGAGCGGTCGCTTCTGCGGCAGATGGCCCTAATGTGGGAGGATTGGCGCTCTTTCGGTGGATTAGTAGCTGGCAGTTTTTGTTGCTAACCACCCTGGCTCTTTTGACAGGAACCCTGGCATTTGCGGTAACTAGCCTATTTCGGATGCCCAATTTGCCCAACTGCCGGGCGATTTTCTGGCCGACGGCGTCGGCGGCAATGCGGCTGCAGTGTGCGGAGTCCTATGCCAACCAGGGTAGCGTTGACTTTTTGCTGGAGGCGATTGCCCTGGTGGGGCGGCTGCCGGACGACCATCCGCTGCGGGCTGAGATTGATGCCAAGGTGGAGCGCTGGGCTAGCCAAATTTTGGACCTGGCGGATGAGCAGTTTCACCAGGGAGAGCTGGAGGATGCGATCGCAACCGCCAATAAAATTCCCACCCACACCGCCGCCGCCGACCAGGTGGAAACCAGCATCCGTCGCTGGCAGAGAATTTGGGCGGACGGTTCCGAGATTTTTGAAAAAGCAAAAAAGCAGCTGGTGGACGGCAACTTTAAGGAGGCTTTTAGTCTGTCGGTGCTGCTGCTAGACGTCAGCAATGATCACTGGTCCCAGACCCAATACACCGAACTGACCAAGCTGATTGCCCTGGCCCGTGAAGACAGCCGCAAACTTGGCAAAGTCAAGCTCTTGGCCGATAGGGGCACCGTTAGCAGCCTCAAGGAGGCCCTCAAACTGCTAGGGTCGGTTCAAGCTGAAAGTGTGCTCTACGGTGAAGCCAAGGATCTGAAAAAAACAATTGCGCGGGATATGCTCGGCCTGGCCGAAGCCGCCCTGGCCCGTCAGCAAATGCCCGAGGCCGAAGAGATATTAGCAGCTATCCCTCAGGATGAGGGTCTTGACCGGGAAGTGGCTGACTTTAGGGTATTTACAGAAGCCTACCGGCGGGCCTGGAGCGGCGATGCCCTGGGGTTGGATGCCGCCATCAACCGGCTGCAAAGTTTGGGGCAAGATCGCCCCCTCTACGACCGAGCCCAGCGTTTAATTCAAAGCTGGCGCTCGGAATTAAAGGCGCTGGCACAGCTGGATACAGCCCGGCAGATTGCCGCCCAGGGCAACATCAACGATCTGCGATTGGCCATTGATGAGGCCCAGCAAATTGGGCGCAACAATCCTCGCTGGGAGGAAGTGGCGACCCAAATTGACCAGTGGGAAGAGCGGGTACAAACCACCGAGGACCTGCCCACCCTAAACAAGGCTGACCAGATAGCCGGGATTGGCACACCCCAGGCATTAACGCTGGCCATCCAAGAGGCCCGGCGAATTCGGCCCGGACGCGCCCTGAGCGATGAGGCCGATGCCCGGATTTCGCGCTGGCAGGGGCAGATTGAAGCGATTGAAGACCGGCCGCTGATCGATAATGCCCGCAGGCTGGCGGCGGCGGGTAACTTAGTGGATGCTATTGCGATCGCGTCTCGGGTCTCCCCCGAACGCTCCTTATACGAAGAAGTCCAAACCGAGCTAGCCAGCTGGCGCGACCAGGAACAAAATCAAACCCGACTACAGACAGCCACCAGCCGAGCCCGCTCCGGCACCGCCAATGATCTAGCCAGCGCCATTACCATTGCCAATCAGATCCCATCCGACAGCGCCCACTATCAAAATGCCACCCAGCAGATCAATCGCTGGAGCTGGGATCTGCTAGACCTAGCCGATAGTGAGGCCCGCCGCCGCCTGGATCGAGCAATTGATCTGGCCGAGCAAATTCCCTCCCAGGCAAATGCCTACGTCACCGCCCAGAGCCGCATTCAAGTTTGGCAGACCGTGCTGCAGCAAGGCGGCACCCCCGAGCCGGTATCAGAATCCTCGTCTGCCCCTTAATATCGGCGATGATTGCCTAGGATTTCATATTATTTAGGTGTGTGTTCCTGAGCGCATCGGCGCAAACAGTAGTAGGTTTGGGGCGTTGAAAAAGCCGATGCCCAAACTACGACCAGACCCTGTCAATTTTACAGCGGTATGCCTGAAGCCTTATCCCAGCCTTTATCCCATCCCCTTGTGGTCGAAACCCGAGGGTTAACCAAACAGTTTGACCGCCATGTTGCCGTCAACAGCGTCGATTTAGCCATTCCCCTGGGCGAAGTATATGGGCTAATTGGCCCCAACGGAGCCGGTAAAACCACCCTCATACGACTGCTCGCCACCGCTGAAGAACCCACGGCAGGCGAAATTGTCATCGGTGGGCAACCCCTCAAACGTGGTCGCCCCAACGCCCAGATTAAACGTCAGCTAGGTCTATTGCCCGATGACTTTCCCCTGTATAACGACCTGAGCGTCAACGGCTACCTAGACTACTTTGGACGGCTCTACAACCTTAGCGGTGGAGCGTTGCAGCAGCGGATTACCGACGTGCTGGCCCTAGTCAGCCTGGAGGACAAACGCCAGGCCAGGATTAGCACCCTATCGCGGGGCATGAAACAACGCCTGAGCCTGGCCCGCACCGTGCTGCACCAGCCCACACTGCTGCTGCTAGATGAACCCGTATCCGGTTTAGACCCCATTGCCCGGATTGACTACCGTCAAACCATCAAAGCGCTCCAGCAGCAGGGCATTACCATCTTGATCTCATCCCATATTCTGAGTGACTTAGAAGACTTTTGTACTTCCATTGGCATTATGGAACAGGGGCGACTGGTGGAGAGTGGCCAGCTGCATACTCTTTACCAGCCAGCCACCCAGCAGATTGTAATTACTGTTATTGAAGAGGTGGAGCGTTTAGAGACCTATTTAACCGAACGGGCCATACCAGCCGAGCGTATTGGCGATACCAAAGTAGCCATCCAATTTTCGGGTGACCAGCACTCGGCGGCCGATCTGTTACGACAGCTAGTCACCCGTGACTTTGCCATCAGCGAATTTCATCGTACCCAGGAAACGTTGGAAGATATTTTTATTCGTTCAGGCTATCGGCAGACGGCTTAGGGGGGAATAGGGGGCTGGTTTCGGTTTGTAGGGCTACCGTGTACATACATCTCGGACTGGGGCTCGTAATCCTGCATTACCCCCCTCAATCCCCCCTTGCCAAGGGGGGAAGTTCGAGTTCTCCCCCTTACCAAGGGGGAGTTAGAGGGGGTGAGGCAGCCGCAAACGCTAGTTTCTAGGCTTGTGTGTACACCGTAGGCTTGTAGGAAGGAAAGGGGAAAGGGCGAAGGGGGAAGCGGGTGCTTTATTTAGTTGCGAGTCCCTTAGTATCTTGGGCTAGGAAAGGCGGATCAGGCAACAAGGTTGGAGCAAACGAAAACTGTTATTTAGTGATACGTCCCCATCGGGACGAGACTACCCATGAGTACGACGGGCTGGATCAATCGCATTGGTGACTGGAATCCCCAATTTTTACGAGAGTGTCGAGGTCACCTGAGGCCGCGCAGTGTGATCGCTGCTGTGGGCAGCTCCCTGGTGCTCCAGGTACTGATTTTTTTACCGTTACTGCGGCCTACGGCGACTATGACCGCTGCTGACCATTGGCTAGTTGTCTGTCAATTACTCACCTGGACTATTCCCTACTTCCTATTTGTTGTGGGGGGATATTATTTGGTGAACGATCTGGCCCAGGAAGAAAAGCGAGGCACCCTAAACTTTATTCGTTTGAGCCCGCGGCCAGCCAGTGGGATTTTACTTGGCAAACTGCTGGGGGTGCCGATTTTACCCTATCTGATTGTGCTATCCCTGGTGCCGCTACATCTTTGGTCCATGGTGCAGGGGGGACTACCGGTCATCTTCTTTTTTAGTTATTACGCTCTGCTAGCTGCCACGGCGTTTCTTTGTTTTAGCTTAGCCCTGCTCATGGGGGTAACCAGCCAGCTACGCCCGCAGCAAACACCCGTTGCGATCGCGTTTGCGGGTCTAGGTCTGTTTTTGTTTGCCCCCGGTTTTATGGTGTGGAATATCAGCACCAGCTGGCGTCGGATTGGTAACATCTCTGAGCTGTTTGCTAACGACCCAATGTTTTCATCAGTGAGCTGGGTGTACACCAGCCTGACCACCGATATTATTTGGGCCCATGGATTTACCCTGATCAATTTGGCAATCTTGGCGCGGTTGGTCTGGAGTATGCTGGAGCGGCTTTTTCATCAGCCCAGAACAACGTTGTTGAGTAAGCGGCTCAGCTATTTACTAACGGCGTACCTTAATATTGTTTTGTGGGGCTTTTTTCAGAACGAGAACGCAACAAACTGGACAACAGCGGATGCGTTTGCTGTCCTATATATGATGAACTTTGGGCTGATAATGCTGCTGATGTTGGCATTAACGCCCCACCGCCAACAGCTGTTTGACTGGTTGAACTATCCCCGCACCAGCATGGCCGCTCGACTGTGGGCCGACAAAAGTCCGGCAGTTACCGCTGTGGGGGTGAATATTTTGCTCGTTAGTTTGTTGCTGGTGCCGACTTCTGTCTTAGCAGCCCAAGGGGTACTGCCATTGGCCTATCTGTTGCTGATGCCCCTAAGTGTTGCCCTCAGCTGGCTGATCTACGCCACCGTGACCCAGCTGATTTTTACGACACGGGTGCGCACCCCCGCTCTTTGGGCTATGGGTACGATCATGATGCTAATTCTGGTGCCGCTGATTGTGCTGGTCCTATTACAAACGGGCGATCCTCCGGTGCCGATGTGGATGGCGTTGAGGACGCTGCTGGGCTATCCCTTTTATGAGTATTCACAGTCTGGATACCTGAGTGCGGTGGCCGCTGGTGTGGGGCTGCAGGCGCTAATTTTGCTCGGGCTGCTGGTGATGCTGCAGCGTCGTTTGAGTAAACTGCGGCGATCGGTACAGATGGAGGGTGCGAGCTGATACGTTTGTGGGGGTGCGATCGCATTCTTTAGCTAGCAGAGAGGATTTTTCAGCACACTTGATTTCAAGTTAATGTATGTAATGGCCAGCACTATTGCCAGATAAGAACAATAGAGACAGCCAAAAATTTGAATCCCTAATAATGTCTAAGCACCCAGAATGTCATCCAAATCTTCGGGCTTTGAGCGCATTAGAAATTGAATGATGCTGGCCTCTAGACCGCGTTTGAAGTCAGGGTCAGTAGCGTAGCGTTTGTACAAATCCAGATCCCGACGACGTTCTTGGTTGATGGCGTCTTTTATTAGTGCCTCTAGAGCTAGCTGGCGGTTTTGTTCGTCGGGGTTGTTGACCACCTGGGCCTGGTAGCTATCGTTTTGAACGACGTGGCGAGCCCAGTTGATCATTTTGATGCGCTGCTCTGCTGGGGTAGCGTCCCAGCCGTCAAAAAAGCGTTGGTTGAAGTTGACAATAATCTCGTCGAGAGGGTCGCGCTGGGGTTCATCGCTGCGATAGCCCCGTGGGTTTGGGTTTTGCGGATCTACTTCGGAGTCGGAATCGTCCAGGCCGATGGTGTGATTGAGGCGGGTGCGCTCCAGGCCATAGGTGGATAGGTCAACGCTGTTGAGTAGTTCGTCTAGCTGGTCTTGCTCGGGATTGCGAACGGCGAGCTTGGGAATGAGAAACTTGAGGAACCAGTACAGCTTTTCCCAACGGATGATGTTGAAGGAGACCAGACAGGCTACCTGGCTGTAGATTTTGACGAACTGTTTGGCCTTGATTTTGAAGTCGATTTTGTCTTCGTCTTCTAGACCCAGTTCTTGTTCAAAGCGGGCTGCAGCGGTGTCGATTAGGGGGCTGAGCCGGTCGGCGTCTGCTTTGGCAAAGAAGAGTTCGTTAAACTGCTCGACTTCCTGCCATTCGTAAACGCCTACGTCATCTAGGGCTTCCTTGAGTTCGTGCAGGATGTTGACGTCAGTGGCTTGCGTGAGGGTAGTGGAGGTGTAGAAATTATCAAATGCATCTTTGATATCTTCGACGGTGTTGTAAAAGTCTAGGACCAAGGTATCCTGCTTTCCCATCTTGGTATTACATCGGTTTAGGCGAGACAGGGTTTGTACCGCCTGAACCCCCTGCAGCTTTTTGTCTACGTACATGGTGTGGAGTAGGGGTTCGTCGAATCCGGTAAGAAATTTGTTGGCAACTACTAAGATCCGATAATTGTCGGTTTTTAGTTTGTCGGGAATGTCTTTGCTGGGGAACCCATTTAGCGTGCTTTCGGTATGCTCGATGCCGTCGATAGTCTTTTTGCCAGAAAACGCGACGATCGCTCCAAAGGGTGCGTTGGCGGCTTGGAGGGCGTCGCGTATGGCGAAAAAATAGCGGACTGCTGCCTCAATATTGCGGGTAACTACCATGGCTCGGGCGTTGCCCTTGAGCTTTTTAGGAACAACAACGTTTTCTAGAAAGTGGTTGACCATAATGCCCGCTTTAACCTGAATGGTACGGTAGTCACCCGCCGCTTTCTCTTGAAGTGTGCGTTGGGCCTTGGCCGTTTCAAACAGGGGATTATCTTGGATGGATTTTTGTAGCTCGTAGTAGCTGCGGTAAGTAGTGTAATTGGCCAAGACATCCAGTATGAAGCCTTCTTCGATGGCCTGTTTCATAGAGTACAGGTGAAACGGTTTGAACTGACCGTCGGGGGTGGGTACTCCGAATTTTTCGAGGGTGGTGTTTTTTGGGGTGGCGGTGAAGGCAAAGAAAGAGGCGTTGGGGCTCATTTTGCGGCCTTCCATTACCTTGAGGATGAGGTCTTGGTTATCTTGGGGGGCGTCATCGCTGCCCAGGGCCATGTTCATTTTGTCGGCGGCCTGACCGCTTTGGGAGGAGTGGGCCTCATCGAGGATGACGGCGAAGTTCTTGGCGCTCATGTCGTCGATGCCATCGACGATGAAGGGGAACTTCTGAATGGTGGTGATGATGATTTTTTTGCCCTGCTCTAGAGCGGCCTTGAGGTCAGCGGATTTGAAGGCGGGGGCAACGATATTTTTAACTTCAGAGAAGTCTTTGATGTTGTCCCGCAGCTGCTTATCGAGGACGCGGCGATCGGTAACGACGATGACGGAGTCAAAAACGGGGTGATCGGCACCGTCTGCATAGAGTTCGATCAGCTGGTAGGCAGTCCAGGTGATGGAGTTAGACTTACCGGAGCCTGCGGAATGTTGGATCAGGTACTTCTGGCCAGGGCCATTTTTCTTAGCGTTTTTGAGCAGTCTGCGTACTACGTCCCGCTGGTGGTAGCGGGGAAAAATTAGTGTTTTTTTGTGGAGAGGGACTTTTTTGTCGCCTTCTAACAGGGCAAAGTGCTCAATGATATTGGCGAGGCTATCGCGGGTGAGTATGTCATCCCACAGGTAGGCGGTCTTGTGGCTGCCGGAGGTGCTGTCGGCCTGGATATTGGGCGGATTTCCCTTGCCGTGGTTATGACCCTTGTTGAAGGGCAGAAAATAGGTTTTGGTCTGGGCTAGTTTGGTGGTCATCCACACTTCGTCGGGGTCCACAGCAAAGTGGACCAGGCAGCGGCCAAAGTTGAGCAGGGTTTCTTTGGTGTGGCGGTCCTGACAGTATTGCTTTTTGGCGTGGTAGACGGTCTGGCCGGACCAGGGGTTTTTTAGCTCCAGGGTAGTGAGGGCGATGCCGTTGACGAATAGCACCATATCGATAGACAGGCCCGGATCGGTTTCGGAGTAGTGGACCTGGCGAGTGACGGAAAAGATATTGCGCTCGAAATTGGCGCGGATAGCGGGGTTGGCGTCGCTGTAGGGGAGGCTGTAAAGCAGGGTAAAGTCGGCATCGTTGATGGAGATACCTTTTTTGAGCACGGCCAGGACGCCATCTTTTTTAGCTTTGCGGTGAAAGCGTTCGAGGATGATGCGTTGCCAGTTAGGCTGGTCTTGCACTTTAGCCAGCTCGTCTGGCTGGGTGGTTTCTAAAAAGCGCCAGAACTTGCCCGTATCGATGGCAAATTCGCGGTCAAAGTCAGCCGGTGATCCTTTTTCGTAGCCTGCTCCTTCTACCAGCGCTTTTTCGATACAGTTTTCGAGGGCTTGTTCGTTGGTTTGGCTGACCATGGGTTGGATGATGCGAGTAGATCGGCTAGTTATGCGCCCTAGTAAGGGAAAAATCAGGAATTTCTGACGGCGAGTCGTAAGGCTTTAGCGGCCTCCAGTCGGGAGGTTTGGGCCATGAGGACACAGCGGCCCAGGAGTTGCATATCTAGGGTGTTTAATTCTGGAATTTTGCTTTGTTTGATGTGGGCATAGGCTAACTGATTGCGTTCTAGCCGGTAGAGGCTAAAAACGCCGTCTTCCCAGAACCAGACTTCGGGAATACCAAGGGCCTGGTAGCGCTGTAGTTTGCTGATATTGCCGCTGCTAAAGATAACTTCGACTACCAGATCTGGAATAGGTTTGGAGCTGCCAAAGCAGTAGGATTCATCGGGTTCAGCGGCGGCTTCGCCTTCGCGTTCTTGGGTGGTGGAGCCTAGGGGTTCAAATTCTAGGTTGGTTTCTAGGCAGAATAGTTCGATCAGAAATCCGATAATGCTTTTGAAAAATTCGTGTTCGCGTCCAGGCATTAGGATTTCGACGGTGTGGTCATGGTAAAACAGCCGTACCCGGCGCGAGTCGCCAAAGCCGTTGCGAATCTGCTGGAATTGCTGCCAGGTAATGCCGGATTGGACGATGCGTTGATCGGTGGTGAGGAGTAGGGCTTGAACCATGGTCGGTTCTGGGGATAATTGCTTAATTTTAGGTTGTTTTAGGCGGGCTGCATCAGGCGGGATACCTGGATGCTTATATCCTGAAAGGCCATGGGTGATATGGTGCCGGTTTTCAGGATATATTCCGAGGTATGTTGCCCGTTCTGTAGGTTTTTGAAGACATGGAGCTGTTTAGCCTTTAGATTGACGACCCAATATTCTTGAATTCCGGATGCGGCGTAGGTGGTTTTCTTGATGGTCAGGTCTTTGGTAAGAGTGGCGTCGGAAAACTCGACTAGCCAGTGGATGTCGCTGGGGTAGGGGTGATGGTCTAGATAGACGGTGCCGAGGGGTTTGACGATGGCGAGATCAGGGATGGGTTCTGAGTCGTCGCTGAGGATGATGGGGTGAGCCTCGCGGACTTTGGCTCGACTGCCCAGCAGGTTACGCAGGTAGTCACCGACTTCGCTGTTGTAGTAGGCGTGGGGTTCACCCTCTGGGGGCATGATGATGATTTCTCCGCGTAGTAGTTCGACGGGCTGGTCATCAAATATGCCAGCTTGGATGGCCTGGTGATAGCGGTCTATGGTCCATTTGTAGGTGGTGATGGTCATAGGGACCTGGCCTCAGACTGGGAAAACGGCTGATGGATCAATGGTTCTAGTATGGCAAATCTAGCGTTAGACCTTTATTTTGCCAGTCACAGTTTTAGCAATTATGATTTTTCTAAACTCTTCAACAGCTCGAATATCCTCTAATACAGAATCTATTGCTTGGTGATGCAAAGTGCTAAAGGTATTGACCAGTTTTAGAATCTCTTTTTGTTCTTTTAAGGGTGGAATCGGAGCCCAAAGATTTCTAATGACATCTCTTCCAATATTTTGCATGGAAGCACTAGCACCATTGGCACCAGCTTCAATTTGCCTACGTGCTGTTTTAGCTTGAAGTAATAAAACAAAAAACTCGGGCTCAACTTTAGTAATATCAGCTAAGACTCGAAAGGTTTTATCTGAAATCATTAACTTTTTTCTGGGGTGCAGAGCACAGGCAGCACTACCTACCAAATCAAGAGTATTTGCACGACTGATCAAAATGTCATGGTGCTTGATTTCTAAATCAGCAATGGGGCTCAGATTAGGCGGCAAAGTTTTGTTTTCAAGCGGATTAAACTGATATCCATTGACACAACCAACCTTCACTATGCCCCATTGATCATCATTTGCAGGATAGTTAGAACATTGGGGCGACCATCCCTGATCCATTTTTTTCATAAGAATCTTCAACCGACCCACCTTCCAGTGTTTAGGTACTTGACCTAGCCAATCGGTACCGAGATCGCACATCGGCACATTAGGGTCTAGCCCTTTGGTGACGGCTTGATTGATGAGGATGGCTTTTTGTTCTTGCAGGAGTTCGATGAGGCGCTGTTTGGTTGCGATCGCATCATCAATCTCAGCCGTTTTCCGATCCAGAAACTCGACAATCCTATCTTGCTCTTCTCTGGGGGGATAAATGGATGCTATGACACCAAACTTAGAGGTATGTAGGCGTCGAAAGGCATCCCCCATTCCTCTAGACTCAATTAGAAACTGACTAATATAAGTATCAGTTTTATACAGGTAATGATAAAAACGAACATTAATATCACTAATACCTCTAAATACTGTGTAGTCAGGACTTACTACACCATCTGAAGATGCATAGCCGAAAATGCCATTCCAAGCTTGCATTTTATTCATTACCAGGTCATTCGCTTGGAACTGTTTATATTTATCGAGACTATCAGCTCTAGCCTCTTTGCTTGTCATTTCTGAGTGTGGAATTAAACCAAGAGCTTTGCTCAGAGCGTAATGCTGAAGATTTTGATTGCCTTTCCTTTCATCCCTTTCTGCAAAAAGGTATTTACTTCTCTTCATTTCCCAATGGCTAGGAATTTCACCTATCCATTCAAAGTCGCTATCTTTATATTGCTCATGCATTGGGAAAGTCATCATTCTTCACTCTCCCCAAAGCTTACCAACTGCTTCAATAACCCTTCTGTCTTCTGCTCCAGTGCCAAAATCTCCTCAACCACCGTTTCCAACTTCCTCATCCCACCGCATAATCAGACGCCTGCCGCATAAACGGTGAGTGCAGCCCCAGCACAATATTTTGTTTAGGAATACCATGTTCCACCAGCCGTTCAGCTAAATTAAATTCCGTATTATTGCGCTGAATCCAGACCTTATCATCCTTAATATCAATATGAACAATCGTGCCATACACAAACTGCTTTTGCTCCCAGCCCACATCGATCAAAAGATAGTGATTATGCTCCACATCAAACACAAGCTGAGACTCCACACCACCCCGCTGACCAGACTGATCATAGCGGTGCAACTCCCTCAGCAAAGCCTCAACTAAGCCGCGATAATCCTTTAACTCAGCCATTCTAAAATCACCTCCGTTTCAGGATCATAAATAATCAGTCTAATTTGATATTTTTGAACCACCGACTTAGCCAGCAACGACTGAAAGAACGTACCGTAAATCTCATCAGGAACTGCCAAATACAGCAGACGATCGGGCTGCTTATTTTCCAAGGCTACCTGATAGTTAATAAATTGACCGATGGCCAAATGAAAATCGAAAACCACCGAGTCACTAGCAAAAGTTTTCACCTCAACGGCAATTTTTTCCTCGCCTCGTTCCGCAGCCAAAATACGTTCCGCACCCAAATCAATATACATTCGAGTATCGCCAAACTTTAGACTTAGCGGATCGTCCGTCACCGTCCATCCTGCACTTTCTAAACCGCGCTTCACCGCATCGTGAAAGATATCTTTAGCCATCGGCCGCCGTCCCAAAGCCCACCAACCGCTTCAATAACCCTTCCGTCTTCTGCTCCAGCGCCAAAATCTCCTCAACCACCGTTTCCAACTTCCTCAATGGTTTGTGCTGATAAAAATACTTATTAAAATTAATCTCATACCCAATTTTCGTACCATCCAGCGCGATCCACGCATCCTTCACATGGGGCCGCACCTCCGCCAAAAAGTACCCATGAATCTGCGCCGTCCCCCGCTCCAAAGCGTCCGCCTGCCCATAATTCAACGGCACACTTTCCGTATCCCGCAGCTCACTATCCGTCTCATACTCAATCCACTGCCCCGCCGTTTCCCCCGGCCAGTACCCAAAGTCCGCCAGGTGCTCCTCGGTGGTGCCCAAATGCTCCAATAGCTGCGCTAGCTTCTCACCCTTCAGCGTATGCGCTTTTTTAATCACCCTGGCTGCCGCCTCATCCCGCCAGCTCACCGCATTCAAAATCTGTTTTTTCTCACTGGCCGATAGCTTGCTGGCCAAAAAGTTGGACAGCTCTTTCAGCGTCTCATTCACCAGCTCAGCAAAATCATTAAAATCCTGCCACACCTCCTGCTCCACCGACTCCATAAGCTGCTCCGCCACCTGCATCAAAGCCCGCTGCTTCTCCCAGGTCTTTGCCGTAAACAACGCCTTACGATTCTTTGCGTTTAGGCTAATGTCTTCCTTTTCCAGGTATTCCTCCATCGCCTGCTTGTGATCCGCCAGCTGGGTATAAATCTCATCGCCCCACTTACCATAGGCCCACTCCATCACCTCCGCCAGAGCAGGCACATAGCGCAGCGTCGCCACCCGCTCCGGCGTAAACTGAGCCGACAGCCGCAGGGGCCGTTCCACCGTCACCTTATAAAAACCAAAATCCTGATTATCAAACACCTTCGAAATGGGCGGCGGCGGCAGCTCCCCATCTTCACCGGGCGGCAGCGTCGGCTGATGCACCTGGTCTAAATATAAGTGAGTAATCTTCTCAATGTGCTCCGGCGCAAACTCACAGTTCTTCGCCCCCAGGTTTTTCCGCAGCTTGCGATACAGCTCCGACCCATCAATCAGCTGCACCTTTCCCTGCCGTGCCGATGCCTTATTATTCGACAGCACCCACACATAAGTAGAAATGCCCGTGTTATAAAACATATTCTGGGGCAGCTGGATGATGGCCTCTAGCCAGTCATTCTCAATGATGTAACGACGAATGTTGCTTTCTCCGCTACCCGCATCCCCCGTAAACAGCGACGACCCATTGTGTACTGAAGCAATCCTGGAACCTGCTGGGCTCTGGTCCAGGGGCTTCATTTTGCTAACCATATCCATCAAAAACAGCAGCTGCCCATCCGAAGAGCGCGGCGTTGCCTTTTCTAAACTTTCCTCACCCCAAAAATCCTTTAGCGGCACCAGAAACCGCTCATCTAGAATGTCCTTGCCATCCAGAATATGCTTTTGATCCGCTGAGTAAGACTTGCCATAGGGCGGATTTTCCAACATGAAGTCAAACCGCTTTCCGGCAAACTCATCCGTCGCCAGGGTGGACCCAAACTTAATATTGGCCGGGTCATTTTCCTTGATCATCATGTCCGACTTACAGATGGCATAGGTCTCACTGTTGACCTCCTTGCCATACAAAATGATGCGCGCATCGCCATGCTGAATGGCCCCGTCTGGATCAGCGATAAAATTCTGCGATTCCGTCAGCATCCCCCCCGAACCGCAGGCCCCATCGTAAATCGTAATTACCGGCGGCAGCTGGTCTTTCACCGGAATGAATAACAGGTGAATCATTAGCCTGATCACCTCACGGGGGGTAAAGTGCTCCCCCGCTTCCTCGTTGTTCTCTTCGTTAAACTTGCGGATCAGCTCTTCAAACACATAGCCCATGCCCAGATTGCTTAAACCGGGTAGCTTGCGACCTTCTGGGTCTAGAGCATCATCAGGGCTAAAGTTGATATAGGGCTCGGTGAACTTTTCCAGCACATCCAGCAGCACATCTGCTTGAACCATGCGCTTGATCTGGTTGCGGAGATAGAAGCTATCGATAATTTCCTGGACGTTTTTGCTAAACCCATCCAGATAGGCCTTGAAGTTAGCTTCTAAAATCTGCCGATTATTAACTGCCGTATCGACCAGCTTTTTTAGAGTCCAGTCCGAAACGTTATAAAACACATAGCCCGACGCCTGACAAAGCGCGGCAGAGTCTAGCTCCGTCAGCTTGACCTCTTCCCGCTGAAACTTCACCTCAGCGGTTACCGCTTCTTTTGTTTCCTCTAGCAGACAATCTAGCCGCCGCAACACAAACATCGGCAAAATCACATCCCGATACTTGCCCCGCACATACACATCCCGGAGGCAATCGTCAGCGATCGACCAGATCAACGAAATCAGCTTGCTATGTACCGCACTATCCATGTTCATGCATCCAACATTCTCCGCATCTAGTCAAAGACCGAAGAAGAAAAAGCCTGTGCAAGTATCACATATATTTGTATTTTCTAGAGGACGGCTCAAAAGGTTGCTCCACCCCAGATCGGTTCATGTTTTTGCACAACATGAATGCAAGTGCCATGCCTTAAATGGCCCAAAATTCTTACAACGGAGAGGGAGGGATTCGAACCCTCGGAACCTTTCGGCTCACTCGATTTCAAGTCGAGCGCATTCGACCACTCTGCCACCTCTCCAGGTAAAACCTACTCACCCATGTATATGAGTGCGAAGCATCAGCTATGCTAGCCCAAATTGATCGCGGCGTCTAGTGGGGCATCCATTTTTTTAGTTGGGACAGTGCTGGGGCGGTAGAGGTATTCCTCGGATACGACCTGGTGGGTGCCGTCTACCCAGATCAGGCGTACGGTTTGAACGCTGCCAGCCTGCAGCGTGACCAGGGTAAAGCTGCGCTGCCAGCCCCTATCGGTTTCAACGACCCGTGGTACCTGGGCTCCATTGATATAGACCGTGCCCTGGTCGTCGACCACCAGGCGCTCCCGCAAGCGGGTTTTGTCATGGCTGAGTTCATGGTGCATGTGGCCAAATACCACCAGGGCGACGTGTTTGTTAGAGCGTTGGGTCTGTGCGATCGCATCCGCAAAATCCGGGTCCCCATAGTCACCGCCGTTGCGTTTCCAGTCCCGACCGCAGATATGATGCACCTGATCGCCTAGGCCCGCCGGACCGTTATGGCCCAAAAAAATCAGGGTGTCCTGCTCGGCGGCGGCGGCGGTTGCGCAGATTTTAGCCGCCGACTCCTCAAAGCTGCGGACGTTGCAGCGATCCCGGTAAAAGCGCCGATGCCGCCATCTGGGACCGCCCCAGCTGTAGGGACGTGCCCCCACCACCGTGACACCGCACCGGGGCACCTCTAATTTACCAAAGCCGACGTGGCAATCACCCAAAAGCGCTAGCTGCTGCTGTAGGCGATCCTCCTGGGTCCGATCGTAGGGACAGTCCTTGCGATTGCGCTTACTGGCGGTATACCACACGTCGTGGTTGCCCAAAATAACCGCCTTGGGTACGGGCACAGCGGCGACTTGGCGAACAACGGCAATGGCCTCATTGCCAAAATCCCCAACAAAGAGGGCTAGGTCAACGCCCAGGGCTTCGAGGGCCTCGGCGTCGGCGTTGCTCCACTGGTCGTGTACATCGCCAATGATGGCAACGGATACGATGGGTCGCGTTACTAGGTCGCTGGTCCTACTGCCCTCTGCTAGCGTCATAGATCATTGTCTCAGTTTTGTCATGGTGTCAGCCCTGGCAAATCAAGGATTTTAAGCCAGGCGCATATCTGCGATCGCGTCCACGCACTTTATCAAAAATTTGGCCCCAGGGGCAGGCTTATTCCCCAGATATGCTTGGGCTGCGTAAGTCGAAATAAATGAATTGCCGGTATTTCAATTGTCTCCATAACATTTCCATATTGTTTTGGTCTAATAGGCGTGGTTACTTAACTAAATTCATTTTGAATACCAATGACTACTGTTCTCCAACGTCAAGAAATTTCTCTGTGGGAGAGATTCTGTAATTGGGTCACAAGCATTGAAAATCGGCTTTATATCGGCTGGTTTGGTGTTTTGATGCTGCCGCTGCTCGGGGTCTCTGTCACAGTTTTTGTGATTGCCTTTATTGGGGCTCCACCGGTTGATATTGACGGCATTCGGGAGCCGCTTTCCGGTTCGCTGCTCTACGGCAACAACATTATTACGGCGGCGGTTGTGCCATCATCTAACGCCATTGGCCTCCACTTTTATCCGATTTGGGAGGCGGCAACCCTAGATGAGTGGCTTTACAACGGGGGGCCTTATCAAATGATTGCCGTCCACTATATTCCTGCCCTGCTTTGCTATTTGGGGCGAGAATGGGAGCTGAGCTATCGTTTGGGGATGCGACCCTGGATCTGCATTGCCTACTCTGCACCCGTGGCCGCTACGATTTCTGTGTTTTTGATCTACCCCATCGGTCAAGGTAGCTTTTCTGATGGCTTGCCCATGGGCATTAGCGGTACCTTCAACTTTATGTTTGTCTTCCAGGCAGAACATAATATCTTGATGCATCCGTTTCACATGCTGGGAGTGGCAGGCGTGCTGGGGGGCTCGCTGTTTTCGGCCATGCACGGTTCCTTGGTGACCTCCAGCTTAATTCGGGAAACCACGGATATTGAGTCTCAAAACTATGGCTATAAATTTGGTCAAGAGGAAGAGACCTACAATATTCTGGCTGCCCACGGCTATTTTGGTCGACTGATCTTTCAATATGCCAGCTTTAATAATTCGCGATCGCTACACTTTTTTCTAGCGGCGTGGCCGGTGATTTGCATCTGGTTTACGGCCCTGGGCATCAGTACGATGGCGTTTAACCTCAACGGGTTTAACTTTAACCACTCTATCCTTGATTCTCAGGGGCGGGTGTTGCCAAGCTGGGCCGATGTTGTCAACCGGGCTAACCTGGGCTTTGAGGTCCTGCATGAGCGCAATGCCCACAATTTCCCGTTAGATTTGGCGGGAGGCGGTGACCCTGTTCCTGTGGCGCTACGGGCTCCTAGCATTCCAGCGTAGCTGACGGTTGTCTTCTGCACCTATCTAAAGTTGATAGCGTTTTCCCCAGGGGAAACGCTTTTTTTTGAGTGGCTATCGTCAGGGGGAAGCCAAGCAAAAATGTCGCAATAAAAAACCCTCCTGAGGAGGGCAGTGTTCTAGCAGCTAACGCTAGCTACTGGCTCCAGCGCTGGACCACCAGACGGATGGAGCCATCGTTTTGCTGTTTGTGTTCAGCGATCGCAAATCCTTGTCGAGCCGTTTCATGCACAATCTTGTGATAGGCATAGCGTTGGCTAATCTGTTGTAAGAAACCTTCAACGGACAGGGGCTGTTGCCAAAACTGTAAATCTGCGACGAGGGTATATTCGTCACTATCCCAGGCAAAGCCAATATCATGGCCATTGGGCTGCTCAATTACAATGCTAGCGGTACAAGTCTGCCCCTGGTAGCCTCTGACGGGGCCAGGCCCGGCCTTCCATGGGATATCTAAATCAGTGAGGGCCGACTGTAGGGCTTCTAGATCACAGATGCGAGTTTTGATGTAGCTAAAATGGGACATGGCCTTAAACTCCAGTGCGTTTTGTCACTCTCGGTCTACGGGGTAGCCTCTGTAGGCTAGGACGTTAAAAACGATACAGCCAACGACAAATACGGCGAGTCCTAGGAATACCCCGTTGGCAGTGGTTCCCGACTGGCCCTCACCATAGGCTAAATAGAATATATAAGGCATAGCTTGACTCCAGCAAAAGGTCTTTTTAGTGGTGTTAATGATTCCTAAAATCGGCCGCCTGTCAGTTGATATTGACGCCGTCGATCAAAACAGTGCCGTTATAGACCTGTAAAATCGTGAGAACAAACAACAGCAGCGCCACTAGTAGGGCAGCCATCAGCGGAGCGGTGCCCCAGCCCGGTGAAACTCGACCAGCTTCTGAGTTGAGCTTTCGCAGGGCATATTGAATCGGAGCAGTTCTTTTGGAAACGTATTTTTGTTGCACAGGTACTCTCCTTTTAGGTTAAGGGATAGGCGGTGGTCAAAATTGGAAAAAAGAGTCATGCAGAGAATGCCTCTGCATGACTACTAGGCTGGCACAGCTAACAAATTAAATGGTGGTCTGTCGCGTGGTGGGATCGCCAACTTTTTTGAAATAACCCCACTCTACCTGTTCGATATCAAGGGCCGGATCAACACCGGAGAAGACATCTTGGAAGATGGCTCGCAGACCGTGCCAGATATGGCCAAAGAACCATACCAGGGCAAAACAGGTGTGAAAAAAGGCGAAAAATCCACGGTTGCTGGTTCTAAAGGCTCCATCGGAGTCATAGACCGTGCGGTCAAAGTCAAAGGGTTGACCCAGCTGGGACTGACGGGCGTATTTCCTGACATCCTGGGGTTCAGTAAAGGTTTGACCGTCGAGGGTGCCGCCATGGAAACTAACGCTCACCCCTGTTTTCTCAAAGTTATACTGGGCCTCTGAACGGCGGAAGGGAATATCGGCTCGGACAATGCCATCTCGATCAAACAGAACGACGGGAAAGTTTTCGAAAAAGTTGGGTATGCGGCGAACGCTGAGCTCTCGATCTTGTTTGTCTGTGAAGGTGGGATGACCCAACCAGGCCGTGGGCAGCCCGTCTCCGTCTACCATCCGACCGACTCGAAACAGTCCACCCTTGGCCGGACTGTTGCCGACATAGTCGTAAAAGGCCAGCTTGGTGGGTACGGCGGACCAGGCGTCCGAAAGACTCTGACCTTCCTCTAAGCTGGTGTTGACTCGACGGCTAATTTCCTGTTGAAAGTAGCCCTGATCCCACTGGTGGCGCGTTGGTCCCCACAGCTCGATTGGGGTAGTGGCAGTGCCGTACCACATGCTGCCAGCGGCAATAAAACCCCCGGCAAAAAAGACCGCTAAACCACTGGCCAGTGCCCCCTCAATATTGCCCATTCTCAGGGCCTTATAGAGATATTCAGGCGGTCTCACGGAGATATGAAACAGCCCGCCGATGATGGCGACAATGCCTAGGGCAATGTGGTGGGCCACCACCCCTCCCGGATTTTGCGGATCAAATCCGGAGGCTCCCCAGTCGGGGGCCACCCCCTGGATATGACCGGTCAGTCCAAAGGGATCGGATACCCACATGCCCGGTCCAAATACCCCGGTGAGATGAAAGGCTCCAAAGCCAAAGCAGGCTAGCCCTGCAAGTAATAAATGGATGCCAAAAACTTTGGGCAGATCGATGACGGGCTCGTCGGTTTTTGGGTCGAAAAAGGTGGCAACATCCCAGTAGACCCAGTGCCAGCAGGCGGCGAGAAATTCTAGGCCAGCAAACAGGATATGTGCGATCGCAACCGTTTCAAAGGTCCAAAATCCTGGATCGATAAACGTATCTCCGGTCACACTCCAACCCTGCCAGGAGTTGGTCACCCCCAGGCGAGCCACAAACGGCATCAAAAAACAGCCCTGTCGCCACATCGGATTTAAGACCGGATCGCTAGGATCATAGAGCGCTAGCTCGAACAGCAGCATGGAGCCAGCAAACCCGGCACATAGGGCATTGTGCATCAGATGCACAGCTATTAGTCGTCCTGGATCGTTCAAGACAGACGTATGGACGCGATACCAAGGCAGTCCCATTGAGTTCCTCTCCTTGTATTTGGTTAAATTGTGTTTGGTTAAAGAATTAGGGCACATGGTTCTGCGCCCTGTTTCAAGCATGGAGCCAACAACAATGGCCCAGCAATAAATCAGTCTGACCGTTTAGTCTGACCGCAGGCTCGGATCAATTGGCGGCATCGAAAGCACGGGCTCATTTTCTCGGTCGATGCCAGTTTCAAACCCGGCAGCCGTCGCCCTGGCTCGACCAGCATGCCAAAGGTGACCCACCAAAAAGAAAAACGCAAAAATAAAGTGGGCTGTCGCTAGCCAGGTTCGTGGAGAGACATAGTTAAATGCATTGGTCTCAGTGGCCAGTCCGGCAACGGAGTTGAGGGATCCCAGCGGTGCGTGGGTCATATATTCCGAAGCCCGTCGAATCTGCCAGGGCTGCACATCGTTCTTGAGCTTGTCCAAATCCAGCCCATTGGTTCCCCGCAACGGCTCTAACCATGGGGCACGGGCATCCCAAAAGCGCATGGTTTCACCCCCAAAGATGATCTCACCCGTCGGGGCTCGCTGCAGATACTTACCCAGACCAGTGGGACCCTGGGCCGAAGCCACATCTGCCCCCAGGTTTTGGTCTCGCATCAAAAACACCAGGGACTGGGCCTGGGACGCTTCTGGAATGGTGGGACCATAAAAAGCACTGGGGTAAACCGTATTGTTAAACCAGATAAAGGCGGTGGCAATAAATGCCTGGCCAGCGACATTACCCAGACTTTGGGACAAATAAGTCTCCCCGGTCCAGGGAAAAAGATTATAGGTCCAGCGCAGCGGCGGCACTAAAATGTGCCAGATCCCCCCTGCAATTAAAATCGCGCCAATCCAGATATGGCCGCCGATGACATCTTCAAGATTATCAACCCCAACAATCCAGCCGCTGCCACCAAAGGGATTTCTCAGTAAATAACCAAAAATTATCCGAGGATCGAGCGTAGGGTTCGTAATCAGACGCACATCACCGCCGCCGACAGCCCAGGGATCATAAAGACCTCCCCAAAACATCGCTTTGGCCGCAAACAGCAGGGCAAAAAAGCCCAGCATCATAATGTGAAACCCAAGGATTTGAGCGACTTTGGCCTTATCTGTCCAGTCAAACTGGAAGAATCCAGAAAGCTTTTCGGGTCCTCGCAGAGCATGGTACATACCGCCAAACCCCAGCACTGCCGAGCCCACTAAATGGGCTACGCCAATGGCAAAAAAGGGAAACATATTGGTGATTTCACCCCCTAGCCCCACGCCAATGCCGAGGCTAGCAATGTGGGGCATGAGAATACACCCCTGCTCATACATCGGTTGGGACAGGTTGTAGTGAGAGACTTCAAACAGCAGCATGCCTCCGGCCCACAAAGCAATCAGGCCCGCGTGGGCCACATGGGCTCCCAAAAATCGACCCGTCAGCTCCGGGGTAATAAAGCGGGCATTGCCTGCCCACCAGGCATAGCCGCTAGAGACTTCATCATAGCCAGGCCCCGTCGGGGCTAAGAACGAATCTGTGGGTGCCACCGACAGATCTGGAATTGTTTCGATGGGTGTTTCCATAGCGTTAGACCTCCTCGAAAAATGGATATTAACCTTGGCGTGACGTCATCTGTTAATGGCTGGCCAATAGCCCATAAAACAGATAGAAACATCTTCTAGATCAGCAGCGCTTTGATTACATGGGTACAAAAACAGTCATGGCCTGTGCCTTTACTGGGCAAAACCACGGGGTAATACCTCTTCTGGGAAGACAAATTTCTTCGCAGGCTGATCTAGCTCTGAAACCCAGGAGCGCACTCCTTCGTTGAGCAACACATTTTTGGTGTAAAACGTTTCAAACTCGGGATCTTCCGCCGCTCGGATTTCCTGACTCACAAAGTCATAGGCTCGCAAATTAAAGGCCAGCCCCACCATGCCGATGGCACTCATCCACAGTCCTGTGACCGGTACAAACAGCATAAAAAAGTGGAGCCAACGCTTGTTGGAAAAGGCAATTCCAAAGATTTGAGACCAAAAGCGATTGGCCGTCACCATGGAGTATGTTTCTTCTGCCTGGGTAGTGGAGAAACCCCTAAAGGTGTTTTTACCATCGGAGTCCTTGAACAGGGTATTTTGCACGGTGGCACCGTGAATAGCGCAGAGCAACGCCGCCCCCAGCACCCCAGCCACACCCATCATGTGAAATGGGTTGAGGGTGTAATTGTGGAATCCTTGGAAAAATAGTAGAAATCGAAAGATGGCGGCTACCCCAAAACTGGGTCCAAAGAACCAGCTTGATTGACCCAGTGGATACACCAAAAACGTGGCGACAAACACCGCAATGGGAGCCGAAAAAGCAATGGCATTATAGGGCCGGATACCCACCAGTCGAGCAATCTCAATCTGGCGCAGCATAAAACCCATCAGCCCCAGCACCCCGTGGAAAGCAGTAAAGTTCCACAGTCCGCCAATTTGACACCAGCGGGTAAAGTCCCAGTTGGCCTCAGGTCCCCACAAAAACAATAGCGAATGCCCCATACTCTCGGCGGGGGTAGATACGGCCGTGGTGAGAAAATTGCAGCCTTCTAAATATGAAGATACCAGGCCATGGGTGTACCAGGAAGTCACAAAGGAGGTGCCGGTAAACCAGGCTCCAATGGCTAAATAGGCGCAGGGAAACAGCAGCAGCCCCGACCACCCGACAAATACAAAGCGATCGCGTTTTAACCAGTCGTCAACCTTGCCAACCCAGCTTTTGGATGGCCTCAGGGCTCCTATTGAAGTTGTCATAATAACCTCCTTGTTCTAAGTTCTCTAGAAAGGCTCAAGCAACCGACTCGCTTTCACCAACGCCATCGTTCATAAAATAGGGCGAGCCCGGCAGGGCCAACTCCTGAATGATTTCGTCAAAGTAGGGAACAATGGCGGCTGCATCGGTTTCATCCAGCAGGGCGTTGGCCTCAGCCTTAAGACAGCGCATGTATTGCAAAATGTTGGTTAGGGGAATACCGACATTGTTGTACAGCTCTTTCATCCCAACCAGACCGATCTCCCTAAGGGGACGATCGTCTCCGGCTAGCAAGCAGTAGCTAATCAAGCGGACATACCAACCCATATCCCGCTTAGCCGCTTCGGTTTTGCGGCGGTTGCCGCTATTGCTTGGGGTTCTAGGGCAGATCTGCCAGAATTTTCGGGTTCCTCGATCGACAATGACCTGGGCCTGTTGTTCTAGGGTTTGGGCGAGCCGAATTCTCTCTGCTCCAGTCTTACAAAAGGTGCGAATCATCCGCAGCTCACCGGGGGTGGGATAGCGGAGTTCTTCATCGGCGTTGAGAATGACCTGTTTAACGATGCTCATGGCTTTGCAATTCGGAATACTGGGATTTGGGATAGATGTATATGCCTCCAAACCAGCCAATATGGATGTGATACTTCAGAGGATTGAAAGGCTGATAGAACCGCTCTAACAGACTGTTGGGCTTTGTTTTCATGGGAAATTAGGGGTGATTAGCGCTCAAGATTTCAGTGACAAAATCAGGCATCAGGGCTGGGCGCTGCCTCAACAGTATTAGCTGTCGGCACTAGTTGTTCGTCTTGTTCATCCGGTGGTGTTGGCCCTAGGGGCCGCTCACGATTCTCGGAATGGATAGCCACCGTCTGCGGTGCCTCTAGGGTTTGGCTGTTGGAGGCTTCAGCGGTTTGTACAGGGGCTGGCTGAGGTGGGTCCATGACAGCCGCTCTAGAAACAGTCTTTGCCGCTGAGCGCTCGCGCATCCACTCGCCTGCAACGGGCGGGTTGTCCCTAGATTTTGACCAGCCCACCGGTCCCTGGGGCGATCGCAACGCAAACCCACGCGGTGTCAAATAGCGCTCATAGGGCACGGTGTCCTCCCCAAATGCCCCCATATAGTCAGCACTGTCCATGAGGGCATCGACAAAGGCGTAAAAGCCCTGGCGGGCGCAGATATCGTAGTATTGAGCCATTTCTCGTCGGCCATAGGTGGGCCGCCCCAGCAGCTGCCGGTGGATGTACTCAATCGCCTTGGTGATGTAAAGGTTCTCCCAGTACATTTGTCGAAACAGACGAGTCTTGGCCAGCTGTCGGATAAACTCCCGCAGGGTGATCTTGCCTGCCTTGAGCTGAGCCTCGGCCACAGACTGTCGCTGGCTAGCCAAGACCTCGCGCCCAAATATCTGGCGATAGGCCGCTTGAATCACAGCCCCCTGGGAATGGTGGGTGAGATTCACACTGGTCAGCATCAAATGGCTTTGGCTTCCCATCGGTCTAGGGTGGTGACCGTTGCGGCCAGATTCCCACCTGATCACATGATGCCCCGGAGAGCCAGGGGTTCTGCCGAGATGGGGGCTGCCGTTGGGGCCGTGACCGTTCCCAGCTCCGCTGGCAATCAAGATTCGACGGCTGTCTTCACTAAAGTGGGCCGGCTGTGCCCTGGGGTCGCGGGTTTCCTGGGGGAAAATGGCTCCAAACTGGATTTCGAGCGGATCGTTACCCATGCCATAGGGATGCTGGTTGGGTAGGGGTTGCTGATACCCGGCAAAGGTGGTGACAAACTGGGGCACCTTGCGGACGGGGGCGCTGTATTTAAACAGCTCCAGCTGGGGTCCCCAAACTCGACATTCCTGGGCTTCCATGCCCATACCCCTGAGGTAGGGCACAGTCTCTTCACCAAAGTAGTCGGTGTATTCCTCCGTATCCACAAAGCTATCTACTAGAGCCGAAAATCCGCGCTCAGATATGACATCAAAGTAGGACTGAAACTCTTCCATGCAGCTGAGTCCTCGCCCTAGAAAATGGCGGCAGGCTAGCTCAATGCTACGGCTGATCGTATAGGGTTCGTAATACAGCTGTCGATAGAGACGTGATTTCCCCAGCTGACGGATAAACTCTTTTGTCGACAAAAGACCGCTTTTAACTTGGGAGGTCAGCTCCATGAGCGTGGGGCCGTGGGGCTGGGTAATGTCGCGCTCAAAGACCTGCCGGTAAGCAGCCCGCACCACTTCGTCTTTCTCGATATCGGGCAGGTGAGGCTTCATTACCCATCGTGGTTGGGTACTGTTCCCATAGCTTTGGGGTAGCTCTAGACCTGGATGATATTTGGAAACCCCTGCCCGCAGACGTGGAGAGGGTTTTTCGACCCCATAGTCATCGATCAGCACATCAAAGTACCGTTTTACCACCGCTGCCGCCGCTGGTAAAGCGGAAAAGTAGGTGAGGGCCTTCCACTGCATTTCTCGCAGGGCGACGATGGTGGCCAGGGTGACATCTTCTGGAATCACCCCCCGCAATCCCCGAGTGTTGAGGCTGATGATACTGGTGTCACCGGCCACAATGGCATAGGTCACATAGCGCAAAAACCAGCTTAGATCCCGGAGCGATCGCTTCATCCGAACGGTGCCGTAGCGAGCAATATCAATGGTGCGAAACTGGCTTGGAGCTGCGGGTTTACCTCCAGCCATCATGCCTTTAACCCACTCCATCAGCCCGTTAACAGGATCCACATAGCGGGGCAAATCGCGGGAGGTTGCCTGTCTTGTTTTGGCCGCCGCAGAGAGGTAGTCTTCGCCCACGTAGTAGCCTGAACCCGGTAACCCTAGGGGGTCTTCGGGGCGTTCCAGATAGGCCATGGCGTTACCCCCAACAAAGATGCGGTTAGCACCAGCTGCCACAATGTTGTCGGCCTGCTGGGTCAGGGTTTGGGCGATTTCCAAGCGCTGTAACCCCGACCCAAAGAAGGCTAAGAGTTCTTTAGCCTCATTTTGGTTGAGATAGCGATCGCGCTGTTGTGCCCCCACAATAACAGCGATAGGCACGGTGTGATACAGCTGCGGATGGACAGTCGGACTGCCCCCGTTGATCCGATCGGTCATGGTGTTTCAAAATCTCCAAATCCAATACTGCACTAGGGCATCAGCCCCTGAATGAGATAGTCAAAGTAGGGAGCAACCTCCGCCGCATCTTCTAGACTCAGCAGCTCCAGGGTGACCTCCTTGAGGCAGCGCATGCATTCGGCTACGTTTCTCAGGGGAATCTCTAGAGACCGATACATCTCCTTTGCTCCCCTGACACCGCTGGCCTGGAGCGGATCGATATCGCCGACTACAACTGCGTAGGAAATCAGCCGGATAAACCAACCCTGATCGCGCAGACAGGATGCTTGGAATGTCGAGTTACCGCTGTTGCTAGGGGTCAC
This sequence comes from Cyanobacteria bacterium P01_A01_bin.15, assembly GCA_039814735.1. Taxonomy (GTDB): domain Bacteria; phylum Cyanobacteriota; class Cyanobacteriia; order Phormidesmidales; family Phormidesmidaceae; genus Leptothoe. Next base: position 44,870 of record JBCCAQ010000005.1, read on the forward strand.
CGCACAGCGCTGCCAAAACCGCTGACTGCCCTTTTCGATAATGGATTCAACATTGTTGGTCAGGATGGAGGCAATGCGGAGACGCTCTTGCCCATCGCCAAAAAAATGGCCAATGGTATTCAGTTCTCCTCGACTGAGATAGCGAGCCTCGCGATCGGCATTTGCGATCGCTTGGGTGATGATGCTCATAATGAATCGGGTGTCTTATGTAGGGTGATCAACAGGGGCAATCGCTAGCTAAGGCCCGAGCAGATATGGTCAAAGTAAACCCCCATCTCTCGTCCTGCATCGGCCCCCAGCATCTCGTTGACAACGTCCTTCATGGCCTGGACAGACCGGACCGTGGCTCCCACCGGTACCCCTAGAGAGTTGTAGGTTTCCTTGAGGCCGTTGAGCACCCGCTCATCTAAAATTGACGGATCGCCCGCCAGCATGGCGTAGGTAGCATAGCGCAGGAAATACTCCATATCGCGAATACAGGCGGCATAGCGACGGCAGGTATACATGTTGCCGCCGGGGCCAGTGATATCGGTATAGAGCAGCGCCTTGGCCACTGTCTTCGTCACAATCGTCGATGTACTGGCGCTGATGGACATGGCTGCGCGCGCTCGGAGGTCACCACTGCGAAAATAGGACTGTAGATTCTCTAATGAAGACTCGTCTAAATACTTGCCTTGAACATCAGAGGAATTGATCAAGGTGGTGATAGCGTCTTGCATGGGGTTCTCCTTGAGATTTTAAAACGTTGAAAAAATGTTGAATGACTAGAAAAAGGAAATGGAGCTGCCTACATCAGAGAATGGATAATTAAATCAAAGTAGGGACCGACCTCTTGGGCGTCTTCTTCGCTCAAGATACTCATGGCTTCTTCTTTGAGGCAGCGCATGCACTCTGCAATATTTCTAATGGGAATTTCTAGATTGTTGTACATTTCTTTGATACCCACCGTGCCAATTTCCTCTAGGGGCCGTTCGCTCCCAGCCAAGATAGAATAGGCAATGAGTCGAACGTACCAACCCTGATCGCGTTGACAGGAGGCCGTCTTACGGTCATTTCCGCTGTTGCTGGGGGTATTGGGGCAACGTTCCCAAAATTTCTGGCTGCCGTTTTGGACAATCCGCTGTTCATTTTCCGCCAGTACCCTAGCGATACGGATGCGCTGTTCGCCAGTTTTGACAAAGTCTTGAAAAATCCGAAGTTCTTTTGGGGCAGGGTAGCGAGCTTCACTATCTGCACTGAGAATAAGTTCTGTAACTAGGCTCATTATATTTTCTCCCTATTTGAGGGTGACTTAAATTTCCTGGACAATGCTCTGCAACCACAAACTTTGCAGACATCAAGAAGATTCTTGTTACCAAGGTTGTAAGAAGAATAGGGAACAAAAATGGAGAACCTATGAAAACATGAGAGCTGCTTCATAAAACTCAATATTTGATGGCGTGCCCCTGTTGTCTTCATGAGTTCTTCAGTTTTTTTTGGTTGACTTTATACGTGGGATAGCGCCTTTCAATGGCTTTGCGGGCATGCAGATGCGCCTGCTAACGGCCCACCCTGTCAATACGAGAGTAAATAGATGAGATATCGCACTTTAATAACTGTTTTATTAGCCCTGTGTTTCGGAGTGTTAACTGCTTGTGGTGGTGCTCCCAACGGGCAAACAGATTCCCTAAGCTACGACGATATTAAAGGTAGTGGCCTGGCCAATAACTGTCCTCAGCTTGCCCAAAGCAGCCTGGATGCAATTGCCATCGGTGCCAATCAGACCTATCAACTTAATGGGCTATGTCTGCAGCCTGAGGAATTTTTGGTGAGACGCTCGCCTTTAATCAAACGTCAGGAGAGTAAATTTGTGCGCACCAAACCGCTGACTCGAGAAAGTTTTAGCCTCGATCAGGTCAGCGGCTCCCTGCAGATTGGTGACGATGGCAGTATGACGTTTGTTGAACAGGGGGGATTTGATTTCCAACCGGTGACGGTACAGCTTCCTGATGGAGAGCGGGTACCGCTGTTGTTTACGGTCAAGGGGCTGGTGGCAAAAAACAAAGATGCCTCCACCAGCCTCGGCCCGTCTACCCGTCTAGCCGGTACATTTGACGTGCCGCCCTACCGCACGTCTAGCTTTATTGATCCAAAGGGTCGAGGCGTGACGGTGGGCTATGACGCGGCGGTGGGGCTACCGAGTCAGGCGGACCGTGAAGATCTTTCTCGTCAGAACCTCAAGTCGTTTGACATTGGACAGGGCCATATTTCCCTACAAATAAATCGGGTAAACCGCGCCACCGGAGAGATCGCGGGGCTGTTTGAGAGTGATCAGCCGTCCGATACTGACTTTGGGACTAAAGAGGCGATGGATGTCAAAATTCGGGGTCAGTTTTATGGCCGCATTGAGCAGACCATAGCCTGAACGTCAGTTGTTTTTGTAGCGAGGGTTTCCCGCCATGACTAATTTTAACCGTAACCAAGAGACGATATCCTATCCGATCTTTACCATCCGGTGGCTAGCGGTACATACCCTAGGAATTCCAACTGTGTTTTTCCTAGGTGCGATCGCAGCCATGCAGTTTATACAGCGCTGAGGCTCAGCGGCTAAGGAGCAATCGTGATGGAAATGCCGGCAAAATTGAGCTTAGAGCAAGAATTTGAGCTGCAGCTCTTAAAAGAACAGGTCAAGAACCTATCCCTCGATCAGGCCCAGGACTATGTGGTCGAGATGATGCGCCAGATGATGCTAAAGGAGAACCTGTTTAGGCATCTGATGAAGCAGTCTTAGGGATGGCAAAAA
>JBCCAQ010000301.1:0-5996 GCA_039814735.1 Cyanobacteria bacterium P01_A01_bin.15
AAAACAATGGCACGTCATAAATACGCCACAGCATGGCATCAAACCAGGTGGTGTTGGCATGGCGACGGCTCAGAAAATAGGTGCGGACTAAAAATTCGCTGGCAAAGAGGGCCACAAACCCAATGTCAATCAGCCAAAAACGGTCGGTGGGCAAACCATCAAAGCCAATGCTGCGCCAGTAGTTGGTGGCAATTAGCGGTCGGATCTCTTCGTCAAAAAAGTCCAGCTCCTCGGACCAGCCACTCTCTAAATATGACTGACTCCAAAAGGTACGAAAGGCTTCTTTTGAGGAGTTTTCTTGATCGGTGCGATCGCGAACTTCCTGCTTGATCCGCTCCAGCGTTCCAGACTTATTGGCCACGGCAAATGGATTTTCATCCACCAGGTCAACACTGCCTAGCCTTAGGGCCGCCAGCTGCCGATCGGCGGCATCTGAATTTAAGCCTTCAGACTCCAGGGTGACCTTGAGCGCATCCACTTCCCTGAGGTAGGCTTCAGTCGTCCGATGGGGTTCAATGCCTTTGAAGGTTTCGCCGTACCAGACGGTAGGCCCTGGCAGCGTTTTAAGGTACAGGTCGCGAAAACGGATGTAGCTGAGGTCAAAGGCAACCAAGGCCAGGTTGACGGTTGCGATCGCAACCAGTAACCGCTCAAACCAAAGCTTAAACGTACGACGGGAAGATCTCGGGCGAATTGAGGTCATAGCAGGGGCTCACAACACACGTCTCTAGCCTAGCCGTCTGGTGCAGCCAGGACGTGTAACCCACGATAGACTTAAACAAGTTACGAAATGTTAATCGTCCTAACGTACGGGCAACCGCCCTGCCCTAGCCAAAACACACTTTCCCTCCGATCTACCTATGACCCTTGCAGCAGCCCCCTCAACCGGCACCCTCTGGAACTGGCGCAATTTTACCGTCTACTACGTGCGCGCAGGTGAGCCCCGCCCCGCCCGGCCACCGCTGCTGCTGGTGCATGGGTTTGGGGCCTCCACTGACCATTGGCTCAAAAACATTGCCGAGCTACAGCAGGACTTCGAGGTATGGGCCATCGATCTGATTGGCTTTGGTCGCTCGTCAAAGCCATCGGGCGGCTACAGCTCGGACCTATGGCGCGATCAGCTGAGCGATTTTATCGAGCAGGTAATCGGGCGTCCGGCGGTGATTGCGGGCAATTCCATCGGTGGCTATAGCTGTCTATTTACAGCGGCGACTCGGCCCCAGTGGGTGAGGGGGGCAGTCCTGCTCAATGGGGTGGGATCGTTTAAGGATCAGATACCAGAGCAGGCACCCAATCCGTTTAAGCAAGCCATGGGTGAACTGATTAAAGCTGTTGTGCTCAGCCCAATCCCCAGCTGGTTTATTTTTCAGTTTGTAAGAAATAAGTCATACATTCGCAAGACGCTAACCCAGGTATATGTAAATAAAGAGGCGGTCACAGAAGAGCTGATTGAGAACATTTATCGTCCGGCGACAGATCGGGATGCACCAGGAGCATTTGCGGCACTGTTTAAGGCTCCCAGAGGTGAGCGGGTAGATGTGTTGTTGGCTCAGCTGGAGCGACCTTTGTTGTTGCTATGGGGCACCCAGGATCCTTGGATGAACTGTGAGCAGCGCAGTGAGCTGTTTCACAAGTACTACAGCGATATTGAAGAACACTTTTTAGAAGCCGGGCACTGTCCTCACGATGATCGGCCTGAGTTGGTGAATCCGTTGATTAGGGATTGGGTGTTGAAAACTGTTATGGATTAGGGCCACTCGGTTTAGCGGTGCTATCCTTGGGGCAAGATCCACTCAAGCTAGTCTGTAGCTAACTGAGATAAACATTCAACTTGCGTTACCTGATGAATTTGCTGCTGCGCTAACCCTGAAATGGGGTAGCGTTGAGCAGAAGCTGTTAGAGTTTGCAGTTTTTGAAGCGTACCGTGAAGGAATTATCAGCCTTGGCAAGTTAGCGGAGCTGCTTAATCTAGAATCTCGATGGGATGCTGAAAAGCTGTTGGCAGATAGAGGTATCGATCTTCCCTATAAGCCAGAAGATTTTGAAGATGATTTAACCACACTGCAACAGATTAGTTCAGTAGGGCTCTAAGACAAATGTTGTTGTCCTCTCTTCTCTGAGAAAACGAGGAAAGGGAGCTGCTTAAAGCAAGTACTGAGCAATCGAAATTTATTAACTTTTGGCGAAGGGGGTTGGTTGTGGGGCAAAACCGGCTGCTTGGGGTCCCTCCGAGTTCCCCAAACCCCCTGGGCAGGGCCGGGACGCCGCCCTACAACCCAGCGTAAGGGGGGTGTCAACTTATAGCAGAGATAAGTTGGAGGTGGGCGCATAAACCCAGGCAAAGGTAAAAGCCATTGTCTCCTATTCTTTTACAGTGCGTAGCGTAATCTGTTGTCGTAACTCTTACCTCACCAACATATTTGCTACATACTGATACATTATCACCAAACCTTTACAGGGCAAACAAAATCCCAATCGCGGGTAACAGCTGAAACCCACTAATTGAGGGCTGTCCACTAAAGGGACAATGCTGGCTACGAAGTCTGAAATACAAGGCTTTCAGCGATCCATTAACCCCTTTAGTGGGTTTTGATTCAATTAGCCCTGTCACTTTCAGTGCAGGGTGGGCTAACGCGGCCTCGCCAGTCGCAAGTCCCAGTTATTGCAGTTTTTTAAACGCTTCCTCAACTGTAGCAGCATAATACGGATATCACTGAATGCCTCCTCTAGGTACGATGCTGCTCCCGAAAGCGCTGACAGTGAGTAAAACGGCATCCGATCTAGACACAGGCACCCAAGTTACAAGATTTTTCGTTTTGCATATTGACGCCACCCATACACCCCTGGTAGCTTTGTCAATGGCTAGGGATCCCTCTTTGGCCAACCGCACCCAAAAATTTAGCCGCTGGATGGCCGTGTTCGCAGCACGACCACCCAGCTAACTCCCCAACTGAGTCAACCAGTCGGACAGCTGTATGCATTTTACAGCCACCCCGGTTTGCCCAAGCTGGAGTGGCTATCTTTTTGGGCGCTTTCCTACCCCATAGGCTGGCTCCAGCCAGCAAGGAAAACGCCCCATGAATATCTCCCCAACAGCGGCAGCTAACCTGCCTGTCGATCTTTCATTCGCCCTACCCACAGGCGAGTTTATTCGTCATATTTTGCTTGGTAGCCCCGGCGGTATTCGCCAGACCATCCACCTGCTCAACAACCTCAGCTACGTGGAGCCCACCCAGTGGAGCCCCCTGATTGAAATTCCTAACAACCAGCTGATTTTGACACCGGACCAGGGCGATGTGATTAGCATGCTCATGAAACGATTGTAACCAAACCATATCTTGGAGGACAGATACTCTTGCCCTCCAAGATATGGCACCTACAATAGAAATATAGATAGCTTTAGATCCTATGACTCTGCAAGAACTGACTGAACAAGCCCGTCAGCTCTCCCCACAAGAACGCTATGCCCTAATGACTGATCTTCAGCAAACTCTACCGTCGGATAGCCATCCACACATTACCCAGATACCTGATATATGTGGTGGTCGCCCGATCGTTCAAGGCAGCAGAGTTCCAGTGAAAGTACTGGTCAACTATTACCGTATGGGATATCAGGTTGCTGAAATCTTAGAGGGGTATCCACAGCTCAGCATGGCCCAGTTTTATGATGCCTTAAGTTATTACTATGACCATCAGGCAGAAATTGATGCTGATTTGGAAACTGACAAACTTGATAATCTGCTGCAAACGTTTGACTTATCGGTATCAGAAGATGGTGTATTAACGCCTAATTCAACAACATGAGCGAGGAGAACAGTCGCATCTTCATTCAACTCTACATTGATGAAGACGTTCATGGAAGCTTAGGTAAAGCGCTAAGGCAGCAGGGTTTTGATGCCACAGATGTCCATGAATCTCAGAGAGAAGGGCTATCTGATCTAGAGCAGCTAGAATTTGCTATTCAGGAAGAACGTGCGATTTTCTCGTTCAACGCGGCTGATTACATCGAACTACATATTGAATTTCTAAAAGCTGGCAAATCCCACTCAGGTATTATCATCTCAAAGCAGAGACCTCTGGGTGAAACCCTACAGCGACTCCTGAAACTGCTAGATCAAGTCAGCATTGATGAAATTCGGAATCAACTGCGCTGGCTATCTTAAACGCCGTACACTTATTCAAGCTCATGGTCATTGAGATAATAGCAATATCAGCCTAAAGAGGCTAGCTCCCCTGGGCAATCAGCTGGCCAAAGTGCTTGAGAATTTGAACGATCGGATATAGATTGTTACCCCGATTCCACAGGGAAAAGACATCTGAGGTGCCATATTGAGGCGAGGTACCGTGGAGCATTTTTAGAAAAAGAAATTCGCTCCCGTTAGTTACCATGCCAAACGTTGGTCTAATCGGCTGAGGCTGGGCCAACATATAGGCCAGCGTCTGGGGGATTACCTTTGTCAGGGAGAACTCTAAATTTTTAGCTTCAATCACGGTTACCCAGAGCTGTTCTTGAATGATCAGGACATCAATACTGCCTTGGATAACCTCACTTTCATCAACAGCTGAGACTTTAACATCGGCCTCGCCCGTCACCCGATACGGGGGTGCATAGAAACCGGCAATATCCAGCAGTGGGGAAAGCACCACCATTTTGACAATGCTTTCCATAATCGGATACTCAAGTAGATACCGATAGTTGGCCTTAACTCGATCTAGGGCCTTGATCTCTTCTGCCGTTAGGGCCGGAAAATTACCCAGCCAGTCAGTAAAGAAATCATCAGCCTCAGTCCACCGCAGACCGAACTTATCTTTGAGATCGCTGAGCTTAACTTTACGTGCAGGAATCGATTGAACCATCGGATATCTACAGCTACTAGCCCAAGGTTAGCAAGGATCTACTGGGACAGCATTGAGTTAACAGGTATTAGGGCAGCAGATGCTGATGTGCCCAAAGGGCGGCCTGGGTGCGATCGCGAACGTCCAGCTGGCTAAAAATATTGGTGAGATGGTTTTTGATGGTGCCTTCGGTGAGGTGTAGGGTATCGGCAATCTCGCGGTTGCTGTGGCCCTGGCCTAGAAGTTTTAAAATCTCGACATCGCGATTGCTAAACAAGGCTTGGGCATCTACCTTTTCGGTAATGCTGGTGGCTTTTACCTGGGAGAAAACCTTGGGGGCAATGGTGGGGCCTAGCTGGCTGTAGCCCTGGTGGACGTTGCGGATTGCGATCGCAACTTGTTTAGCAGGCGTGCTCTTGAGCAAATAGCCCAGTGCCCCCACCTCCAACGACTGAAACACATAGTCGTCCTCATCAAAGGTGGTCAATACCAAAATCCGAATCCAGGGAAACCGCTGATGAATTTCCCGCGTGGCCTCTACCCCATTACACACGGGCATCCGCACATCCATCAAAATCACATCGGGCTGCAGCTGTGCCGCCAGGGCAATGGACTCCTGGCCGTGGTTGGCCTCACCCACAATCTCAAAGTCAGGCTCCAGGGTAAGAAGAGAGGCTAGCCCTCCTCGAAACATCGGCTGGTCATCCACCAATAAAAGTCGGATCATGGCTCACTCATTGTGGAATCGTCACTTGAATTACCGTTCCTTGTCCCACCGTACTACGCACAGCCATCTGACCGTGCAACAGCTGTACCCGCTCCTGCATGCCCCGCAAACCAAATCCCTGCTTAGGAGCCTGCTGCAAAAATCCCACCCCGTTGTCCGAAAGCCGAATGGTGATGTCGTTCACCGTCGTGGTAGTGGATAGTTCTACCATCGAAGCCTGGCTATGCTTTTGAATATTGGTCAACCCTTCTTTTACCACTAGAAAGAGCTGCTGACTCGTCTGCAGCGGCAGCACCGGTAAATCGATATGGGATCTAATTTGAAACGAGTTTGCACGTGAGGGGCGAGTTTGCTGAATTTGCTCCACCAAGTCTGTGAGCGCAACAGATAGGTCGAAGGTGCCATGGCGCATGGTGGAAACCGCCCGACGAAC
>JBCCAQ010000311.1:0-5436 GCA_039814735.1 Cyanobacteria bacterium P01_A01_bin.15
ACGTTGGGCTGGCACCGTCTGGTGGCCCACCGTAGCTTTAAGGTGCCTAAGTGGCTGGAATATTTTTTTGTACTGTGCGGTAGCCTGGCCTGTCAGCACGGTCCCATTGAGTGGATTGGGTTACATCGTCATCACCATGCCCATTCAGATCAGCCGGTGGATCACCACAGCTCTACAAAGGGCTTTTGGTGGAGCCATATGGGATGGATTTTTCATGAGGTTCCTGCTGATGGCGATGTTCCCCGTTTGACCAAGGATATTGCCAACGACCCGTTCTATCTGTTTTGCGAAAAATATTTTTTGCCGATGCAGATTGTCCTGGGGGTGCTGCTGTATGCCATTGGCGGTTGGTCCTGGGTGCTGTGGGGGATTTTTGTCCGTCTGGTTGTGGTCTACCACTGCACCTGGTTTGTTAACAGTGCCACCCATAAGTTTGGCTACAGAACCTACGATGCTGGCGACTATTCCACCAACTGCTGGTGGGTGGCTGTCGTTACCTATGGTGAAGGCTGGCACAATAACCACCACGCTTTTCAGTTCTCGGCCCGCCACGGACTGCGATGGTGGGAGGTGGATGTGACCTGGATGATGGTTCAGCTGCTATCCAAGCTGGGGCTCGCCACTAGAGTTAAAACACCAAAGCCAGAAGACGTTCAGGCGGCCCTGTTGATCTAGCGATCGCTAGATGGGCATGCCCCCCTTAGCGCCGTGATGTCAGGATGGCACCCACTACTAGGCCGGCCACCAGTAGGGCTACAATCCTGAGTGACGTAGATAGGACCAGCCAAAATCCTGAAATAGCTAGCAGCGTTGCCATGATCATGAGCAACCCTACCCAGCCCGATGCCGGTAGCTGGCTGTATTGCTTCCACTGGTGCCCTGTCCATCGCCACAGACGTCGGTAGGGATGGGCACCTGAAAGCAGCTCAAGGCCAAACCCGCCGTCGCGAATTACGTAGATTTGCTGGCAGCGATCGCAGCCAAATGCTTCCGTTAGCGTAATGCTTTGAATCTTTCCCCGATGTCGGCAGCTAGGACAGGGGTAGACCTCGCTCAAGTCTATCTTTTGAACTAGCTTTTGGGAGCGCAGGGCTCGACCCTTAAAAAAATGACGATGGCGCATCGCTAGCTTGAGGGGGCAGAGATGGACAGGGTCTGCTGAGGATTATCCCTGAATCCAAAGTAGCCATTCCTTTTAGAGATGCGAGCGATTGTTAAGATCGATTTTAGAGTTGATACAGGCCGTAACGTTGTTCGGGTTCAATACTATCTATTGAAAAAAAAATCCCGCAGCGCTACCTCCAAGCTAACCGTTTTCAAAAAACTCCCACTAATATATATGCGTGGGTTGTTGGTTTAGAGCAGCAGGCAGCGGCAGTCTTTCCGTGTTGCTATGCGTTCTGATCACACCCAACATGACATTCGACCTTGGTATAGCTACCGGCGGTCGGACTGTCGTATCTCCTTATAACTCCTGTGATTTGGGTGGCGTTTAGCCACCCTTTTTTTTGCCAATATCACTTTGGATATGAAGATTGCGTAAGCGCTACACCCATTCTCTTTCCCACAATAGATGCTAGATTAAGGAACTGAATCTTAAATCTTCCTTTCCCCACCGCAGCAGTATTTTATTGTCTAGGCTTTGCCAGCAAGGCAGCAGCCATAACCTAGCTGATGGCCACCCCGTTTGATATCACTCTGCAAATTGTTTTAGCGGTCCTAGCCGGTATCACAGCCCAGGTTGTTGCCGAGTATCTGCGGTTACCTAGTATTATTTTTCTGCTGAGCTTAGGTGTCGGGCTGGGGCCTGACATCCTCGGGGTGATTGACCCTAAGGTCCTTGGCACGGGGCTAGAGGTGATTGTTTCCCTGTGTGTTGCTCTGATTTTATTTGAGGGTGGGCTCAACTTAGAACTCAAGGAGCTAGGTCAGGTCTCCGGCAGCCTCCGTAATCTGATTACCATCGGCACATTTATTACGCTGCTGGGTGGCGGTATGGCGGCTCACTGGTTTGGTGAGTTTCCCTGGCCGTTGGCTTTTCTCTACGGCTCCCTGGTGGTCGTCACAGGGCCGACGGTGATTACCCCTCTGCTACGCCAGGTCCAGGTAGAAAAAAAAGTCGCCACCATCCTAGAAGGAGAAGGGGTGCTGATCGATCCGGTGGGGGCGATCCTAGCCGTGGTGGTATTAGATATTTTGCTCAACGGTGACACCGATGTTGGGTTTATTGTCGGAGGCCTGGCCCAGCGCCTTAGCATCGGAGCATTTATCGGCGGTGTGGGCGGTGCCCTACTGGGACAGTTTCTAAAACGAGCAAATTTTTTATCGGAGGAGCTACGTAACCTGGTGGTGCTTGCCAGCGTTTGGGGACTGTTTGGGTTAGCTCAAACTGTTCGTGGCGAATCTGGACTCATGGCAACGGTTACGGCTGGCTTAGTGTTGCGGGCGCTTTCCGTTCCAGACGAGCGCCTGCTGCGGCGGTTTAAGGGACAGCTGACGGTATTTTCTGTCTCCGTGCTGTTTATCTTGCTGGCGGCGGATCTGTCCATTGACAGTGTGTTTGCCTTGGGGGTGGGGTCAGTGCTCACCGTACTCACCCTGATGCTAGTGGTACGTCCCCTGAATATCTATGCCTGCACCCTAAATAGCGATCTAAACTGGCGGCAAAAGCTTTTTCTAAGCTGGATTGCCCCTCGCGGTATCGTGTCGGCCTCAGTGGCCTCTCTGTTTGCCATCTTGCTCACCGAGCGGGGCCTCAACGGAGGTGATTCCATCAAGGCCCTAGTATTTTTAACCATCATCATGACGGTATTTATCCAAGGATTGACCGCCCGTAGCATCGCAAAAGTTTTGGGTATAACCCAAGCTGATGCTACCGGGGTGGTAATCGTAGGATGTAATCCTGTTGGTAGGTTGGTAGGTCGTTTGTTTGACCAGCAGGGCGAATCGGTGGTGATGTTTGATACCGATGAGGAAGCCTGCGAGCTGGCAAGACAAGATGGATTGCGGGTGTACCTGAGCAGTGCCCTGGATGCGGAGTTGTTGGATGAGGCAGGGTTAAGCTCGATTGGCACATTTTTGGCATTGACGACCAATGGTGAGGTCAATTCTGTCGTGGCTGAACGGGCGGCTGAAGAATTTCAGCCGCCCCGCGTATTAGCGGTACTACCCCGCAGCGATAAAGAGTCTAAACCCAACGGCAAGGGGGGCAAGGCTACATCTACACCCCTCGCCATTAAAACCTGGAACACCTATTTGAAGGATGATGCTGCCGAGCTACGCACCACCCAGCTGCAAACTGAGGACTTTGAAAAACAGCGCGATCATCTAAATAAGCTTACAGAGGATGGCGATCTGCTACCTATCACGATGCAGCGTAACGGCAAGCTGGATGTGGTTCTAGGTCCGGGGACCTGGCGACCTGGCGATACGGTAACCTATCTGCTCCATGATCCTACCCCCCAGCTCCTCAAGCGGCTGTCTGGAGGCAAGCGGACGCGACGCCTGGTGACAGATGCCCTACCGTCAAGTGAGACCAGTCAGTCAGAGGATTTGACGGTAGTGGACGACACCACCGTCAAATCCCAACAAGACACGCCGGACAGTGGCTTGCAAACCTCATAAATAAAACTTGCGGTCTGGCAAACTATCGGTGCCATGGAACAGATTGTGCAGGTGAAGGAAGATCGTAAAGAAGGACACAACTTTTGGCCAAATTGTCTATGCTGATCCCAAGCTTCCCTGATTTTCTTTGCTGATTATCCAAATGCGCTCTTGCACTTGGAACTAGTGCCCACACCATGCCATGTCTATTCCCCCTGAACTATCTTCCCAAAGTCCATCCCCAGACGTTCTTAAAAAGGCAGTTCGTCAATTCAAACGGGTTATGACTAGCTCCTATGGTGTTGCTGCCATTGCCTCTCTGGCCTTTCACGGTGTGCTGCTCACGGCTATTCCACGGTTTTCCTCGGTTTCATTTGCCGCCTTTGACGAGGAAAATACGACGGAAACCCGTACCGTGCCGCTGGTGACCCTGTCGCCTACTGAGCAAGGACGGCTCCCTGACTTCAATCGCCCACAGCTGCCCTCAATTCCCGATATCACCTCAAGCACTCCCCTGCCCAAATTACCTAACCCCGGTATTTTGGATCGCTCTAGCCGATTTTTGAGCCCGACCGCGCCATCCCTCAGTTCCCCTAGCCGTCTAAGCCGCAACCGAGTATTCCGTAACCCCTTCATCACAAGGCCCGACTTTTCGATTGCCAATACGCCCTCTAGATCAGGGCAAAGCAGCGCTAACCGCACGACCGGTCTTGAAAATATTCCACCGCCACCCCCAGGGAGTGAGTTAGAAATAGAGACTAACAGGGACACCCTGGAACGGCAGCTAGAACTTGAGCGGCAGCGCGACGCAGAACAGACCGCCGCAGAGAACGGCACTGATGCAGCTGAGCTGTCTGATGAAACTAGTACCCCTGAGGACACAGAGCTAGCGGCTGCGTCAGAGACCGATGGCGGCTCTCAGCTAGAAAACCTGCAGGCCAGGTTTAACTACAGCGTCGAGGATACGACTGATGAAGAGGCAGAAGCTGCCTATGTAGCCTGGATCGAGCAAACACAGGGCCAAAGTGAAGACACGATAGAGACCGTCGATACAGAAATACTGACCCTTGAACCTGGTTTAAACCTGTGCGCCCAAGACTCCCCTCGCAATGGGGAGGTGGGCATTTTAGTCGCGCCAGACGGTAGCCCCGTCGATGCGGTTGTTCTGCGCAGCACCGGCTATGAATATCTCAACGACGAGGCCCTTGAGGCCCTGGTAGATAGTGATTTTCCTGAGACAGAAACGCCCGTGCGCTATGCCGTCGAGGTGGTTATTGACTACGACGCCGAAACCTGTAGAAGTCTTGAGGACGTTTTGGATACTGTGCAGAATAGCGAACAGACCGCGGCTGAACCGGCCGATGGTTCTAGCCCTGCTGAAGGGAGTGAACAAGAAAGTGAACAGGACTCGGCGGACGAGCAGGACAGCCTAGACCCGGCGAGTTAGCGTGAGACCATGGCTATCCGTACCGCAGGTGCTCAAAAGCTGATAAGCACTGGCAAGCACTTGAACGCGCTCTGTTTTGTGGGGAGTGGGTCGCCACTCGGGCGGATGATCGTAGGCGTAGTAAGTCTCTACACCGTCAATACCTAAGGCGGCGGCGGCTGGAATCAGGTCTTCTGGGGATCGCCGATATCGAACCGGGTGAGCCAAAACAGCCACGCCTCCGGCTGCTTGAATCGCCTTGATGACCAAACTGGCCTGGCGGTCCTCTCCACTGGGAGCACCTCCCTGCAGGTAGGGTCTAATAGCTTTGTGATCTGGGGCAAAGGCATAGCCCAAGATATGCACGTCCACATCCAATAGGCTGGAGGTAATTTCAACGCAGCACC
>JBCCAQ010000114.1:0-15138 GCA_039814735.1 Cyanobacteria bacterium P01_A01_bin.15
CCAGCGTTGGACCCAGCGGCTCAGTCGTCGCTGTAGTCAGCAGCAAATAGCCATCGTTTCAGGCATGGCCGCTGGTATTGATACCTATGCCCACCAAAGCTGTCTACACAATCGAGGCCAGACCATAGCGGTCCTAGGAACGGGGGTAGATGTCATCTATCCTCGCAGCAACGAACATCTTTACCACCGCATCTTGGAAACGGGGCTGATTTTAAGCGAGTACCCCAACGGCACACCGCCGGAGCGCAGCCACTTTCCCCAACGCAACCGCATCATTGCTGGCCTCAGCCACGCCACCCTAGTGACCGAAGCCCCCCAACGCTCGGGGGCTCTGATCACAGCCTATTTGGCCAATGACTATGGCCGCCATGTCTATGCATTGCCAGGGGGGTTAGACAATCCCACCTCCCTGGGCTGTTTGGTCCTGATTAATACTGGAGCAGCCATGGTGATGGGTGAAGACCGGCTAGTCCAAGATCTGCTCAATATCGGTGCAGCCAATCCAGCTGTGGACACCGGTAACGCTAGCCCTGTGCCCATCGAGCAAACACTTATCGAGCAAACACTATCCGAACCCACAGCCAATGTAACCTCTGCGTCCGCAACAGAGAACGAAAACAAAGTTAGCGAATTAGACGTGGCTCTACAACCTATATTTCAGCTGATTCCCACTGTACCCATCAGTCTGGATACCCTAGTAGAAACCACCCAGCTCGACACAAGCGTTTTGCTGAGTGGTCTATTGCAGTTAGAAATCGCTGGGTTTGTTGTCCAACTCCCCGGTGGTCGCTATCAGCGGACATAGCGCCGGACTCATCTAGATGTCGAAAATCGATACTAGATTGCCACAGATTGCCCAATAGGCCCACAGGGTAAAAACCCTAGTCACCTGTTAGGTCTCTACATATGGGACGTCATATCCTGTATAGGTCACCTCATGGGCATCTAGGGGATCTTCAAAACAATCAAAATTGTCTACAAAAAACTCCAGCACCAGATCTCCTAGTTCGATCATGTCGCCATCCCTAATCTGCTGTCGTCTTTGGGGGACAAGACGATGTCGATTTAGGTAGGTACCGCCCTGACTGCCAACATCAACAATCAGAAAGCCCATTTCAGGCGTATAGCGAATCACCGCATGACAAGGATCAACGGTTGAGTTTCCCACCGGTAAGGCACAGGTTATGGATTTCCCTAGGAGCCAACATGCACCCGAATGGGTGAGACTTAAAGTTTCAGAACTGCCCGTGTTAGAGACTAAAAATACAGAAGAATTGGCAATGATAGCCTGAACATAAAAAGGTGTAATTTGACAGCGATTTTGAACGGTCAATATAGATTCGATAATGGTGTTAGCAGTATCCAAATCATCATTAACGTTATTAAACAGGGCATCCCAAGATGGTGATTGGACATCAATGATAGAGGCATCAACGGTCGTATTTTTCACCACTTGGCTGCTGAAATGGGAAGCTCTAAGCGTGGACATGGACAATGACTAAACAACTTAACAGCAATAGGCCATAAGTGCGGTCGATTGTCACCCTAATTCGGTAGATTCACAGAAAACATTCTCATTATCCTGAGAATGTCTTATTGGGTTAGAAAAGTGGGAACTAAATGGACAGTTAATGCAAAATTGCTGCTCACCCGCTGGCTCAGCTGCCTAGTCCCTATACATCAGGACCTGCTCCATAGGCGATCAGCAATCTCATATAGGATTTGAACCTATTTAAGGTAGTGCTTTGTTTATATCTGTGTTTATTAAAGCCTGCCCCCTAGAAATCGGTAATTTGGCGGATGGTGTTTTATAGAAGCTTTACAAGCCATAACCAAATATTAAAACTTCCCAAGACTAACAATCAAACTCCTGAATCCGTAAGGCAGGACCTAAGGGAGTTTCAGAGACTTTGAGGATGGACAATATAGAAATCATCACATCTCGTCATGATAGTGACACAGCCCAAGGGAGCAGTAGTTGTTAAAAGCTTATCAAGCTGCCCTACCGTCTTGAATCGTTGCCTGCCGGAGAAGCCACCCTGTGACAAACGCCATAACCCACGCTCAACCCCCCTTAGATTTTATTCCCGAACGCTTTGATACCTGGGTACGACGACTGGTTCAAAGGGCACTGCCAGGCTGGGTTCGCTGGCAGACCGATCTGGTTAGCATCAAGGTCCGTAATGCGGAGACCCTAGTCGGCCTCTATGACAATTTTCAGACAGGGCAAAACCGGTTTGTCATTGCCTTTCGTCATCCTGCCCCTGAGGACGCCTACGGTATGGCCCATCTGCTTTGGCGGGCGGTTCCTCGGGCAGCCAAACAGCTAGGGGTAGCGCTACAGCCGCCGGTGCACAGCCACTTTATTTATGATCGAGGGATTCCCCTGTGGGCAGGTAGATGGACAAGCTGGCTGTGTTCTCGCCTAGGTGGGGTTTCTATCCAGCGGGGCAAGCTTGATTTGGCCGCCCTCAAAGCCGCGCGGCAGCTTTTGGTTAATGGCCAGTTTCCACTGGCAGCGGCACCAGAGGGAGGCAACAATGGCCATAGCGAAATTGTCAGCCCGTTGGAGCCAGGGGTTCCCCAGCTAGCGTTTTGGTGCGTAGAGGATCTAGTCAAAGCTGAGCGCTCCGAGCCAGTCTACGTTGTTCCCATCGGGATTCAATATCGATATATCAACCCACCCTGGGATGCGATCGAGCTGCTGCTATGCCAATTAGAAACCCGCAGTGGCATGGCGGACTCTAGCGAAACGTTTGTGCCACCAGTGGAGTTGCCTACGGCTCAAATCACCCATCTCTATGGGCGTCTCTACAGATTGGCAGAGCATCTGTTGACTCTGATGGAGGGCTACTATCAACAGATTTACGATTTAGAACAACCTGAAACAGAGACAGCAGGTACGAATGCACAGCTGGCCGCACGACTCCAACATCTGCTCAACGGTGCCCTGGCTGTGGCTGAAAAGTACTTTGACCTACAGCCCAAGGGCTCTGTGATTGATCGCTGCCGTCGCCTAGAGCAGGCAGGCTGGGAGCGCATCTATCGGGAGGATCTGCGGGATGAGACGGCACTATCGCCAGTGGAACGGGGGCTGGCCAATCGGATCGCAGAAGAAGCCGACCTGCGAATGTGGCACATGCGTCTGGTGGAGAGCTTTGTGGCTGTGACAGGCCGTTACGTGCTGGAAAATCCGACAGCCGATCGATTTGCAGAAACCATTTTGTTGTTAGCAGATATGGTGGCACGGCTCCAGGGAGAAAATCCTTTTCCTCGACCCTCCCTGGGTAAGCGAGAAGCACTGCTAACGGTGGGGGAACCGATTTGTGTGAGTGAGCGCTGGGGAGACTATAGGACCAGCCGCCGCAGGGCCGTCGCTGCATTGACGAAAGATTTACAAGGAGCACTAGAAGCATTAATTGTGGACAGTACCAAATTTTAAATTGTGGACGGGGGGACCCACAGCATTGGCAAAGTTGACGCTGTCGAGCAAGCTCTCTTCTAGCTAACTGCAGATTTGTGGGCCGTGATTAGGGCAATGTTAGTTTTCCAGGAAAGGGAGGTGCCGATCTCTCTGGTGTAGGTCTGCCGAATAGTAGCCAGTTCCGATTCGGAAAACGCTGTGGCTAAGTGCTCCATATAGCGAGACCCGGGACCAAACCATCGTTGTTGCAATGGACGAGTGACCGTTAGCTCAGTGGGCAGCTGCATCAGATCGACATTGGCCACTAACCCCGTGCCATCAAACCAGCTAGAGATCGCGTCTAGGTCCCAATATCGCTCAGGATCACAAGCGTACAGACTATCCTCTAAATCCCGCAGCCGTTGAAATAATTTTGGGGGCAGCGCATCGCTGGCCAGCAAACTGTACAGTCGCACCGTTCGAAACGGAATTGTTTCGGCGAGGACCATAAATCCCCTGGGCACCAGAACGTCAGCCAGCTGCTGCATGATAGCGGCTCGATTAGCTACATCCTTGAACGCATTGCGTCCCACGATCCTGTCAAACACCACATCGGTCGCCTCAGCGGCTAAGACCTTAGATAGGTTTTCTAGGGATGTGGATAGTACGATCGGACGGGCCACTGCGTCCAGTGTTTGGGCCTGTTCGTTCATAGCTTGTCGAATTTGCTCAGTGGCGGCGCGGGTGTAAACGCCGCCTTCGGGGACCTGTCGCAGGGCCTCCCAGGTGAGCAGTCCGGCGTTGAGGTCTAGCAAAACATGGTGCCGCTGGGGGTTGAGCTGATCGTAGATGCGCTCGCACACCGCCCTCAGCTGCGCGCCCACATTCCCCATGGTTCGTTGCAGCCACTGCTCCTGCCCCGTATTGGTCGGCCCAAATGTGAGCACCTCCGGCAAATCTGCCTCCATCACAGCGGCCAGCTGAGCCTCACGCTTGCGCGCCACATCTAGGCGAATACGGTCTTCATAGCCCTGGTTAGACGGCTGATAAAACACTTTGCCCTGGAGGCCGTTGGGTAAATACTGCTGTTCCACCCAGTGGTCCCGGTAGGCATGGGGATATAGATAGCCCTGGCCATGACCGAATTCTTTTTTATCTCGGTTGGCATCGCGCAGGGGGTTGGGCACCTCTGCTTCCTGTTCCTTTTCTACGGTGGCTAGGGCATCAAAAAAGCCCATAACGCTGTTGGACTTGGGACAGGTGGCCAGGTAAAGCGCCGCCTGGGCCAGGGGATAGCGACCCTCGGGCATGCCCACCCGGTCAAAGGCCTGGGCACAGCTGTTGGCCACCACCACCGCATTGGGATCGGCCAGCCCCACATCCTCTCCAGCAAAAATTACCATGCGTCGAAAGATAAAACGCGGATCTTCGCCTGCATAGACCATACGGGCTAGCCAATAGAGCGTTGCATCCGGGTCTGACCCACGCATGCTTTTGATAAAGGCGCTGATGGTGTCAAAGTGGACGTCGCCTTCTTTGTCATACAGCACCGCCCGCTGCTGGATCGACTCTTCAGCAACGGCTAAGGAAATAGACGTTCCTGCCGGAGTGGTTTCTACCGCTAGCTCCAAAGCATTGAGCACGGCACGGGCGTCACCATTGGCCACATTGACCAGATGATCGAGGGCATCGTCATCGATTTGAATATCGCGATCGCCATAGCCTCGGTCGGAATCCGCCAGGGTTTGCTCCACGATCTGTCGGAGGTCATCAGGGCCTAATGGTTTGAGTTGAAATACTCGCGACCGGCTGACTAGCGCCTTGTTGACTTCAAAGTAGGGATTTTCGGTGGTGGCACCAATGAGAATAACGGTGCCATTTTCGACCCAGGGTAGCAGCGCATCCTGCTGGGATTTGTTAAAACGGTGGACCTCATCGACAAATAGAATGGTGCGTTGGCCCTGCTGCCCCCGGAGATCCTGGGCAGTTGCGATCGCACCTCGAATATCCTTCACCCCTGCCAGGACAGCATTAATCGCAATAAAGTGGGCTTTGGTCGTATTGGCAATCACCTGGGCCAGGGTGGTCTTCCCCGTCCCCGGCGGCCCATAAAACAATAATGACGACAGCTGATCCGCCTGAATTGCCCGACGCAGCAGTCGCCCCGGACCGACAATGGCACCCTGACCGACGTATTCATCCAAACAGCGAGGGCGCATCCGGGCAGCCAGGGGCGCTTCTTGATCCGTCAGTACCTTTCGACGCTGCTCAAATAGATCCATGGCCATAGTTGCCATCAAAACACTAGGACTCTTTTTAGGGAGCTTTAGGGAGCTATTTAAAGCATCAGCGCCCCCAAACCGGGAGCGCTGACAATAATCCACCTATTGAATTATTAAAAATAGACCCTTTAAACCTGGGACATTAGCAGCCGCGCTACATGCCACCAAAAATTTCTTGTAAGGGTAGAAGATGGGGGCTTTGGGTCAGCAAGAACGCAAATACAGCGCCACCACAACCGCCAATAAAGAAGCCACTGGCAAAGTTGCTCCAGCCTTCACGGGTTGCATAGGACTCTGGAGGGTTAGGAGTCGTTAACGTACTTTCAGGCCCATCAGGGTTAGTTGCACTGTAGATGGCGATAGCCACAGTCAAGATAAAGACAAAGCTAACGGCAGCAAGAGCACCCGCCACAGAACTATAGTCCGTATTCCGCAGAGGACCCAACAGAGCAAAAGGACCATAGAACCAATAGCCATGGGCAATACCCACCTCTAGGCCACGGCTAAATGGAGACAAGCCTGCACGATAAGCAGGCAAATTATTAATGTAAGTACGCGCAACCGCAGAGGAATTAATCGGTGTCGCAACGTTACCCACCTCGGGGGTTCCAGTTGCGCTTGCAAAACTAGTTGCCATAAGAACGTCTTCCTATGTATATGGACAGTCGTAAGACAGGAAATTCGAATTTATAACGCTAGCCATATTACTTAGCCGTAAACAGCCTTAGAAACCATCGTTTCTAAAACAGCTGTGGTGCAAAAGTAAGATGACACGCCGTTACCCATGGTTGGGATCGGCTACGCCTGAGCCCAATGGTCTCACAGAAGCCAACCAAATATGTTGAATGCAACAGCTTTGTTAAGCGCGAACAGGTAGAACGTTAACTTACTTAACAGTCTGGGGCAAGGCATAGATAGCAAGAAATGGGCGATAGGAAAATCTCCAAGGAGTTACCCCTTGGGGGTGACCTCTAGCGTATTTCTTGCTTGGATGGTTCCCCGGAGAACCGCCAATAGGACAGGCCAACGGACGCACCCATGGCTCAATAAGATTCGGCTTACTTCGTTTTACTTCACCTAAGTGCGCCCGCCTAGCAGCGTACCGCACACGCTTCGTAATACTCATGGGCATTGATGGATGGGCTAGCCACAATGCAAGATGTGCGTTCCTGCAAATGTCGACTTGTGGAGTAGGGTATGTGGCTAAAAATTCCGGTTGATCTTGACACCGAAGCATCCAACATTCATCTTTTGCGGGAGTTAGATCGCTGGATAGCGCTAGGGCTGCTGTCTAAAGGACAAGCCATCAACCTTGGGCGTCAGCTATGCAGCCCTTTGCCAATTGCCGACAGCGCGCCGCCGTCACCTCAAGATAACCCCAGCGAGGTGGCTGCCGTGGCAGCTGAGACTGTTTTTGAGATATCCGTAGACAGGCTCTTCTTTTCTCGGTTCAAATCGCGGCTGGTGCAGTCGTTTTTGACAGAGATGAGCGTGCTATGGCTGCTGTTTTTGGGGGTGTTTCTGGTAGTTGTGTCGTCGGGGGTGCTGGCGGCAAGCCAGTGGCAGTCCTTTTCGGCGGTGGGACAATACGCCATTTTATTGGTTTATACCTTGGTCTTTGGTGGGGCTAGCCGCTGGGCAGCTGGACAGGCCAAGCTACAAACAACGGCCCAAATGCTCAAGGCCGCAACGCTGCTGCTGATTCCGCTCAATATGTGGATGATGGATACGCTGGGATTGTTCAACGCTTCAGTCGGGCTGGCTATGTTGGCGAGCGTGGGGCTGAGTTTGTTGACCCTAATGCTGGCTCCGCAACGGCGAACAGGGTTCAATTTACTAGGTTTGAGCTGGCTGCATTGGGGATGGGGATTGGCGTCATGGCCACTGGTGGCCAGTTATTTAGGCACGCTGGGTAGCGCTACGAATTTGCTCCAACGGGTTTCAGGTGACGCTACTGATGTGACAAAAGAAAACCAGTCGGGGCCTGGGGGGATTTTGGTTGCGATCGCACTTCTGATCCTTTTAGTGCGCAGCGTCTGGGTAGCCCAAGTACCCATTTATCAGCTGGGTCTGGCCTGCGGTATCTGTGGCTGGATGCTCCATCGACTGCGTTACCAGGCGGGCCTCGGTTTAATGCTGCTAGGGTGGCTGGTCTCAGTGGAGCAACAGCCGCTCCAGGCAATAGGCATCAGTGGCCTGGCGGGGTGGCTACTCCTGGAGCGACTGCAGCGCCAGGAGCGCGACCAGCTGCGTACCCTATCGGCCCTTTGGCTAGTTGGCTTACAAACCTGTGGACTGGCGTGGTTAGCCCTGCCCATAGACCTAAGGCAAACGTTACTGACAGCCGCTCAAAAATTCAGTGTAGAGCCCGTCAGCGCCCTCAACCTCACTGGGGTTTGGCTATATGGCTATGTTGGCCTGATGGCACTGGGGGTCAGACAGTTTCAACACCAAGGAAACGACGCCTGGGCTCAACAGACTGAGCGGCTAGCCTTGGGACTTAGCGGTGCGCTATTACTCTGTGCGCTTCCCCAGGCTGAGTCATTTTTGTTCACCCTCAGTTTGTTGGGGCTCACCCTCACATTTGGGGCATTTACCCAACTCCGTCGTCCGGCGACCAGCTGGCTAATTTATGGCACCTATAGCGCAGCGGTGGTTACCTTACTGAGCGGACTCTATGTCATCAGCATGCGGGTTCCCGGTTGGGGCGATCCGCAGTGGGCTGGAGTCTTTATCGGGCTAACGGCGGTGGAATGGATCGCCAGTGTGGCCACCGGTCGCTACCCTGAATGGCGGCGGTCGGCCTGGTATTTGGGCATCGGGTTGAGTGTCATGGCCTACAGCCTGTTGCTAAACAACTGGGGCAGCTGGTTGAACCTGGGCTGGCTGGTGGTGCCCGGACTATTGACCTGGCTAGTCCACCGGCGACAGTTTGCAACAGAGCAACCCCAGCTCGCCACGACGCTGACGGTACTAGCGCTGGGGGGGCAGATTTTACTGCTCAGCTCCTGGCAGATGGCGACGGCTGTCTGTGCTGTGGGCACAGGCCTGCTGTTGCTCCACAGCCGTCGCTGGCCTACTCAAAGATATCTGCCTGCGTTAACCGTGGGCTTTGCACTGGGCAGTGGTCATGCGGCCGCAAGCTGGCTATGGCTGATGGCCAGCCCCTGGCCCCATAACCTGGCTCGTTTATTTTTGGTCATTGCCCTCTTTGCTTCAGGTCTCAGTATTTTGGCCCGAGCCCTAGACCAGCAGTCTCGCCCCTTACTGCAAACCTATGGCACCGCTAGCTATGGCTGGAGCCGAGGTCTCGCGGTGATGCTGAGCCTGGGACTCACACTGATGATGCTATTGGTCCATGGCCTAGGACCGGGCGATCGCATCGTTATGATCAGACCTATCCTCCCAGGGATAGCCATCCTTTTACGCTATGGGATCGCCGCCATCACCTTAGTGCTAGCCAGGTTTTGGGGTCAGCGCCAGCTGACCAATGCGGACTACTGGGAATTAGCCCATGGGGTGGCACTATGGGTCACGATGGGGATATCGCTGTGGCACCAAGAAACCAACCCCCAAACCTTGGGAGCCGCCATGGTAGCCATGGGGCTGATCGCCCAGCTGATGGGAACAGTCAAAGCACACAAACACAACGCCTACAAGACAAGCTGGCATTATATTCCGCTAGTTTATGGTGGGCTGGGGCTGTTGCTGGGCCATTTGAACTTTACCGCCACCACGGGCTTTTATTCTGCGGTGGTAGGTATCGTGACGCTGGCCATCGGCCAACGGCAACCAGCGCTACGACCATTGGGCTACAGCGGTCTGGGGCTGCTGTCCTTAGGAATCTACGAGCTGGTGCTCTATCATCTGCTCCAGGCTAGCGGTGGTGCGCCGGGGGATGGCCTGACAATCTTGGCGCTGGTGGGGGCTGCGATCGCAGCCCTCTATCTCCTCTGTCATACCTGGATTCAGCGCTACAGCCAGCTAACAGAGGCTGAGATTATGATCACCTCTTTACTCCACTGGCTATTGGCCGTCGCCCTGGCAGCCATGGCCATGGTTATGGGGCAAAGTTTAGTGGGCATTTGGCTAGGGGTGGCCGGTTTGCTGTCTCTCTATGCCTGGCTTAAGGGAAACTACCGCTGGTTTCCGACCCACCAACTCGACTCCGCAGGGGAATATGTGCCCAGCGAACACCACAGCTATAAACAATGGACCTGGAGCGGTCTAGTCATCGCCACCGTGGCCATTCCCTACGGAGCAGGCCAGCTATTACCAAACCTTACCTTTGTCAAGAGTTGGGGGGGCTTACTAGCCTGTGGTTTGAGTTTGCTCATCTATAGACTGCCCTGGCGTCCCTGGGGTTGGCCCTGGCGTCCCTGGCAGCGCATGGCCTTGGGCTGGCCGATCCTCGCTACGCTCCTAGGTATTGCTGTAGTAAAAACCCAAAGTCTGCTGCTGGTGGGGGCATTCTATGCAGCCATGGCTAAACAACTGCGGGCTGTGCGCCTCAGCTACCTCAGTTTGGGGCTGCTCAACTGGTCTCTGCTGCGTTATCTGCTTGATCGCAGCTGGCTGACACCGCTTTGGTTTGGGACCCTACTGGGTTTATCCGCGCTGTATATCCTAGAGGTAGATCCCCACTGGCAGGAGCATTCAACCCGTCAAGAACGCCATCGTCTGCGCAGCTTTGCCACGCTGCTAGTGGGGCTCACCGCCATTTTTCAAGCCGAAACGGCCTCCCCTATATTTATTGGCTTGAGTCTGCTGATTAGTTTTGGATTTATGGGTCTAGGCTTGGTACAGCAGGTGCGAGCCTATCTTTACACAGGGACGCTGACGTTTGCCCTGCAGATACTGCGCACGCTCATGATGTTTGTCGACACCGATGGGCGTCTGCTTTGGGCCGTTGGCATTGTGCTGGGCATCGCCCTGATTTGGGTGGCGGCCACCTTTGAATCACGTCGAGCCCAGGTAAGTGGGTTGCTCAGTCAATGGTCTGAACGGCTGAGCCGCTGGGACTAGATGATAGCAATCTCAACCATTACTACAGCTGTCTACCTACGAGAATACTTTTCTCGCCACTGGGTCAAGAATTATTCATTAAAAGAAAAATCGGCCCCCCACAGGAACCGATTTGGAAAAAGTCCTTTGACTTTGCGTTTATCTCTCATTCGGAGGTAGTTGAAAGTGCGTTGCTCGCACCGCCTAATTAATCTCCGTAGAATATTGTAACAATCAGTACACTTTTTTCTGTGATGAATCTTCACTAAATTGCGACGAGTTTACGGTGAATGTGCTAAGTGAATGTACTCAAAGGTTGCCAGCCATGGCGTCTACCTATCAAGTTAAATTGGTAGGTAGACGCCAAAAGTCAGGGAATCTTGATGTATTGCCCCATAAAAGCTCTGGTTTTTGAAGGCATATAGACTTAAACACCGCCAGCCTAAACGATATGACAAGGACACTTTCAACTCTTGTCGATGATAATGATGAAGGTCCTTACACTAGTTTGTCCCACGCCCTTGTTCCCCGAGTATCCCCTTGCAAATTACGTTTCTTGGTACTAGTTCCGGTGTTCCTACCCGAGCACGCAATGTGTCAAGCGTTGCCCTCCGCCTGCCCCAGCGGGCTGAAGTGTGGCTGTTTGACTGCGGTGAGGGCACCCAGCATCAGTTTCTCAAAAGCGATCTCAAATCTAGCCAAATTCGGCGCATTTTTGTCACCCACATGCACGGTGACCATATTTTTGGGCTAATGGGTCTGCTGGCTAGCTGTGGTTTGGCAGGCAACGTATCGCGGATTGATATCTACGGTCCGCCCAAATTAAATGAGTATTTGCAAGCCTGTCGCCGCTACTCTCAAACCCATTTTTCCTATCCGATCAAGGTACATACGGTGGAGCCAGGTAAGGTATTGGACGATGGCGAGTTTGCGGTCTACTGCCAGCGGTTGGAGCATCGGGTGCCGGCCTTTGGCTATCGGATCGTAGAGAAGGACCGCGCGGGCCATTTTGACGTCAAGCGGGCCGAGGCCCTAGGAATCGCCCCCGGACCGATCTATGGACGATTAAAAAAAGGTGAGGCGGTTACCTTGGCAGACGGTCGCATAGTCAATGGCTCTGAGCTATGCGGTGAGACGATTGAGGGGCGTAAACTGGTGTACTGTACCGATACTATTTTTTGCGATCGCGCCGTTGAGCTATCGGACCGTGCTAGCGTCCTTATCCATGAGTCTACCTTTGCCCATCAGGATGCTGAGCTAGCCTACCAGCGTCTCCATTCCACATCCACCATGGCCGCTCAGGTGGCGCTAGCAGCCCAGGCCAGACAGCTAATCCTGACACACTTTAGCCCCCGCTATGCGCCGGGTAATACCATTCAGCTCAAGGATTTACTTTCAGAGGCCAAGGCCATTTTTCCCAATACCCTAATGGCCCACGATTTCCTTGTTCACAACGTGGAGCGCGCCGTGGCGTAATGGGCTTGCGCTAATGACGAGTGAGCGTTAGCTAAAAGCCCTTATCCTACTCATGTTGATTGTTGATTGTTATCCCATGGTTGCTGGCCGGATCATGGTCAACCAGACGGGCATCACGGGCAGGCCCACTGAGTCGCGATTTGAGCCTGGTCAAGTGGGTTTTATCGTTAATTGGCAGGTGGGGCGGCGGCAGCTCATCATTGGGCCAGTGGTCAATATCACCGCAGGTACAAAGCTGAGCCACCGGCATGACGGCGGATATCGCAACCGGAATGCTACAGCGGGCACAGTCAGTGATTTCCCACTGGGGGGATAGCAGCTGCTCGATGGTTTCATCGGTGCCAGCTAAATAACAGTCACGCCCACCCACGGCCATAATGGATCGCCAGCAGTCTTGAAACGCTCGGCTGAGCTGATGACCTTCTAATACCGGTTCGGGTCGCTGGGTAAGACCGCTGTTGCCGATGTAGACGGATTTACCTAACTGAAACCAGTAGGCCAAATAGTTTTGAACTTCTTGGGAGGACGCCATAGACTAACTCGCACTGTGAAACAATCTTTGCTACAGCACGGTGACTGTTATAGCTTCATCCTAGCGCTTCACTTTCGAAAGTACGGGGATATTAACCTATTTTCACGGTCTGTGATATCCCTGGACTAGGCTAGCGGCGGCCGAGTTGGCAACGGTTTGCCCAAGCGGGTCAAGTCCAAGGCATAGCCCCCGGTAGTCAGATAAACATGGGTTGCGATCGCACCGACACGCCGAACCAAATAGCCAAGGCGGTCACGAAAGGTACGGCCCGAGGGATAGGCGGGGACAATACCCCATCCTGTTTCTTCAGCGACCAAAATAACATCACAGGGCGTCTGGTGTAGAGCGGCCACCAGCTCGTCGACACAGGCCTGCCAGGATGACTCATCTTGTTCCAGCTGATTTGCCAACCAGGTTCCCAATGAATCCACTAGCAAACAACCGTTAGCCGCCTCTCGGATGGCACGGACGAGTTCCCGAGGGACCTCCTGGGTTTGCCAGCTGGCGGGCCGACGACATCGATGTCGGTTAATGCGTTGCTGCCATTCCACATCTTCGGTGGATACCGTTGCCGTGGCAATGTACACCACGGATTTTGGCATTTGCTCAGCTAAATGCTCGGCCCATTCGCTTTTACCGGAGCGAGCAGGACCGGTGACCAAAATCAGCTGAGACCTCTGGGAAGCTGGCAATGACGGTGCACCCATGGTTAAATGCTAGCCATTTTAAAACACCAAGGGTGTCCGACTTTGTGGTTCCAATATTATTTTGCCAATGCTGTCAGATCAAAAAATCTTGGTTGTACTGGTCGGAGCCGTCGCTGCCGGGGATGCCTTCATAGAGCCAGGCAATAAAAGAAATAGCCATACCGATGGCTGGACCTGCCCCAAAAATAATTAGTTCGACGCCGCTCATTGCTGTACTCCATTTATTACTTGTGCCAATCATTCCACTGGCACATTGAATACAACATCAGCGCATACACCGAAGTTCAAAGCGTTAGGGCATTGGAGTTACGTAGGTTGACGGACTAGTCCGGTGCCGGGGTATGCTGACGATGCTCCAGCCGCCATGCGACAAAAATCCATAGAACCACAACTACCAGTGCTATGAGGGTAAACTGTGTCACCCAGCTCACCAGTGTAGCGAGCGGGATCAGGCGGCCAACAAAAAACGCCAGCGTCACCATAGCGGTACCCCACAGGCTAGCCCCTAGCAAATTGCAGAGAAGAAATTTCCAGTAGGGCATCTGGGCAATGCCAGCTAGGGGGCCTGCAAAAATTCGCAGCAGTGCCACAAACCGACCAAAAACAACGGCTTTAGCCGAGTTTTTACTAAACTGCTCACGAATATTGACCAAGCTGGATTCATTTATCCGTAACAACGTACCCAGCCGCAGAAGTAAGGGCCAGCCACCATAGAAGCCAATCCAGTAGCCGATGCTGTCACCGATGACCGCACCTGCGATCGCACTGGCTAACACCCAGCGATAGAGTAGTTCTTCACTACCTGCCAAAAAACCACCCACTAAGGTCACCGTTTCACCTGGAAGGGGCAGCCCCATATTTTCAAGCATGATGCCAAAAAAAATAGCCCCATACCCGTAGTCTTGAGCTATTTCCTGGATCGTTTCGAGGGAGAAAAAGTCGAGCGCCAAACCAAATACCAATGGAACAGAATGCATAAAGGCAGGTTTATATTTCTTTTATTTTATTCATTCTTTATTCCCAATGGGCTGACTGGCATGACGAAAACCACTGATTTTTATCTCAATGGCCCTGGCCGATCCCATTTCTACACAATCAAAGGCGATCTCAACCGCTTTCATAAAAAAACTCCCCGAGGGGGAGTTTAATGACTAAGCCAAAACTTGAGATAGCGGTTTTAATTCTCCGGTTAACCCTCTGCAAAGCTGGCCATTGATGTGGCACCTAACATGGACTGGGGAAACGTAGGTAAATCCAGACAGTGCTGGGTGCGACGCGTTCGTACAGCCAACCGATAGCTGACATTTTGCAACTCCGCATTGAGCTGGCGGTTTTCCTGCTGAATATGAGCCACCCGATTCTTGACCATCAGCATGCGTTCAGCAAACTTTTGCTTGTAGATTTTGGGTAACTCTTGAACCACCTGCTCTAGCATACGGGTGCGATCCGTTAATTCTTCAACGGTCTGCCGCATCTGATGAATTTCCTCATCACGACCTTCGATCTGTTCTTGATAAAACGCTACCTGCTTTTCTACACCTTGCAGCTGTTCTCGGAGGGCTCTTACCTCAGCCTGATGACGTTCAGAAACATCCGCTGACGGTAGGAAGTCTTGATTTCCCTTTACCAAACGAAACAGCTCTTGGGATAGCTGCTGTACCAGCTGATCCCTCATCTGCAGTTCTTCTTGCAAACGAGCAACTTCCACCTGATTGTCAGACGGCTTTAACTTAG
>JBCCAQ010000105.1:0-15977 GCA_039814735.1 Cyanobacteria bacterium P01_A01_bin.15
AGGGCATTGACGCCTTGTTCTAAAGCCTGGCGGGACTTTTCATCAAATAGTACCAGTTTCGCCATAGTCAGCTCGTTTAGCTCTGCAATGAAAGACTTTAGCACTCTCTGAGGCAGAGTGCTAACTAAGCCTATATCACGACATGGCGTTGCTTAATTCGCGATAACCGATCCTCATGCCTGACTATACCTATCTGGTGCTCAGTTGAAGCAGGCTCTATGTAATGGGGGCTACCGTGGTGATCGAAAATTGCGTTTACGCCTGCATTACCCCCTCTAACTCCCCCTTGGCAAGGGGGAGGACCGAATTTCCCCCCTTACCAAGGGGGGATTAAGGGGGGTAGTGCAGGATTTGAAACCTTAGTCCGAGATGTGTGTACATGGTAGATCTAAGGGGAGCAATGATTCCCAAATTGTATTGTTTAGGTCAATGTGTTTAAGTCAATGCTCGGGCCTTTTTCTATTAAATCCCCTGAGGGTTAGATAGGCCTATCAGCTGTAAATGAGTGATCAATTTTGGGCAGGCTGGTGCTGGGGTTGTTGTAACCTCCTTGGCCATCTACTTGCTGTGTTCCAATTGTCAAACTGTCCCTGTACGCTATGGGTATCCGGAAAGCCAGGAGACAGATGCGTATCTTGCATCAGACCGATAAAAATGTCTTGTTCGTAACACACAAAATCAAATCTATCTCCTAGGATCGTTCTGGTGAATTCAAATTTAGTTAAAACACTTCATTTTTTAGGTTTCTAGGCTTTATTAGAGCTTTAGCAAACTTTTCTCAGGGTTATTATTTGCTTTACCTAGACAAGATTTTAATTGCTTACCGTAGAGGAGATTCACCTACAGCTCCTCAACACCTTAAAAATCACTTTATATAAGACAGTTAGCGCTGCTAACAGTTTAATTTTCCTGAAAAACTACGTCTTTGCTATCTAAACCATGTCTTCTGCCACTGCATTTCTGAAGAATCATGTCTTTCATGGCGTCAAGTTTCAGTTTAAGCCGCTACACCCCATCCGAGTTTGGGTGGATGGGTTAAGTGTTCAGAGTCCTACGCTGGCTCGCCGCATTGCTCGCTTTGTCCCGGCCCAATGCCCGTTTGAGCGGGATGTCAACCTATTTGGCCGCACCGTTGCCCACATTCCACCCATGTGCAAGCTCAATCCCCTTTATGACGAAGTGGTTGCGCTACGCTTTCGGGCCCTGTGCTTTTTAGCTGACGAGTGCGGTGAGGATATTTCGGCCTTTATCTAAGCTCCCTGGCCGCGACATTGCGATCTTGCTGCGGCTGGTTTATACCGCCTGACCTACTTCTTTAAGCAGGGTCATGGGTCCTATTTGCTTTAGCTGGTTCATTTGCGTTGGATTTTTAACGAGTAGGGAACCCGCAAACCCCAGGGAATTGACTGAGATACCAAGGTAGTCGTCCCGGTGTCGGGGCACTGCCATCAGCCAGCGGCTAGTACCTAACAGATTGTAGGGGTGGCGCTGGGACCCCTGCCACTGACCGGTGGGATCACCAATGCTCAAACTGTCTAGCAAATGACGATAGTGGGTAAGCCACTGCTGGGCTCCCGCCTCGGGGGTAAGCCGAACGAGGCGATGGGCATAGGGTAGCTGGGGAGAGGACCCGATACCATCGATAAATGTGGCGTTGCAGATAGCGGCCTCGATGGGCAGCTCCATGGATTGCTGGGGAACAATCTGCAGGTGCTTGTGGGGCTGACTGGCTCCGGCGGCCTGTCCGCCGTTATAAAAAAATAGTCCTGGGACGTCTTTTAGACAGCGGCAAAGCGCCTCGAAGTCAGCTAGGGTAAGCCAGTCCGTCTGAGGGGCAAATCCTCGGGTCACGATCAGGAAATGGTGGTCGACGACGTTGAACTTGTTTAACAAGCAGACATGGGTATTGGTGATGTCTGTCACATAGAGGTTTTGCTCGTAGGGTAAAAACGGATTTGTCTTTTTGTGGGTTTGAACCTTGCGGGCCTGGGTTTTGCGGTTGAGGTTGCTCAAGATACGCACAATAAAGTCCACACCGCCGTCGGTGATAATTTCGTGGCGGGTGTCGATCGGTTTGAGGGCTCCGGTGGCAAGACCGTGCTGGGTCTGGTTTTGTAGCCTGGACCAGAGGGTCCGGAACTGCCAGGGTTTACGGGGGGCTGTGCGATCGCACATGTATTTATCCTGATAAACCGCTACTGCTATGCAGTTTTAGCATAGCTTTGGTAAAAAATAGGTCAGTC
Organism: Cyanobacteria bacterium P01_A01_bin.15; assembly: GCA_039814735.1. Lineage (GTDB taxonomy): Bacteria > Cyanobacteriota > Cyanobacteriia > Phormidesmidales > Phormidesmidaceae > Leptothoe. Next base: position 2,244 of record JBCCAQ010000105.1, read on the forward strand.
GCCTTGGGCGTCATTTATCTGCTCTACAATTAAGAAATTACGACCGTCCTGACTGCATATTTTTGAGCACCTATGAACATGGGTCTAAACCCCTTCGAAATCCTTAAATTTCGCACCCATGTACTGGTTACCTTTATCGTTAGCAACCTGCTAGTCGGCACCGTCTATGCTGTACTCGAGTACAATCAGCTGCTGCCCTGGCCCTTGGACGACAAACTGTGGATACCCGTGCAGTTTATGCTCATTTTTGGTTTGGTGTGCGGTGTATTATTTGCCACCGGCCGTCGTGCTGGGTTGCAGTTGGCTCGATTGTTTGGACCACCGCCGCGATTCCCCTGGGCCTATGGCTTTTTGTTGATTAGCAGCGTGCTGATTTTCTCTTTTAGCAGCTTTTTACTCCTGTTTTATCCGGTCTCACTGGTGGCTCCCGACTTTGTTGAAGCCCGGTTGACAGAGCAGCTTTTGAGTGTAGAAACCGTATCTCCCGATCTGTATCGCTATTTGATGCTGTTTGTTGTGATCGTTTTTGCCCCCGTTGCCGAAGAGTTTGTATTTCGGGGGATACTGCTGCAGCGCTGGGCCGTACGGTGGAATTTACCCGCAGGGATTATGATGTCGTCGGTGCTGTTTGGTCTGTTGCATATCAACAACCCCCTGGGCCTAACGATGTTTGGTGTGGTGATGGCACTGTTGTACATTCGTACTCGCAGTCTGTGGGTGCCGATTATTGCCCATGCTCTGAATAATATTGTTGCTGTAGCTCCAGAACTGCTGTCGTCTAGTCCCCAGACATTTGATATCGGAGATTTTCAACAATCCTGGTGGGTGGGCCTGATCGGTCTATGTCTGGCCGCCCCCACCCTGGGGCACTTTATCTACAAAAACTGGCCCCAGCGGCACATGCAACCCCCCTATTTCTGGGAGTAGGCGTACGTCCCCACCCACCCAAAAAACTCGCTCCTAAAGCACTCGCTTTTTCCTTTCCCCTTTTTCCTCCTACCCATCTAAGACGAGCATTTTATAGTTACCCATCCCCCAATCCCAAGGATGGAGAAGAACCAAACCCCAGCTATTTTCTACCCCTCTGCCTAAATCTTTCCTGGGCCGATTTAAACGCGGCTTCCATCGCCGATTGAATACGCTCAGGATCGGGTTTTTTACCCCCCATCAGATCGCCAAAATAGACACAGGCCCCTTCGCCCAACGCCCAGGTGTAGGCAGCGGCCCAGGAAGCGGCCATGACGCTACCGAGACCGGGAACAAGCTTGATTAACTCTCTCCCCACCGCCTGGGCTACAAAGCCACCGGCAATGGTACTCACCACACCGCCCGCTTGGGAAAAACTCAGACGCTGACCGTAGAGCTGCCCTAGGGCAACCACCATGGATACCTGGAGAGCGGTGATGGCAGGCATGGTGGCAAAGGGCAGGGGCACGGCGGCCAGGGTAGCGGCAATGACGGCAAAGGCTGAAATGTAGCGACGGGCCACATCGCGATAGATGGCTCCCAGCTGGCTAGTGGCATCATCGGTCTGGTCTAGCAGCTGGTAGATAGCGTTGGACTCTGCTTCGGGCAGCTGCTCGGAGAGTACGGTTAGCAGAGCGTCTAAACCGTAAAACACCGGTGTATAGCCGTCTTCTTCGAGGGTAAAGTCGATCATAACGGCACTGTCGTAAAGGCCGTCAAAACTGCGTTTTAGTTCACCAAAGGCCCGCTGAACATCGGCTTGTATTGGGGGATAGGGGGAATGCTCGGCTCCGACGGAGTATAGCTCATGGAGACAGGTAACAGCGAGGACTACCGGAATTGTGGGATGTTGCGATCGCACCCGCTGCAAAATTCGATGCAGGCTATCTACTGCAAAGTCATTGACCTTGACCGTGACTATTAATATGCGCGCACCGCGTGCCTGCTGGTTTAGATCGTCCTGGAGTTCTTGAATGATGGTTTCCACATCACGGTCCACATCGCCAAGACCGACCGTATCGGTAAATAGCAGCAGGGGCAGATCTGCCGAGGGATAGGCATAGCGCTCGGTATGCTGGGTGTGGGGCCGAAATCCCTGACCGATAATATCGGCGGATACGCCAGTCAAACCGCGCACTACCGAACTTTTACCCGACTGGGGTTTGCCGATGAGCCAGGCTTCCGTGGTGGGGAGTTCTGCCCTAATTTTTTCTAGAATGCTGGCAATTTGGTCCTCATCCACCAGGAACCACCTGAGCACCCGCTTGGTGACAGGGGTTAGGGGCAAATTGGCTGTGGACCACGACACTGGTAACAAGCGGCGCATTTTTGACGATCGGGGCGCGGCCATAGCATCTCCTTGCGGGCGGCTATGCCATTTTAACGGACGCACTTTTGTTCTTTAGACGGTCCTTCCCGCCGATCAGGTTGTGATTTCACTACCCCAATATCAAACCCTATGGTCCAAATCAGCATTAGCTATGGTCAGCACTACTACCAACTTTAAGATATTTCAAGTTATGAAACATAACTACACTAAACTTTGCTAATATAAGTTCTGATGGTGTCGTAAGAGTTTATACCTATGCCATATACCACTGAAGAAGGTGGACGCCTTAACAACTACGCTAGTGAGCCCAAAATGTACGAAGCTGAGCCCCCAACGGAGGGAGAAAAGCGTAACTACGTTGTTTTAGGTGCCCTGGGCTCCGCCCTGGTGGTTGGCTTAATTGTCCTCACAACTGTCATCTCTTAGCTAACAGCGGCTTGAGACGACATTAATACCGTTCTTTTTGAATTAATTACATCTCTAGGCTCACCACGGGTGGGTCTTTTTTATGGTCGTTTGCTGTTATTGCAACGTCTGATACCGGTGTTAAAGCTACGCTAATATCAGGTGTTCTTTCCAAGGCGAGCCGGACTGGCCATGGCGTCGATGTGGATTACGGGACCTACCCGTAGCGGCAAAACCCAGCAGCTGACTGAATGGCTGTTGCAGCAGTCGGCTAACTATAGCTGCCTTGTCTTTGCTGCCAATGGTGACAATCGCATGGCTTTGGCTCAAAGGCTTGCGGCCACGGTTCAAGACCGGGTACCCTACACCACTACTACACCGGCGGGCTTTATTCAAAGCGAGGTTGTTCTTTTTTGGCCGTTGCTGGTAGAGTCGTTGGCCCTCAAGGCCCAGTTTCCCCTAAAGCTGCGCCCGGAGAATGAACAGCTGCTGGCTTTGCAGCTGTGGGAGCCGCTGCTGGCGGAGGCGCTACGGATAGAAGGCTGGCAGGAGTCTCAAACGGTAAGACGTATTCTGGACCTGCTGCAGCTGGCCGCTTCTGCCGGTGTGCCCACCGAGGAGATTACCCAGCGGATGCGGCAGGGCATGGTGCTATTGCCAGCCGAGACCTGGGATGCGGTGGGTGAGGCGCTGCTGCAGTGGCGAACCTGGTGCCTAGGGCGAGGTCTGCTAACCTATGGCCTGATGACGGAGCTGTACTGGCGGCATTTGCTGCCTATGCCCCAGTACCAGGCTCGGCTATTGGATCGGTTTGTGGGGACGGCGGCCGATGATGTGGATGAGTATAGTGCGATCGCAGTTTCCCTCTTCCAGGTTTTCAAAACCGCAAACCGGCCCCAGGTCTTTACCTACAATCCAAACGGTCAGGTGCGTCTGGGCGTTGGTGCCGATCCGGCTGCTACCTTAGCATTGGCAGCGGACTGTCAACAGCTGACGCTGCCCCACCCCGATACCGATAGCCTGGGGTACACCATGGCCGATGATGTGGTGCATTGGGTACAGGATCCGCTAGCCGTGCCAGAACTCCCCGAACCGGTGCAGCTGATTACCGCCACCACCCGAGGCAAAATGCTGCGGCAGACCGCTGAATTTATCGCCGATGCCATCCACCGTGGGGCGATTGCCCCATCAGACGTCGCTGTCATCGGTCCCGGTCTCGATGCCATTGCCCGCTACAGCCTGATCGAAATTTTAAGCAATCGAGGCATCACCGTGGCCTCCCTGAAAGACCAGCGACCCCTCATTAGTTCGCCCTTTGTGCGATCGCTGCTGGCGTTGTTAGCCCTGATTTATCCAGGGTTGGGCCGCCTAGTCAGCCGAGATGCGGTGGCCGAGATGCTGGTAGTCCTGAGTCAAACCCCAGAAACAGAGGCCAGCCTACCCTGGTTTGATCTGACCCGCATTGACCCGGTGCGAGCGGAGCTGATTGCCGATCACTGCTTTGTCCCCGACATTGATCATCCTCGGCTGCTGCCGGTGGAAAACTTCCCCCGCTGGGACCGGCTAGGTCACCAGGCCACCGCCGCCTATAGGCTGATTTTGGATTGGATCGACAATCAAAAAAAACAGCAGCAGCGGCGCTACCCGGTCAACCCGGTCATCATGCTAGACCGCAGTATTCAAGACTTTTTGTGGCGCGGTAACTACTTGCCCATCGACCAGCTGTCTGCCCTGCGCGAACTGATGGAGACGGCCCAGTACTTTTGGGAGGTGGAGCAGCGGCTAGCCCTCTATGGCGGTATGCCGGGGGAAGCGAGCCTAAGCGATGTGGGCCGATTTATTCGGCTGCTGCAGCGGGGTACCGTATCCGCCAACCCCTATCCCACCCGGTCCCTAGATGGAGAACGTCAGGGTGTGACCCTGGCCACGGTGTTCCAGTATCGCGCCCAGCGCCTGACCCATCGCTGGCAGTTTTGGCTAGATGCCGGGTCCCCCCGCTGGCTGACGGGGCGCGATGAGCTATTTGGAGCCGAGATTTTCCTCAGCGACTGGCCAGAGCGGCCGGTTACCGCTGCGGACACAGAGACCCTGCACGAAGCCCGGTTAGAGAGAATTTTGCGGGACCTGCTAGGGCGCACAGCGGAGAGACTGTATCTCTGCCACAGTGAGCTGGCCCTCAATGGCCAGGAGCAGATGGGACCGCTGTTGAGTTTAGTCATGGCGGCAGATTCAGATACCGAACCGTCGGCAAAAATCTTACAGTAAGGGGTGGGATCGCTTACCAATAAAAAAATCCAATGAGTCAGACACCCGTCGAAGCGTCAGATAAAAAAGTAATCGTTGTCGGGGCAGGCTGGGCTGGGCTAGGAGCCACCTACCATCTGGCCAAGCAGGGCTATAGCGTCACATTGCTCGAAGCAGGGCCGCAGCCCGGTGGCTTAGTTGCAGGCTGGAAAACCCCCGGCGGGCGCTCTGTAGAAGCAGGTATCCACGGCTTTTGGTATCCCTACAACAATATTTTTTCCCTGGTGGATGAGCTAGGCATTCAGCCATTTACCCCCTATACCCGTTCGTCCCAGTACTCCCCTGCTGGTTTGGAAGTCGAATCGCCCTTGTTTCAAGCGATGCCCTACCTGCCTAGCCCCATGGGTACCTTTGTCTACACTCGATTTAAGCGGCTGCCCCTGGCGGATCGGCTGTCGGCACTGCCGCTGCTATACGCGGTAATAGATTTTGACAATTCTGACGATGCCTGGCAGCGCTATGACGGCATGACCGCCCGCGAGCTATTTAAGCAATACGGCGTTTCTGAGCGGCTTTATAAAGAATCCTTTGAACCGATGCTGCTGGTGGGACTATTTGCCCCTGGTGAACAATGTTCGGCAGCGGCAGCCATCGGCATGCTGTACTACTTTATTTTGGCCCACCAGCCTGACTTTGATGTGCGCTGGTGTCGGGGCACCGTGGGTGAGATGATCTTTCGACCCTGGGTAGAGCGAATCGAGTCTTTGGGGGGTAAGGTGCTCGCTAATCAGCGAGTTAGCGATGTGCAGATAGACGATAATCGCGTCACCGGGGTGCTGTGCTCCGGTGACCAGGGAGAGTCTTACTTTGAAGCCGATGCGGTGATTTTCTCAGTGGGAATTACCGGCATGAAAAAGATTGTGGCGGGGAGTGAGGCTCTGAGTAGTCGAGCTGAGTTTAGAGATTTACAAAATCTGGGTGGGATAGATGTGCTGGCAACGCGGCTGTGGTTTGACCGTAAGGTTGAGGTACCGCTACCATCCAATGCCTGCTTTGGCTTTCATCAGACCACAGGATGGACATTTTTTGACCTGAATGCGCTTCAGGATGAATATAAGGATGAACCCAGTAGTGTAATCGAGGTGGACTACTACCACGCCAACCAGCTGTTGCCCCTAGCTGATGAGCAAGTTGTTACCCTGACCCAAAAAGATCTAGCAGGCTGTATCCCTGCATTTGGCGAGGCCCAGGTGGTAGATCAAGCCGTGGTGAGAATCTCCCAAGGCGTGAGCCATTTTGCCCCAGGCAGCTATCGCTATCTCCTGCCGGGAACAACCAGCCTGAACAATGTGTTTATGAGCGGTGACTGGATTGTTACCCGTCACGGTTCCTGGTCCCAGGAAAAGGCCTATGTGACTGGCTTAGAGGCAGCGAATCAGGTAGTAAATTTACTCAACGCCGGTACAACAGCAAAGGTTATTCCTATTGTGCCGGACGAGCCCCATATTCAATTAGCCCGAGCTGCTAATCGAAATATTCGTCAAGCGTTGAACCAGGGTTTTCCTGCATCATGGCATTGACGTTTCATTGCAGGTTAATCACATCATCTTCAAGCTGAGGTAAGGTAACTGTATTTATGAGAGTAGTCTGATAATGTGTGAATTCTGATAATTTGCCTTCTCTTAAGTCAGAGTCGTAGTTAAGATAGGACACATGGATTGAAATGACTCAGCTTGTAGCCACTCTCCCAGACGGTAAGATTTGCGATTTTATTGATCAGAAGATTCGCAATGATACACCTGAAGAGTACGTTCGCCAAAACATTGAACGTCGATTAGTCCTTGAGTTGGGCTATTTGCCAGAACAAATTGAAGTTGAGTTTTCGATCAAGGTTGGCAGTAGAAGAGTGCGTGCCGACTTGGTAATCTTTCAGGAGAATGTACCTCATGCTCAGGAGAATGTATGGATCATAATCGAATGTAAGAAAGACTCTGTACAGCCAACTGGGAAAAAAGATGGTATCGAGCAACTAAAATCATATATGCAGGTTTGTGGTGCCGAATGGGGCATGTGGACCAATGGTCGATTTAAAGAAGTTCACCGGTGGTTACGAGATCAGCAAGGTAACATCGTTGACAAACAGCAGCCTAATGATATTCCCTCAAAAGATGGGAATATCGAAGAAGTCGATCGTCCAACTCGCGAAGTCTTAAAGAATGCAGTTGACGATAATTTATTGTTCTCTTTCAAAACTTGTCATGATCATATTTATGTAACTGATGGCTTACAAAAACAACCTGCATTTTTTGAATTACTGAAGATAATTTTTTGTAAGATTTACGATGAGCGTAATATCATGAGTACTTTGCAATTTTATGCAACGGCTTGTGAGAAACAGAGTAATGATGGTCGATTAACAGTATTCAACAGAATCAGCAAAATCTTTAATGCTGTAAAGAAACAGTACCCTGCTATTTTTGATGCTAACGATGAGTTAAAGCTACAACCAAGGTCTCTGGCCTACGTGGTGGGTGAACTCCAGCGCTATAGCTTTCTGGGAACTAACATTGATGTTAAGGGTAAAGCTTACGAAGAGCTAGTTGGAGCTAACTTAAGGGGTGATCGAGGTGAGTTTTTTACACCCCGGAATATTCAGAAGATGACCATTCGGATGCTTGATCCGAAGATTAATGATCGAATTTTAGATCAATCTTGTGGCACAGGAGGGTTCTTGGTAATTGCTATGAACCAAGTTATTGAGAAACTCAAGACTCAGGTTACTAAACAGCATGGTAGCGTCGCTGAACAACCTGGTATTTGGAATGATGCCCTGAACGAAAGTATTAAAGCGACAGCCAAGGAGAATTTTTTCGGTATTGATATTAACCCAGATTTAGTAAAAGCCACCAAGATGAATATGGTGATGAATAATGACGGGTCTGGTAATATCTTTCGGCAAGATTCACTATTACATCCTCATCAATGGGAAAGTGCGTTCCGAAAACAGTTTGCTAAAGCGTTGGATATGAATCCAAAAGAGCTACGTGGACCGAGTGATTTAGGACATTTTGATGTTATTGCCACTAATCCACCATTTGGGTCAAAACTACCTATTAAGGATACAGAAACCCTTGAACAGTATCAGCTAGCCCATGTTTGGAAAGAAACTGATGGTAGATGGGAGCCTACAGATCAACTGCAAACCTCGGCAGCACCAGAAATATTATTTATTGAACGATGCTGGCAATTTTTGAAACCTGGTGGACGGATGGGAATTGTTTTGCCTGACGCCATTCTAGGCGCACCAGGGCTATTATATGTCCGGTACTGGATGATTAAGCATTGTCGGATTGTAGCCTCTATCGATTTACATCCTGATACGTTCCAACCTCGAAATGGAACTCAAACGTCGGTCCTAATTCTTCAGAAAAAAACTAAAGAAGAAATTGCTCGGGGTACAATGCCTGACTATGAAATCTTTATGGCTCAGGTAAAGGCCATTGGGCACGATAAGCGAGGGAAAACCATCTATAAGCGAAATGAGGATGGAGAAGAGCTACTCTTTCCTCCTGAGGCCCAGGCTATACCGCTGCTGGAGCGTACGGCTAGTGGGGAAGGCACTGTGAGACCGTTACCTCGCCAGAAGCGTGAAGATGATGATACCAATCAGGTAGCGGATGAATTTATTGGGTGGAAAAGGGAGGTGGTTTTGGGATGGTAAGTGCAGCATTTCAACCTGACTACAAAGAAACACCTAAACCTGACGAAACGGAAAAGCTGTCTACGACTATTCGCCTAAGTGAAGTTGTAGATGCTGGAGTGCGCTTGGAAGCGTCTGCGTTTAGCATCGAAGCGCATAATGCAGTCACAGCTTTAGAAGATAGTGGACTGCCACTGGTCCCTCTCTATGGTGCTGAGGGAGCACTAAGTCATGAAGCTCATAACGCTTTTCGTTTTAAGCGTATTTATGTTGAGCCAGAACATGGTGTTCCTTTTCTCAGTAGTTCAGAAATTATTAGCCTTAATCCTAGAAATATTGGTTATTTGAGCCGGAAACTTACTCGTAATTTAGAAAAATTACTCATCAAGAAATGGGATGTACTGATTTCTTGCTCAGGAACAATTGGAAACATTGGTTTAGCCTCAAAAATGTTTGCAGGGAAAGCCTTATCTCAGGATGCTATCCGTCTTAGAGCAAAGAATGCAGATACAGCAGGATATATAGCAGCTTTTTTAAGATGCCGGTTTGGACGAACTCAAGTTACCGGAACTACTTATGGATCAGTGATCCAACATATTGAACCGTCACATCTTCAGAGAATTCTAATTCCCGATTTATCCCCAATTCGACGAATTTCAATAGGACGATTAATGTGTGAGGCGGGGGAACTACGGGATGAGGCGAATCAACTCTTAGATGAAGCAGATCGTCTACTACACCAACGATTGAACCTGCCCTATTTAGAAGAAATCACCCCGACAAATACCCCTTCATACTCAATTTCAAAAATCAAAGCTTCTCAACTGATGGGACGATTGGAGGGTAGTTTTCATGACCCAGTTGCGATCGCTGCAGAAAAACAATTAATTGATTTACCTATTGAGATAACCTCAGTTGGGGATCATAGGATTACCAAAGAGCTTCGACCAATCACTAAATTCCGGAAACGGACCTATGTCAAAAAGGGTGGTATTCCGCTCCTTAGTAGTAAACAGGTATTTCAAATTGATCCGATTGATGTAAAGCGACTTGCTAAGGGGGCACACACAAAGGATTTATCTGAAATTCAGCTAGAAGAAAATACGATCGTTGTTACTCGTTCTGGCACGATTGGGCGGGTGCAAATTATCCCTGCTTATATGAACCAATGGACTGCTAGCGAACATGCAACCCGATTTTTTGCAACTGAAAGCCTTAATTCAGGGTATTTGTACGCTTGGTTAGCTTCTGACTATGGAAAATGTTTAATTACTCGGAATTCCTATGATTCAGTCATTTTAGAAGTCGATAAGGAAATGTTTGCGGCTGTTCCTATCCCACTGCCTAAAGCTCGTATTCGAGACGAAATAGGTAATCTAGTTCTCAAAGCTAATAAGCTGCGCAATCAGGCTTGGCGCAGTGAACACGAAGCCATTGCTAAGCTTGAAAAGCTTATTTCAAAGCAATCCTTTGCTGACATTAGCTCTGGCCATAATAATCAGTTACCCTCTGTTTTCAGCGAGCTAACGTTTGATGCAGATGCCCCACAAATCTGGGAATTAGCTGCTCAAATCACAGCCCAGGCCTCAGACGAAGACTGGAAGCAACTGCCTTCAGATCTAGCTAGAAAATTCGATTACTATCAGCAACAGGAGCAAGGCAAGGATTGATGCGAGTTGTATTTGCAGATACTGGCTACTGGGTAGCTCTACTCAATCCCCACGATGATTTACACACTAAAGCAATCAAACTTTCCAAAGAAATTAATCCGGTTCACGTTGTCACTAGCGAAATGGTACTGACGGAAGTCTTAAATGATTTTTCCAAACGGGGAGAAAACCTGCGACTTGTCGCCGTGAACTTAATCAAAAGCCTGCAAAAGCACTCTAATACAACCATCATTCCACAAACGAGCACACAATTTGAGGCTGCTTTAATGCTCTATGAAAGCCGTCTCGACAAAGCATGGAGTCAGACTGATTGTGTCTCCTTTCAAATTATGGAAGAGCATAGCATCTACGACGCATTTGCCTACGACAAGCATTTCAGGCAGGCAGGCTATGAACCATTAATGCGTAATTGCCCTTCCTAATTTAATTTTTTGTTGATAAAAGCTTTTAGCACTTAGGGCCATGTTTAAAGATGACTTACGAACCTGAATAGCTACTGGATCGCTGTGACCTTGTTAGACATCAATGCGGTTCAGAACTAATACAAGAACGAACCATACAGCGTGATTGAGGTGGACTACCAATATGCTAAAGAGCTATTAGGGCTGACTGGGGGACAACAGTTTTGCCAAGACAACATAGATAACCATGGCAGAGATAATCCCATTGATGGGCACAATGCCCCATGACAGCTGGTTTGTAATATAGGCAATGGCCGATGCGCCCACATAGGCGATGATGCCAGCCCAGTTAAAGGCCGGTTGGGGAGCATCTAAATCGGGAAAAGTACCCCGCCGATGGAACCAATAGTCGGCCATAATCACCCCGCCAATGGGGGGAATAAAGGTACCGAGCAAAATCAGATAGTTGACCAGCATTTCGTAGATGCCACCCCAGGCCAGTACCAGTGCCAGCGTAGCGCCGCCTAGTACAAACAAGGTGCGTTTGTTGGTGCGAAACATGTTGGACCCGGCGATGGAAAAGGCGTAGATGGTATTGTCCTGGGTGGTCCACATGTTGAGAAAAAACAAAACCAAGCCCGCGAGTAGCAGGCCCTGCTGGGCCATAACTTCAACAATGTCGGGATTGCCGTAGACCTTGGCACAAAACGCACCGCTAAAAATGAGAAAGCCGTTGCCGAGAAAAAAGGCAATCAGGGTGGCGATAAACCCGGTTTTGCCGGAGGGGGCAAAGCGACTCCAGTTGGTGGATTGGGTGCCGCCGGAGATAAAGGTGCCGACAATAATGGTGATGGCCGCCGTGTAGGGCAGCGGGTCCCCCAGTTCAACCGCCTGTAGTCCAGCAATGCCGCCTACGTCGTTGTTGGCAATTAGCAAACTCCAGCCCATGAGAATGACCATGGCAGGAACGGCAATGCGACTGAGCCAATCCATGGCCTTATAGCCAAAATAGGCGGTTGAACAGCAGGCGTAGGTAAAGAATAGGATCAAAATTCCGTTCCAGGACTCTGGCACACCCGCCAATGTATTTAACAGCTTGGCCATCAGGGCAGACCCCCAGGCGTACCAGCCGATTTGGGTAAAGCCAAGGATAAAATCCACCCAGCGAGAGCCCAGGTTGCCAAAGCTAAACCGTGCCATCAGGACGGTGGTGAGGCCAGTATCCGCCGCAATATACCCAAGCAGGGCGGCGTAGATGCCCAAAATCAGGTTGCCGATTAAAATAAGACCCATTAGATCGGGCCAAAACTGTACGGATGGACCGACGAGTCCGCCGGCAAATAGGGTGCCGGAATAGAGGGTAAACCCGACCAGGATGGGGGCTAGGGAAATAAGTGATTTGCGGGCCTGGGGAGGGACAGCACTGAGGGGGTAGTCTTCAGTGGCTGCTGCAGTATTAGCAACGGGCGAATTAGGTGTGGTGGATGTCATTTTTTCATGTCTGGTGGAGATAATGCGCTATTGGGTTGGCCTAGCCTCAGGTTTAACGGGCAGGGGTCAATGCATGTGGGGGTATTGTCCCTTCCCTAGTATTTTTGGGCGGTAACATGTTTAACAGTTATTTCCCGTGTTTATACGTAGGGATGCTGGAAATTGCCCTAATTTACCCCTCAACTGGGTAAAAAGAATGATTAAGAAAAATGTTGCCACCCGCGCTCCCAGTCTCTACCGCCTACTTCTAGACCGGCTTGGTGGCTTTGGGCGCTGAGAATAAGCTGACGCGATCGCATCTGCTTTTGCCAAAGTTTGATCGATAGCTGCCCCTGGGTGGTATCTCGACATAAAAATTCTAGTCCTGCCGCTGTGGGTACCCGCACGCGGACCCCAGGGGACTCGGTATAGCCAACCAGCTCCACGGCGTAGTCCGGCTGTTCGGCCCATATCCGCCAGCGGCCCCAGGGGGAAACCTGCCAGGAGATGGTGCCATTCCAGGGGACAAATTCATAAAACTGCCCCCGGTGGTGAATCCCCACCATGCCCACTGACTCTTCCCAACCCAGTACCTGGCGAATACCGCCGCCAGCGGTGAGGGTAAGATCGCTACTGTGCTCAAAGGCATTGCACTGGAGCCAAAACCACCGCTGGGGAAAAGCGCCGCCCCAGTTTTTCTCGGCATAGGCCGGGGCCCGCTCAAAGTCAAACCGCTGTTTTTGCGCCCCATCGCTCCACTCAAACCAGCCCGTGGCCCAGCCGTGGGCCATGAGAATTTGCCAGCCGGGCTCAAAAATCTGAAACCGTGATAGCCACCCCGCTGTGGATTGGGGCTGGTGGGGCGCTCCCCAACCATAGACGGGGGTCACGGTATAAGCCCAGCGGATCCGGCGAGCCGCGATCGGATCCCAAAATTGACCCCGGTGGCCGGTCGCGGTAACCCGGTAGCCCTCAGCCCGAGGGCCAGACCGGCTATGGCCGTGGCCCAGCCTGTGTTTCCAGGCCCAAAACCGGGATATATCTGGCAGACTGCGGCAGAAATACTGCTCGTGTGGCCCCAGTATCTGCACCGCGCCGCCGCTGGCCGTGGTTTTCGTCCCGGTGGGGCTGACGGGCGGATCCTGGAGCGAATACATAAAGGCAATGCTGCCCTGGTGCGGAGGCAGCGTTAGCCGGTAGTACCAGCCCTCAAAAAACGGCTGCTGTTTGCCATTCCAGTGGTAGCCGCTGTGGGGTGTTGGTTGGATCATTATGATTGGGCCGGGTTAGCGGATCTCCGCTGCCTCCGCCTCAATGGCTTTATAAAGGGCCAAAAAGTTGCCCTCACCAAAGCCCTGAACGGCCCTACGTCGTTCAATAAACTCAAAAAAAAAGTGGGTTCTGAAAAAATCGGCTGGGAAAATATTTGTCGCAGCAGCGACTCTGGTCGTTTGGGCTGCCAGTCGAGCAAAATTTGCTGCTCTACGATCTGGTGCCACTCGCTGGCTTGAACGGGGTTGACCCGGCAGGCCCGCAGCCGCTGCTGGA
>JBCCAQ010000376.1:0-3264 GCA_039814735.1 Cyanobacteria bacterium P01_A01_bin.15
AAGGCTATGCAACCCTCACGGAAAATGACGAATCCACCCTCACCCCAGGTCTCTTTGTGAGCGGTCCCTCCGTCCGCCATGGCGACCTGATTTTTTGCTTTATTTATAAATTTCGTCAGCGGTTTGCCGTCATCGCCAATGAGATCGCCCAGCGCCTCGATCTCGATCCCACACCCCTCGATGCCTACCGCCAGGCCGGACTCTTTCTCGACGATCTCTCCTGCTGCGACAACGACTGCATCTGTTAAACCACGCCCAAACCCGTAGCTTTCCCCATCGGAAAAACGACCGTTCTGGACGTGGCCAAGGTTTAGTGAGGTTCAGAATGCCCACGGCTCCCCCCACCCAACGCACCATTGTTCTCATCGGCAAAGAAAGTACCGGCAAATCTGCCTTAGCGGCGGCCCTCACCGGCCAATGCCCAACCAGTACCAACATTCAAGGTTCAACGATTGCTTGCGATCGCTATCAGACAGGCGACAATCTCCTGATCGACACCCCAGGCATTCTCTTTCGTGCCGACACCGCCACCACCCGAATGGCCCTGGCCCAACTCCACACACATGACACCATTGTGCTGTTGGTCAAAGCCACCCACATAGATGATGACCTGGCCGACCTGCTACCGTTAGTTGCCGGGAAACAAGGGTTGGTGGTGGTCACCTTTTGGGATAAGGTCATGGCCTCTGAGTTTACCCAGCATATGGTGGATCGTTGGGAGCAAACTACCCAGGTGAGGTTTATTCCTGTGGATGCTCGCCATTTAATCTCGGATCAGCGCCAACAGATTTTAGGGGCACTCCAGACGCCGACCGTTTTTCCAAAAACGTGGCAACCGATCCCGGCAGGCTGGTATATTGAGCCCCGTCCCACCTGGCTAGAACATCCACGCTGGGGCGGGTTGCTGGCGGTGTTCTTGTTGGCGTTGCCTGCCGTCCTTGCCGTTGGTGTGGCCAATGGTGTGGCGGGGGTGCTGGATCCCATTGTGCAAGCTGGGTTAGATCCTCTGATCATGGTCCTGTCTCAAGCGCCGCTACGAGAGATTTTGATTGGCCGCTATGGCTTAGTCACCATGGGGCCGCTGTTGTTTGTTTGGGCGGTACCTACGGTGGTTTTGTACGCTCTGTTTTTAGGGGCATACAAGGCTAGCGGGTTGGTGGAACGCATTACCGTAGCGCTGCACCCACTTCTGAGACCGTTTGGTCTGTCCGGGCGAGATTTAGTGCGGGTGATTATGGGGTTTGGCTGCAATGTGCCCGCCGTGATCAGCACTCGGGCTTGTTCTAGTTGTTCCCGACACACATGTATTAGTGCGATCGCATTTGGTGCAGCCTGTTCTTACCAGTTTGGAGCCACCCTAGGGGTGTTCAGCGCGGCCAATGTGCCCGGTTTGGTAGTGCCCTACCTGGGCTATTTAACCCTGACCACCCTGATCTACACCCGCCTGATTGCGCCCAAAGCCGCCCGCTCGGTCCACAATACATTGATGATCGAGCAGCGCACCTTTTTGGAAATCCCCCGCTGGTCTACTATCTGGCGCGAAACTCGGGGTACTCTCCACCAGTTTTTTACCAATGCGATTCCCATCTTTTTGGTGATTACGGTGATTGCTTCGGTGCTGGACAGTCTGGGTCTGATTACCGGTCTAGCGGGATGGATTAATCCCCTGATGGGGCTGTTTGGTTTGCCCCCAGAGGCGGCTGTACCGGTCATTTTAGCCTCAATTCGCAAAGACGGACTGCTGCTTTTTGCCGAACCGGACACCCTGGCCCTACTCACCCCACTGCAAATCTTGACGGGCGTGTACCTGGCCGGAGTGTTGCTGCCCTGTCTGGTTACCGCACTCACCATCGCCCGCGAGCAGTCGGTGCGATTTGCAGTGGGGCTGATGGCCAGACAGGCGATTGCGGCAGTTGCATTTTCAATGCTGTTGGCCTGGGGAGGACGCTGGTTATAACCGCTGCCGCTGCCCCCGCAGGATGGACTCAGATGCCAGAGCCTCGGGACCTGCCATGGATAAAACGGCGGCTCTATATGTAATAATGATTATCATTCTCATTTTTCGCCCTATGCCGTCTCCATTTGCTGCCCGCACATCGATTGAAGCAGTTGAAGAAGGAATGCTATTGGCTCCTAAGTTTGATGCCCATGGGCTCATCCCCGTTATCACCACGGATGCAGCAACCGGTGAGGTATTAATGCACGCCTACATGAACAAAGCCGCATTGCTGAAAACCCTGGAAACCGGTGAAGCCCACTACTACAGCCGTAGCCGTCAGCAACTCTGGCATAAGGGAGCTACCAGTGGTCTGGTGCAGACCGTGCAGCAATTGTTGATCGACGATGATCAAGATTGCCTGTGGATGAAGGTCAAGGTGGCTGGGTCAGGGGCCAGTTGCCATGTGGGCTATCGCTCTTGCTTTTACCGCCAGATTTCTCCTGGTGAGGGCGATCGGTTGGCCAGTACTCCTTTTACCCTCACCATTACGGAAACCTCCAAGACGTTTGACCCCGTCGCCGTCTATGGGGATGCGCCTAATCCTACTCAACTTTGAACTGAGGAAGTATCATGCCGCTGCGTCATCAACCCGCCCCACCCACTCCATGGGATAGCGATCTAGATCAGCCCATCATTGCCCCATCGGCCTATGTCCATCCCCGGTGCAGTCTGATTGGGGATGTGCAACTGGGTGAAAATGTCATCGTTGCTCCCAATACCTCCATTCGTGCAGATGAAGGGGCTCCTTTTTATATTGGTGCCAATACCAACATTCAGGATGGGGTGGTGATCCATGGGTTAGAGCAGGGACGCATCTTGGGGGATGACCAGCAAGCCTACTCGGTGTGGATTGGCCATGATACCTGCATTACCCATATGGCCTTGATCCACGGTCCGGCTTACGTTGGCAATGAGTGTTTTATTGGCTTTCGCTCAACGGTGTTTAATGCCCAGGTGGGCCACGGCTGCATTGTGATGATGCACGCCCTAATCCAGGATGTGGAGATTCCTGCGGGTAAGTATGTGCCGTCAGGGGCTGTAATTACAACTCAGCAGGCTGCCGACCGGTTGCCGGATGCTAACGATAGCGATCGCACCTTCTCTCACCACGTGGTCGAAGTCAATCAAGCCCTACGGGCCGGGTATCGCTGTGCGAAGGATGGCACCTGCGACACCCCTTTGCAGAATTCGGTCTCTGGTAATGGCTCCAGTAATGGCTCTCGGCGTATGCATCAAAATGGTAAAGCGACTCACCCATTGCAGGC
>JBCCAQ010000344.1:0-4349 GCA_039814735.1 Cyanobacteria bacterium P01_A01_bin.15
ATACAGCGATTTCCGCATCACCACCATCGATTTATGGAAACTGAGTTTACAGTAGCTCAATTAAACCGGTGTTTTCTGTAAATCAGGTTTTTCTTCAGGTAATATTGCGCCTTCTACCGGACATACCTGCAGACAAATGCCGCAATCGATGCACACATCAAAGTCGATCCAGTACCAGTCAGTGCCCTTTTTATTTTTCTGGGGTCCTTCGTGAATGCAGGCGACAGGGCAGGCATCGACACAATCAGCAACGCCTTCACAGACGTCGGTAACAATAGAATGGGCCACGGCGCTCCTTAAATTGAGTGTTCGTCAAACCGAATGCTCCCCTAGGGAAACATCCAGGAATGTAGAGTTACATTTGTTTATCTTAAAGGGCGATCGGGCGTCATGGCTGCTGACTTGCCTGGGTAAGGCGATCTGTGGGGCGCTCAACCAGCACATCGTGCTCAGACACCCAGGCAATGTTGGCAATTTTATGGTCGCTGGCAAACTGCCGTAGCGCGGCTTTAGTCTGGGTGGTATCAAGGCTCAGCTCTACTCGAGTTAATGTGTCTGTCCGGCGCAGGGTCTGGGCGTGGTTGATGGCGGCGGCGGCGGCGGCGGCGGTGGTCGGCACCACTAGCCAATCGCTATTGGCAATCCCAGCGGGCAGATGCGGCTGCAAGATTTGCTGCAGGCTTTCGCCATTGAGTACAAAGCCCACCCCTGGATAGGAGCTGTGCTCGGGGTGAAATAGACTAAGCAGGTTGTCATAACGCCCTCCTTGACCCACCACTTCACAGGTGTGCTCGGTGCGGACCACCGCTTCAAAGACAACCCCGGTGTAGTAGTCAAAGGTCTGGATCAGGCTCAGGTCGAGTACGAGCTTGGGTGGGTTATGGGTGAGGGTGCTCTCTAATAAGTCAACCAGATTTTTAAGTTCGCCGACAATCCGCTGCTGCTGGGCATCTAGGTCTAGCTGGCTGACCTTGGTGAGCACCGTGCGGGGCTCACCCCGCAGGTCCATGATAGTTAGGGCCAGGGCGCTCAACTCGTCGGACAGGGGTAAATTTTCTAGGGCGACGTGGTCTAGGGTTGCGATCGCAACTTTTACCTGCTCCTGCAGCTCCGCTGGAAATGGAGCTAGCAAAGCCCCTGTCAAACCGGCTTCACTCAGCAACAGATGCCAGTTTTTTAGCCCCAACGCCTGTAGACAGTCCGCCATGATGACCAAAACTTCAGCATCGGCCAACGAACCACTGGCCCCCAACAGCTCTACCCCCGCCTGGTAAGACTCTTGCTGCCCCCCCTGGCTACCCGTGGACGACCGCCGAAAGACGTTGGCATGGTAGTACAGCCGTTGAGGATAGTGGCTCAGACGGGTGACGGCGGCCCGAGCGATCGATGCGGTCAGCTCAGGCCGTAGCCCCAGGCGCTCGCCACGGCCATTTAATTCAATCACCTCAGACTGTTTAATCGCCCCCCCCGCCATCAGCGTGTCCATACTTTCGACGGTGGAGGTGATGATCCGTTGATAGCTCCAACGCTGGAACACGGCCTCAATGCGGTCTTCGATCCAACGTTTTTGCACCACATCTAACGGGAAGAGATCGCGTCCACCCGTTGGGGGTTGATAGGTCATGGCTGTAACGGCTGCGGCGGTTTATATAGCTTTGCGCACATAGTTCACCACAGGGGTGATGCTGAAAGCTTTAGATAGCAACAGCTATGTGCAGCACAAAGGGCTGTATGCAGCCCTTTGCTATACCAGCTTAAAGCCTGATGGTGATGAGCACTAGCTATCTAAACTACCTACGCTTGTTGCCACCAAAGAGGCCGCCAAAGAGGCCACCGCCGCCGCCACCCGGCTTTTTGGGAGCCTTGCTAGAGCCCCTGCCACTGGGCGGATTGTTGTCGGGCGGATTTTTTTTACCCATGCGTTTGGCATAGGCATCCAGCTTCTGCTTTGCATCCTTGGCGATCTGGTTGTCAGCATCGATTTCCAGGGCGCGCTTTGTATGAATATTAGCCATTTTGAGCTGGTTGCTGCGCATGTACATGCGTCCTAGCTCAGCGTGGCATACCGGATTTTGGGGATGGGCCTTAACGGCTTCCCTCAGCTCAATAATGGCCCGCGAGAAATTGCCTTTATACTCAAATTCCTTGGCCCGATTGATAAAGCTCTCGATCAGCTTAGCTCGACGTTCCCGGTGGGACATCACCGTCGTTGTCGCCGATGTGTCAGCTGGTGTATCCTCGCTTGCCAACGGCTGCCGGTCTCCACTGTCAGCCACAGGGCCGACCAACCCTCCCTGGCGCATGACATAGACGGCATTGAGCTCACTAATGTCACCAATGGCATTCATGACACTTTCTAGCGACTCATACTGGTCTGGGACCAGCATCTTTAGGGCATTGGCATATTCGTAATCTACATTGTTGCTATTGGCAACTTTTTTTGATTGCTCAGTGGAGAGCGATAGCAGGGCAGGCTGATTTTGCAGCTGCTGGCCCTTAAGCTTCAAACTCACCCTGTGCTCAACCGAGGATTTTTCTTGGCTCAGCACTTCGTAGGCAGGGTTCACCAACTTAGACAGTAGCTCGCTGGCCTGCTGCTTTTGCTCATTACTGGCATGGCGCAAGCTATCGGGGTGTAGCTTACGCGCGATTTTTAAATAACGCTTTCTTACCTGCTTTGCATCAGCATCTAGAGGTACCCCCAAAATGGCGTGGTGGTCCACTAGGTCCAACTTAAATAGCCCCTGGTTAACCTGCATCTGCTTGTTTGTTGCCGTTGCTTGTGACACTTTAATAGTATTTTATCTGTTGCGGTATGCCTGTAGTAGGATTGACGCTAAATAAACGCAGATTGTGTCTATTGGATAAAGAAATTGGGAAGCTGACATATCAAACAGGTTTAAATTGGGGCAGGGGCTGTATCTGGGCTAACTGTTGAACAATTGGCTGGTGTAGGGGACCGTTGGTCGCCACCAGCTTGCCAGAATAAATATCAAACGGCTGGCCGTCGTAGGCACTTACCTGTCCCCCCGCCTCCGTCACCAGCACGACCCCGGCGGCCAGGTCCCAAGGCGATAGCCCCCGCTCCCAGTAGCCGTCTAATCGACCTGAGGCCACATGGGCCAGGTCAACCGAGGCGGAGCCCCCCCGACGCACCCCCTGGGTCAGGTGGGTAAAGTGACAAAATTCAGCATAGTTGTTGTCAATGGTTTCCCGACGGTCGTAAGCAAACCCGGTCACCAGCAGACTGTTGGTCAGCTTCGATGTTGTCGATACCTGCATTGGCTGACGGTTGTGGGTTGCCCCCAAGCCCCTGGCTGCCCGATAGAGATCTTCCAAAATGGGGTTGTAGACGACACCGACCGTTGGCACCCCGGCCACCAATAGCCCAATGGAAACGGCACACAGCGGATACTGGTGGGCATAGTTTGTCGTGCCGTCTAGGGGATCAATAGCCCACAGGAGCGGACTATCACGCTGTCCCAATTGGCCGGACTCCTCAGCTAAAATGGCATGGTTAGGATAGTGGCGTTCGATTACCGCCAGTACCTCTGTTTCCGAGGCGCGATCGGCCTCGGTGACCAGGTCCCCAGAGCGTCCCTTCTCTTGAATCGACGATAGATTCCCCCAATATTGTTTCAAAACTGCCCCACCGGCCATGGCGGCTTCAGTGGCTACATCCAAAAAGCACTGCAGTTCTTTTTTTGTCGGCATTATCTGGCTAGTCCTCGTCTAAGGGCAGACCAAAGCGCACTTTGCCTTTGCCAAAGTAGCGGCCAAACTGCTGTTCGTAAACTTCATCTTCGTCCTGGGTCTCGACGTCTAGGTCGGTGCGGGGATAGCTGACACATAGCAGCGCATATCCCTGCTGCCGCAGGTCAGGAGAAAGCCCCATGGCTTCAGGCTGGTCAACTTCACCTGAAAGAATGCGTACTGCACAGGTAGTGCAGGCTCCATTTCGGCAGGCAAAGGGAAGATCGGCTCCCTGGTTTTCAGCCGTTTGCAGGATATAGCGATCGTCGGGCACGCGGGCCGTGTAGTGGCGATCCTTCTGACGATGGTGAATTTGGATAGTGTAGGTTTTGGGCATGGAACCAAATGGAGTGTGCGCCCTGCAATGGTCGCATGAAATACGCGCCACTTTCTGTTAGTATACTTTGGCTATAAGGATTTAACTTTATGGCACCTATAGCCCTGGAGAGATGGCCGAGTGGTCGAAGGCGCAGCACTGGAAATGCTGTAATGGGGTGACTCATTCGAGGGTTCGAATCCCTCTCTCTCCGTTCAATTAAAACCAATTAAAACCCAACCAAAACAGTGGTGGACCCAGTGATAGAGTTCCAGGTATG
>JBCCAQ010000287.1:0-6472 GCA_039814735.1 Cyanobacteria bacterium P01_A01_bin.15
CGTTTGAGGATACCGAAGAAAACGGTAAGGCGGCGGTTCGTTTGGTATCTTCATGAGTGATTTGCAGCTGGTCGAGATTACCAAGCGATTTGGTAGCTTTACGGCCAATGATTGCATCAGTCTGACGGTGCGGGCCGGGTCTATCCATGGTCTCTTGGGGGAAAACGGGGCGGGCAAATCTACCTTGATGAATATTCTCTCGGGGCTATACCAGCCGGATGGGGGAGAGATTTTGTTGGATGGGCGTCCGGTGGAGATCAAGGCTCCGGCAGATGCCATCCGCCACGGCATTGGCATGATCCATCAGCATTTTATGTTGGTACCCCAGCTGACGGTGACAGAAAATATTATTTTGGGTCGGCCTGGGGGACTGCATTTGGATTTGCGATCGCAATCCCAACACATCGCCCAGCTGAGCCAAACCTATGGCCTGGAGGTTCCCCCCCTGGCTCGGGTGGGGGATCTGCCCGTGGGGATCCAGCAGCGGGTGGAGATTCTCAAGGTGCTGTACCGAGAGGCCCGCATTTTAATTTTGGATGAGCCCACCGCTGTTTTAACCCCCACCGAAATCCAATCTTTTTTAGAAACCTTAAAACAGCTAGCCCGCCGCAACCACACAATTATCTTTATCAGCCACAAGCTAGATGAGATTATGGCCGCGTGTGACGATGTCACTATTTTGCGCCGGGGGCAGCGGGTGGCCTCCTGCCCCACGGCGCAAACAACCCGGTCTGAGCTGGCCCGGCTTATGGTGGACCGCGAGGTGGAGATCAATACTCGACCGACACCCCAGGCAGCTGGCCCTGTGGTGCTTGATATTCAAGACCTATGGGTGGCCACCGAGCGCCAGGTGGAGGCGGTGCGGGGGCTGTCGCTACAGGTACGCTCAGGGGAGATTGTCGGCATTGCCGGGGTAGATGGCAACGGTCAGCGGGAGCTGGCGGATGCGATCGCAGGTCTCCTCCCGGCCCAAAAGGGCTCCATAAAAATTTTCTCTTCTACAACGGAGACCGAGACCGGACCCATTGCCTACATTCCTGAAGATCGGCAAAAACAGGGTCTGGTGCTGGGGTTTTCCATTGCCCGCAATCTGATTCTCAAAGCCTTTACCCGACTGCCGTTTTGTCGCTGGTGGCTGCTGCAGACCCGTAAAATTAATACCCATGCGGAGCGCTCCATCCAGACATTTGATATTCGCACCACCAGCCAGCGGCTGCCGGTGGGTCAGCTTTCTGGGGGCAACCAGCAAAAGGTGATTTTGGCCCGAGAGCTAGCCGGGAACCCCGCCCTCATTATTGCCATGCAGCCCACCCGAGGGTTAGACATTGGCGCGACGGCGGAGGTGCAGCAAAGCCTGCTGGCCCAGCGGTCTCGGGGGGCGGCAATCCTTTACATTTCCACCGAGCTAGAGGAGGTGCTGGCCATGGGCGATCGCCTCGGGGTGCTCTACCGGGGCCAGCTGGTGGATGTGCTAGATGGCAACACCGCCACCCTTGAACAAATTGGCCTGCTGATGGCAGGTGTGCATACAGGAGCCCCCCGTGAGCCTATCTATTCAGAGTCAGCGTAGCGGGTTGGGCCTACGGACGGCGCTCCGGTCGGCTCTCTTACCCGTTGTTGCGGTTCTGGCCGCCCTGTTGGTGGGGGCCATGCTGATGGTTGCGGCGGGGGCCAGCCCCCTACTGGCCTATGGGTCGCTGTTTCGCCAGGCCCTTACCACCTACTTTGGCTTTGCCGACACCCTCACCAAAACAACGCCGCTGCTGCTAGTCAGCCTCGGGGTGCTGGTGGCCCTGAGGGCAGGCCAGTTTAACCTGGGGGGCGAGGGCCAAATCTATATGGGGGGGCTGGGCAGTCTGCTGGTGGGACTGGCGCTACCGGGGCTACCGCTAGTGGTGCATTTACCCCTGGCCCTGCTGGGGGGCTTTGGTTTTGGGGCCGCCTGGGGAGCCATCGCCGGGTACCTCAAGGTGGCGCGGGGTCTCAACGAAGTGCTGACCACGCTGCTGCTCAACTATGTCGCCCAGAATCTAATCAGCTATTTGGTCAACGGTCCCCTCAAAGCCGACAACGCCCCCAGTCCCTTTTCAGACCTGGTGGCCGAGTCCGCCCGGCTGCCGCCCATTTTGCCCAAAACCCAGGCCCACGCTGGCATCTTTTTAGGGCTGGCCCTGGCGGTTTTACTCACCCTGGCCTTTGCCCTCAGCGCCTGGGGCTATCGGGTCGATGCGGTGGGGCAAAACCCAACCGCCGCCCGCTACGCTGGCATCCCGGTCAATCGCACCATTTTAGGGGTAATGGCCCTGTCTGGCGGGCTGGCTGGGTTAGCGGGTAGCAGCGAGGTGCTAGGGCTAAAGTACCGGCTGTTTGAGGGATTTTCCCCCGGCTATGGGTTTGATGCAGTTGCGATCGCGTTGCTCAGTCGCGGCAACCCCGCCGCCGTGATTGTCACTGCCTTCTTTTTTGGCATTCTCCGCAGCGGAGCCAACGTTATGCAGCGCAGCGCCTCCGTACCCGTATCTATTATCTACGCCATCCAAGGACTAACGGTGCTATTTGTCGCCATCAGCCTCGCCATAGAAGAAAAAAGAAAAAAAGCCGCAGCCTAAGCCCGTCAAAATTGCCAAATCCATAAAACTCTAAGGAAACAAAATTTATTAGGCCCCACCTTTAGATGTACAGACGTTGCACGCAACGTCTCCCCCAAATTAATCCAAGGAAACAGAATTTATTAGGCCCCTTCCCCCATGCCCCCCATCCCCTTCCTTACCGATTTTCTCTCCGCCTGTCTGCGCCTAACCGTCCCCCTGGCCTTTGCCGCCATCGGCGGTCTATTCTCCGAACGCTCGGGGGTATTAAACATTGGCCTAGAAGGCATGATGCTGACGGGGGCCTTTGTCAGCGCAGCGGTGGCCCTAGAAACCGGCCAGGTCTGGCTGGCGGTGGGGGTGGCCTTTGGCGTCAGCGCCCTGGTGGGCATTCTCCACGCCTATCTCTGTGTCAGCCTCGGGGTCAACCAGCTGGTGTCCGGGCTGGCCATCAACCTGACCGCCGCCGGGCTGACCACCTATGGCGCTCGGCTGCTGTTTGAAAGCGGCACCGTGGAGCTACCCAGCATTGTTGCGATCGCAGTTCCCGGTCTTAGTCAGCTGCCTGTGGTGGGACTATTCTTTAACCAGGATCCGCTCTTTTATCTGCTGTTGCTGCTGATCCCCCTGAGCACCTATGGTCTGTTTCACACCCGCTGGGGGCTGCTGCTGCGGGCGGTGGGGAATGCGCCCCAGGCGGCGGATACGGCTGGGGTGTCGGTCAGTTTGGTGCGCTACCTCAGCGTCATGGTCTGTGGCGGACTGTGTGGGCTGGCGGGGGCGTATCTGGCCCTGGTGCATGTGCGCTTTTTTACCGAGGGCATGAGCGCGGGCAAAGGGTTTATTGCCCTCGCCGCGCTAATTTTTGGCCGCTGGCATCCGCTACCAACGGCCCTGGCCTGTCTGCTATTTGGAGCCACCGAGGCGCTGCAGCTGCGGATCCAAGCCCTCAACCTGGATATTCCCTATCAGTTTTTAGCCATGCTGCCCTATGTCACCGCGCTGTTGGCGCTAATGGGCATTGCCGGGCAGGCCACACCGCCAGCGGCCCTCGGTATTCCCTACACCAAAGAGAACTCTTAGCAAAACCATGACCTACACCCACCTGCCCCCCAACCTACCCCAGGATTTTGATACCCAGGATTTTTGGACCCTGCCGCCGCCGCTGCCCGCTGCGGCTGAGCGGCTGCAGCACTTGGCAGACAGCATCGCTGCCGATATCGAGCTGCTGAGCTATCCCCGTCGCACCTGGGACTATAGCCGCCACACCGATACGCTCGAAGTGGCCATTATCGGCGCGGGCTATGTGGGCAAATCGGCGGCCTTTGGGCTGCGCCGCCACGGCATTGAGCGGGTCTGTGTATTTGATCGCTGCCCCCCTGGTCAAGAAGGCCCCTGGCGCACCTATGCCCGCAACGCCACCCTAAGAACCCCAAAGAACGTTACCGGGGGGCTGGACTGGGGGATGCCCAACCTCAACTTTCGCCGCTGGTGCGCCGCCCGCTATGGGGATGACTACTGGCAGCGCATTCGCTACATTCCCCGCCTGCTGTGGGCCGACTACCTGGACTGGTACGGCGATGTTTTAGAACTACCCATCCAAAACAATACCGAGGTGCAAGACATTCGCTGGCACGAGCCGGAGCAGTGTTTTTGGCTACAGACCCGGCACCGGGGCATACCTGAGCTGCGTAAGGCTCGCTTTGTCATTTTTGCCACGGGGATGGACTGCGCCGGCGGTCAAAATATCCCGGCGATTGTGCAGGCCAATCTCCCCAGTGCCTGCTATCACCACACCATGGATAACATTGATTTTTCCAGGTTGGCGGGTCAGCGGGTCGGCATCATTGGCGGTGGGGCCAGCGCCTTTGACAATGCGCTCCTGGTCCTCCAGGCCGGGGCCAAATCAGTGGATATTACGATTCGCCGCCCCCAGCTGCCCAACCTCAACCGGATTCGCTGGAGCGAGTGGAATGGCTACCACCGCCACTTTATCGATCTCCCAGATGCGATGAAATGGGCCTACAGCTTAGCCGAGGTGCGGGTAGGGCAGCTGCCACCGCCCCACACCTACTACCAGACCATTAGCCACCCCCGGCTGACGCTCTACACCAACGCTCCGGTCAAACAGCTCAGCTACACCGCTGGCACCATTGTCGGTCAGTATGGCGATCTCACCCTGCACCATGATGTTCTGATTTGCGGTACGGGGTTTATCACTAACCTGGATGACCAGCTGGAGCTAAAAACCCTAGCGCCCCATATTGCTCGGTGGTGCGATCGCTACACGCCATCCCCCGGTGACGAACACCCCGCCATGGCCCGCTATCCCTACCTGGGCAAACAGTTAGAATTTATGCCTAAATCACCAGAGCACGGCTACTTGAGCCGTTGCTACTATCTCTCCTCGGGGGCGGCTCTGCTGAGCGGGTACCGCGCCAATCTCTCGGGGCTACAGTTTGCCCTCCCCAGGGTTATGTACGATATCGGACGACAGCTATTTCTAGAACACCAGGATGACATCTGGGCCGCCTTTAATGCCTACGATGTCAAAGAGTATTAAGCGCATGGTCCCGTTTGCTTGCTAGGCCCGGTGTTTACCCGGTGTTTAATTGTTGTTGTCTTGCGATCGCAACTCCAACCCATAGCGATAGAGGGCCACAGGTTGCTCAAGTGCCCTAAAGTAATCCGGATCCTGGGGCGACAGGTATACAGCGGTCATCTGATCGGCCACAATTCGGTCTGGTTCGTAGTGATAGGCCGTCGTATTTTCTACCTCATTTAGGTAAACCGTTGGTCGCCTGCCGCGAAAAAACTGTTGAAACACCTCGGTAGTAATAAATGTAGTCTCATCGGGCTGCTCCACCGCGCGCCCTGTGACGGTAGACACCAGCTGCTGGCTGTCCTTTAGCAGGGTAATCTGCCGGTTGGGATTTTTAGGATCCACGTTGACCGCTTTGACCCAGTCGTCTCCCAAATAGGCCCGAGCCAGACTCAGTCCGTTAAAGGCCCGATCTGAAACCACACCCGCCGATGTTTTGAGCGGACGATTGAGAAACTTACCCTTGGCCACCCGCGCTTTTTGGAAACGGATATCGGCCTGGATGGGAATCTCTAAAAACTGACGGTTGCCTGCAAATCCGGGGGTGACCACATCGGGAGCCAGGGGGGCCGCCATTTCCGTCAGTGTAGAGGTTAGCCGCCAGGGACCGTCAAGCCAATCCGGGTATACCAGGTCCCCCTCAGCGGGCTGTACCGGTGGCTTTGTCGACCAGTCAGGAAAGATTGACAGCCGCTCCGCCAGGGGGCCGGCCAGGGCCTCACCGCTGCACAGCAGCCAGACTAAGGTGAGTAGCGTTATCCAGATCAGTCGGCGCTGAAGCCGTTTTAGGGAAAACCGATGCATGCTTATGTCCATTGCCACAGCACCAGTTTAGTCCCACCGACAGTCCCATCCCTAGTAGCCCTGTCAAATAATAGGGTCCGACAGCAAGTCCAAACATCGGGAGCAATCCTAATATTATCGGGAGTAATGCTTAAAACCGCTGTAGCCTTTAATTAGAAAGCCATAGGGTAGGTCCACCGGGCCAGCAATGGATACTCAAACTTTGCTTAAAGAAGCACTCACTGACGAGCTGGGCTTGCTTTACACAAATGTGACCCAGCTGACGGCTGTAAAGTCGCTGCCCGAGGATGACCTACAGCTGCTGCGTGGGTTGGTTTCAGTTCTGCAGTTTGCGGCCCAGCAAATGACCCAACAGCAGGCCGCCGGTGGCAAACTGGCCGCTGATGTGACAGCCCTGCGCGAAAAAGTAGCCCAGCTGCAGCAGGAGAACGCCGCTTACCAAAAACAGCTGCAATGGATCCAGGATCGAATCGCCCTC
>JBCCAQ010000101.1:0-16276 GCA_039814735.1 Cyanobacteria bacterium P01_A01_bin.15
AATGTCATCCAAACGATTTAAAAACTCAGGTCGGAAGGAGAGCTTTAACGCCTCGTTAACGCGATCGCGTACGTAGCTGTATCTAGCAGTAGCAATATCCCCATCAATCATCTCAAACCCCAGACCGCTGCCTTGTTTTTCAATGGCTCGAGCCCCAATATTGGAGGTCATAATGATCAATGTATTGTTGAAATTGACCAGCCGACCCTGGGAGTCAGTCAATCGACCATCGTCTAACAGCTGGAGCAACAGATTAAAGACGTCCGGATGCGCCTTTTCAATCTCGTCAAACAGCACCACTGCGTAGGGCTTACGCCGCACCGCCTCTGTCAGCTGTCCGCCATCGCCATAGCCGACATATCCCGGCGGCGAGCCAATCAGTTTAGAAACCGACTGGGGCTCCATATACTCCGACATATCCAGACGAATAATGGCGTCCTCAGAGCCAAATACGCTGTCGGCCAGGGCCTTGGTTAGCTCTGTTTTGCCAACCCCTGTTGGACCACAAAAGATAAAGCTAGCAATGGGCCGCTGGGTGTTTCCCAAGCCTACCCTTGCCCGGCGAATTGCTTTGGCTACGGCGTTCACCGCACTTTCTTGACCAATAATGCGCTGATGCAGAGTTTCCTCTAGCTTCATCAGCATGGCGGATTCGGATTTGGTGATTTGACTGGCGGGGATGCCGGTCCACGATTCTACGACCTGGGCGATGTCCTCTAACTGGACGACAGGACGGGGTGCTGCTGTGTCGCGGCTATTAAGTGTCTGCAGTTTGGTCTCCAGCTCCAGTTCCTGATCGCGCAGCTCACTGGCGCGATCAAAGTCCTGGGCTTTTACAGCGACATCTTTATCCCAGGTCACCTGGCGTAGGGACTGCTTGAGGGATTTGGCTAGAGACTTTTGGGCGTGGCGCAGATGCACACAGGACCCGGCCTCATCAATCAAGTCAATGGCTTTGTCTGGAAGATGCCGATCGGCAATATAACGACTTGATAGGTTGGCGGCGGCTACCAGAGCTTGGTCGGAAATCGTCAGGTTGTGATGTTGTTCGTAGCTGGCCCTCACGCCGTGGAGAATTTCGATGGTCTCTTCAACGGTAGGTTCCTCGACGATAACGGTTTGAAAACGCCGTTCGAGGGCAGCATCTTTTTCAATATACTGACGATATTCATCGAGGGTGGTGGCACCGATGCACTGCAGTTCGCCCCGTGCTAGGGCCGGTTTAAGCATATTGGCTGCGTCCATGCCGCCTGCCATGCTGCCTGCGCCCACCAGCGTATGGACTTCATCGATAAGCAAAATAATATTGCCAGCTTTGTTCACCTCGGCCACGATTTGCTTGAGGCGTTCTTCAAACTCACCACGAAAACGTGCCCCTGCTAACAGCGCATTTATATCCAGGCTGAGCACCCGCTGGTCCATTAGACCTAGGGGGACATTTTGTTGACTAATTCGCTGGGCCAGCCCTTCGGCAATGGCGGTTTTGCCAACGCCAGGTTCGCCGATGAGGATGGGATTGTTTTTACTACGGCGACCCAGGATTTGAATGACCCGCTCGACTTCTCGATCGCGACCTACAACAGGGTCAATCTTTCCCTGACTAGCTAGCTGGGTAAGATCGGTGGCAAACTCCTCTAAGGCATTACCTGTAGGGCGTTGGGAAGGTTGCCCTCGTCCGCTAGTGGGCATCGGTACCCGTTCACCCACGGTCCGAATAATCTCTGTGCGCAGCTTTGCTAAGTCTACTCCTAGATTTTGGAGCAGGTTGGCGGCAGAACTGCCGCTGTTGTGAGTGACCGCTAGCAGCAGATGTTCTGGACCCACATAGCTTTGGTCAAGCTGTTGCGCTTCTCTGAGCGATCGTTCTAAAAGCTTTTTAGCCTCTGGAGTAAAAGGCACTTCGCCGGACGTCTGCTTATTGTCGGGCTTTAGGAGGGTGTCGACGGCTTCTTGAACAGCCTGTAGGGTGACGCCAACCTCTCTAATGATCGAGGAGACAATATTATCACCCTGGGCAATTGCCCCAACTAGTATCAGCTCAGTTCCAACGTAGCGCTGGCTTAACCGGCTTGCTTGCTGTTGGGCAATCATAATTGCCGAAATGGCTTTGTCGTTAAAAAACTCAAACATAGTACGGCGTGCTCAGTGCTGACGTGAAGGTTAAAAGTCCTGCCACCCGGCAAGACTTTTAGGGGTATTAACCTATGCAATGCTTTACATAAGTTAATGCACTGAGGTTTGACCCAGGGAGGGGGGAAAGCCGTACAGTTAGGTGTTTTTACTCATGGTCAGTGGATTTGACTACCTGCCGGACGTTTTGATGTCTGTCCCTAAAGTAATGCATTTAGCTGTAGCACCCGCTCATCTTGCCGCTGCTGCAAAATGCGACGATAGGCCTGGACCAATGACGTTGCTAACTGCCCCTCTACCATGGCGGCCTCGTCACGAGACTCATAGGAAGAGGCTAACAAGGGCTGAACAGCGGGTTGCAAAAAAGTACTGGTCAATTCAGTAAAGAGTGCTTCGTCCCACGCTAGATCTGCCTCATAGGCCTCGGGGGTAACCGTCAAGTGGGCTTTTGCCATACAACGAATCACGCTGCGTAGCGGGTAGAAAAGACACTGGGATGCCATGGCTAGCTCTTAGGAAAAATCAAAGGACAACGAATTGTTGTGCAGTATACGTCCCTATTTTTCCCTTTTGCAAATGTCCTGCGATAGATGTTGGCAGCAATCTCGCCATATTCCCAGGCTACCTAGCTGAAACTATGGTTTGGTGCCCATAGTTTAGGCCATATGCAATCCTAGAAAGCTTAATGTGCCAATGGCTATGGGCGCAGCGAACTGCTAAATGCATGCAGCAGTTCGCCATACAAAAAAAGCTGGTGAAGTTGATTCACCAGCTCAAACGCCGTGGGTTACTTGTTTAGGTCTGTAGCAAAAACCTAGGCAGGGTAAACCTGCAGTAGCTTACCAGCGAGGTAGCCATAGCCAATGATGGCCTGGCTGCACTCATGCTTGACAGGGCCTACTTGGGCAATCGCAGCTACACCGTAGAGGCCAGCCGTTAGCTCAGCATCCTTGGCGGTTCCTGTCCACGTTAGCTCGTACTCGTACTGGTCCTT
This sequence comes from Cyanobacteria bacterium P01_A01_bin.15, assembly GCA_039814735.1. GTDB lineage: Bacteria > Cyanobacteriota > Cyanobacteriia > Phormidesmidales > Phormidesmidaceae > Leptothoe. The sequence continues at coordinate 3,125 of JBCCAQ010000101.1, forward strand.
GACAGTTTTGATCATGACGTCCACATCTTTCTCAGTCGCTGCGCCGCCAATACCTTCAAAAGCAAAGCGAACATGGACCTCTGTACCCAGGCACATCAGCAGAGAGGTGAGGGGGCTTTTGTTAAATGTAACTTTGAGGCTAACGGAGAACTCTTCGGTATCAGCAACGATGTAAGGAGAGTTAGCCGGTGCGACGTCAAATCCGATTTTAGAGTCATCGCTCGTTCCAGCGATGGTTAAATCGCTCATCGAGAAAAAGCTGGGACCCAGAATGTTCTTTGAATAGGTTTCGGTTGCAGAGAACTGCTTAGTTGGTTGAGCGGTCATAAGAATGTCCTAATGATATTGTTTTGTTCGAATAGCTAATACAAACTCAGCTCTTTTTAGGTTTTGTTTGTATTAGCTATTCGGCACATTTACATCATGCTTGTTAATAGGTTAGAGGCCATCACCCACGGGGGTACTCTTCTATCCCAATCCAATTTCTCAAATAAAAAAAGCTGGTGAAAAACTCACCAGCTTTGTCCCTATATGACAGGCTTTATACTTAACCTGGGTTAACCCCCAGGCCAGACCTTGACTAAGCAGGGTAAACCTGGAGCAGCTTACCAGCGAGGTAGCCAAAGCCGATAATGGGCTGGCTGCACTCATGCTTGACAGGGCCCACCTGGGCTACGGCAGCGACACCGTATAGACCGGGAGTCAGCTTAGCGTCCTTGGGAGTCCCTGTCCACTTGAGTTCGTACTCATAGGTGTCTTTAACAGTCGTGAGCGAGACCTCTACATCTTCCTCAGCAGCTGCGCCGCCAATGCCTTCAAAGGCAAAGCGTACGTGGACCTCAGTACCCAGACACATCAGCAAAGACGTCAGAGGACTCTTGTTGAACTTGATAGTCAAGCTAACGGAAAGCTCCTCGTTGTCAGCAACGATGTAGGGAGACTGGGCCGGTGCAACAAATGCAGGAGGAAGGGGATCACCAGCAGAACCAGCGATAGTTAAACCGCTCATTTCGAAAAAGCTGGGGCCAAGAATATTCTTGGAATAGAGCTCAGTTGAAGTGTATTCATTCGTTGGTTGAGCAGGCATAGTTTTAACCTCATATGTGTTTTTGGGGCTGAGTTATCAATACAATTTCGACTTTTTGTTGTCGCTTAAATTGCGTTTGTTTCTCAGCACATTTACATCATGCAGCCTGCTTTTTCTATCGCCATCACCCCCCAGGGTACTATCAGAAATTGACTCAATTGTTGCTAACTAACTGTTTGGTATGACAGCTTGCTAAGCTTAGGTTTTTATTCAAAAAGCGCCTCGACCGGGGTCAAGACGCTTTTTGAAAATAATATGCAAAGTGGCTAGCAAACAATAATTGGAACCACTTAAGGTTTAAGCGGTTGCTGGATAAACGCTAACTTTTTTACGGTTTTTGCCTTTGCGCTCAAAGGTGACAACACCTTCTATAAGGGCAAACAGAGTGTCGTCACTACCGCGACCTACGTTTTCTCCAGGGTGATACTTAGTGCCACGCTGACGAATAATGATGTTGCCAGTTGTAACCGATTGGCCACCGTACTTCTTGACGCCGAGGCGTTTTGCATTTGAGTCGCGACCGTTACGCGTACTACCTGTACCTTTCTTATGAGCCATTGCTTAATCTCCGTGCTTACCTAAGTATAAACGGCTGGTCTAGCTGGTTTCTATTCTTCTTCACTGGTGGCCGTATCAGGGGCGTCGTCGGCAGCGACGTCTGCGGTGATAGTTTTCCCGCCTACATTAATGGTATCAATCATCAATCGCGTTAGCTCTTGACGGTGTCCTCGCTTTTTGCGGGTCTTTTTCTTGGGCTTCATTTTGTAGACGATGAGCTTTTTGCCCCGCAGGTGACGCATTACCGTACCGCTGACGCTGGCACCGTCCACAAGGGGCTGACCAATGCTGATGTCGTCACCATCATTGACAAGTAGCACCTTGTCGATAGTAATGCTGGCGTCTTCATCGACCGCTAGGCGATTGATGTCGTAAAAGCGACCGGGCTCTACCCGTAGCTGGGTGCCGCTTGCTTCAATAATTGCGTATGCCATTGATTCTCCCTTGCCGTACAGGTAGCAATTTTTGCTTCAGACCTGATCCGAGCAGATTTTTGCACAGAGTCTAATCATCGTTAATTGGGGTGGTCTGTGTCAAGGGGAAACGGCATTTACAGTTTGTGACATAGCGTCTGGGATCGGTTTTGTCCTGATTGTCTGTAGAGTCGGCGTCTTAGGTATGTAAATCGTGGTTTCCCATAGGCGAGGACTATTTCGGGCATATGTCAGATTTACTGATGTTGATGGCGCAGTTGGCCGCTTCAGAACCCTTGAGCGGACCCAGCCCAAACGCTGATATTGCGCCGATGGCGAGTGCGGCGGTGAGCGCCGTCAGCCAGCTTGAGCGGTTAGGGCCACTGCCAGCTGTACATATGGCCCTGACGCCTGAATTTTCTAGGGAGGTGGCGGCTCGGCAGCGGCAGAAACTGCTTCATCTGCAGCAAACGGTTCATCAGCCGACTGCCTTTGCGACTACGCCTCGGGCGCTTGAGGTGGCTCGCCGTCAGACGAGCCCAGCTGTGTCAGGGCCAAAGCCGGTGAGTGGCCCTCAGCTGTTTGAGCAGCGCTGGGCCGCGCTCAAATCGGGTTCACTCTACACGCGGATATCGCCCGATAGCTTCCATGGTCAATGGGCCAAAGCGACCTATCAGCCCACCTATGGTGAATGGCAGGGGTTGCTAAAAAATGAGGCCGATGCGATCGCAGCCGGTCAAGGTAACAATCGTCTGACCGTTGTTGTCGGAGACTCCCTGAGCATGTGGCTGCCGCCGGAGCTCTTACCCCGCGATCGCTTCTGGCTCAACCAGGGAATTTCCGGAGATACTACCGGCGGTATTTTGCATCGACTTTCCGCGTTTGCCAATACCAACCCTGACACTATCCACCTAATGGCCGGTGTCAACGACCTCAAAAACGGGGCTAGCGACCAGGAAATCCTGACCAACCTCAACCAGATTATGGCGCGTCTGCGGCAGCAGCACCCCACAGCCCGCGTTGTGGTGCATTCGATTTTACCGACACGCTGGGCAAATATTCCCAGCCAGCGCGTGCGCGCCCTCAACAACCGTATTGCCCAGCTGACCGACTACCACCGCCTGGACTATCTAGACCTGCACCCCAGCTTTAGCAACGACACCGGTAGCTTGCGCCAGGAACTGACCACCGACGGACTGCACCTCAATCGTCTCGGGTATCAGGTCTGGCAGCTAGCACTGCTACAGGTATAGCCCCATTGGAACAAATCAGGCAGCGTTCTACAATAGCGCTTTCCAACTGACCAATCCGACCCGTAGAATATAGGGCCAAGGTCAAATCCATAAGCAAGCGCCTACATGAAATCCTATCTGGCTGCAGCGTTGCAGATGACCAGCGTGCCTGACCTGAGGAAAAATCTTACCCAGGCAGAAGAGCTGATTGATCTCGCCGTTCGTCGCGGAGCCGAGTACATTACCCTACCGGAGAACTTTGCTTTTCTTGGTGATGAAGCGGGCAAGTTAGCTCAGGCCGCCGACATTTGTACCGTCAGTGAGAAATTTCTCAAAACCATGGCCCAGCGCTATCAGGTTACCCTTTTAGGGGGTGGCTACCCGGTACCCACCAACGATGGCAGAATTTACAATACGGCGCTGCTAGTCGACACCAACGGCGATGTACTGCTGCGCTATGCCAAGGTGCATCTTTTTGATGTCGACCTACCCGATGGCAACACCTATCAAGAATCTGCCAGCGTCACCTCAGGCGAACAGCTACCGTCCGTTTATCAGACCCGTGATCTAGGTACTCTGGGCATTTCCGTATGCTATGACGTGCGCTTTCCAGAGCTATATCGACATTTATCTCAGCTGGGAGCAGAGGTGTTGACCGTGCCTGCAGCCTTTACGGCGTACACCGGCAAAGACCACTGGCAGATATTGCTCCAGGCACGAGCTATCGAAAATACCTGCTATATGATTGCGCCAGCCCAAACCGGGTTTCACAACAACATTCGCCAGTCCCACGGCCACGCCATGATTGTTGACCCCTGGGGTATCGTGCTAGCAGATGCCGGCCAAGATGTGGGGATGGCCATTGCCGAAATCACTCCGTCCCGCTTAGGCCAGGTGCGGCGGCAGATGCCATCTTTGCAACATCGGGTGTTTGCCTAACGCTGCAGGATATGAATTTTCCTTTAAGGAAAGCGATAAACACGCTCGTAATGAGCTAATGGCACTGAGCTAACTCATGTAGAGTAAACAGGATGAGTAAGTTTCTGCAGTCCGTATGATCGATCTAACCGGTGTGCTGTCAGGCATGGGGAATAGGCTGATTCTATTAGCCGAAGTCAACGAAGCTGAGCTAGGCCCGCTTGTCTTAGCCAGCGTATTGCTAAGCCTGATTGTTATTTTTTTAGCAGCCAAGCTCGGTGGAGAGCTTTGTGCTCGGGTTAACCTACCATCCGTTCTCGGTGAGCTGGTGGGCGGTGTAGTTGTAGGGGTATCGGCCCTCAATCTAATTGTTTTCCCAGAGGGTGCCGAGCCGATTCATTCATTTCTGATGGATTTTATACAGCTAACCGCCCATTTAGATGGGGAAACGCTGTTGAGCGTCTTTCAAGGCGAGAGCGAGGTCATTTCTGTCCTAGCTGAACTCGGTGTCATCATACTGCTGTTTGAAATTGGGTTAGAATCCGACCTCAAAGAGCTTATTCGTGTCGGACCGCAGGCCGCTGTTGTTGCTGTCGTTGGTGTGGTTGTGCCGTTTGTAGCTGGCACCGCCGGACTGATCGCTGTCTTTGGTATAGATACCATTCCGGCTGTATTTGCTGGTGCTGCGCTGACGGCGACCAGTATTGGTATTACCGCCAAGGTCCTAGCCGAGCTGCAGACCCTCAGTTCCCGAGAGGGGCAAATCATTATTGGTGCAGCTGTCCTAGACGATGTGTTGGGGATTATTGTCCTGGCGGTTGTTGCGAGCCTTGCCAAAACCGGTGAAATTGAAATCACCAACGTCATCTTTCTGATTGTTGGTGCAGCCGTATTTTTAGTCGGATCTATTTTAATTGGACGACTGCTGAGCCCGGTATTTGTCAGTGTTGTCGATCAGATGAAAACCCGAGGTCAGGTGCTGATTAGCTCCCTGATTTTTGCATTTGTGCTGTCCTATATTGCGGCGGCCATCCAGCTAGAAGCGATTTTAGGAGCCTTTGCTGCCGGTCTTATTTTGGCTGAAACCACCAAACGCAAGGAGCTAGAAGAGCAAATTAGCCCGATTGCCGACATGCTGGTGCCCGTATTTTTTGTGACCGTTGGGGCCCATACCGATCTCAGCGTCCTCAATCCGTTTAACCCGGCTAACCGTGAAGGGCTAGTGATTGCCTCATTTTTGGTTGTCATTGCCATTCTCGGTAAGGTGGTTACCGGTTTTACCATATTTGGCCAGGATGGTGTCAATCGTCTGGCCATCGGTGTCGGTATGATTCCTCGGGGAGAGGTGGGTCTTGTGTTTGCTGGTGTTGGTGCTGCTAGCGGTGTTTTATCTGAATCTTTGGATGCTGCCATTATTGTCATGGTGATTGTGACTACGTTTGTGGCTCCTCCACTGCTGCGGATTGTCTTTAATAATGACGATGATCCTAGCTGTCCCGCCGATGCTAAGTCATCCCAGGAAATGGCGGAAGCCGCCGCAGACTAAGATTTTCTGGGTGGATGATTAGAGGTAGCTGAGTAGTACTACCTGGGCGAGGGATTCCTTGGCGCACTGGCAGGCTTGGTGGCTGTCAGCCGGGGTAGGAATTTTTGCGGACGGCAGCAGTGACAACCTGTAGAAATCAGGGTGGCTTGGCTGCGGCGCTGTCAGACATCATATCTGTCACGTTGCTTCGGCCAGATATGATGTCTCAACGTATTGAACTATGTCGCTAATGTGACCTGCTTAAATGCATCAGAATATTTGCGGTAACTGTCTGAGCACTATGGTTTAGGGCTAATTTTGTACGGTAGTCCTTTGGGTAGTTAATCTGTCACGTAAAGTTGCGTATTATGACTGAAAAGTTTTGGGGAAGACTAAAATCTATCAAAAATCCCACTAAACTCTAATCAGCGTAAAATCATTCTCTAAGCGTTTTCCCATGGCAAAAATCCTTCAAATGCCCGTCCAGACTGGAAAAATTGGTGTTTTTGATAGCGGTGTTGGAGGATTGACAGTATTACGGGAGATTATGGACCATCTCCCGGCTGAATCACTGCTTTACTTTGGGGATACGGCTCGTGTTCCCTACGGCGATCGCTCCCAGGCGGAACTGCTACGCTTTGTGCGGGAAATTATTACCTGGATGCAGGGGCAGGGTGTCAAGATGGTGGTAATGGCCTGTAATACCAGCTCTGCTCTGGCATTAGAGACTGTCCGTGCGGAGTTTGACTTACCTATTCTAGGGATTATTTTGCCGGGAGCTCGAGCTGCGGCTAAGTCCGGGCAGCGTATTGGGGTTATTTCTACGGTGGCGACGGCGAAGAGTAATGCCTACAGGCAGGCAATTTTGGAAGCTTCGCCCAGGGCTCAGGTTTGGCAGGTGGGCTGTCCTGAGTTTGTGCCTTTAATTGAAAAGAGCCGTATTGATGATCCTTACACTCGAGCGGTGGCCACCGATTATTTGAAGCCTTTGATGGCGGCTAATATTGACACGCTGGTATACGGCTGCACCCACTATCCACACTTAGCTCCGCTGATGAATCAGATTCTGCCGCCATCGATTACGGTGGTGAATCCGGCTAAGTTTTTGGTGGCTGCTATGGCCAAAGAATTGGATTTGCTTGGATTGCGTAGCGGTCAGTCTGTACCCCAGTTAGATTTTTATGTCAGTGGTGATGCGGCCCAGTTTGCTGAGGTATCTAGCCAGTGGTTAGGATTTGTGCCTGAGGTGCAGACCGTCGATCTGACAACGTTGGAACAGCTTGCGATCGCACCTCTAGTGGGCCATTCATAATCATCAATAAACCAAATCAATAAACCGCAGAGGGGGGACATAGCATGTCCCCCCTCTGCGGTTTGGCTAAAAGCGATTGTGGCCTAGACAGTCAGTGCTGCTAGCACCTTGTCATGGATTTCGCCATTGCTGACGATAACGCCTTGGGTATCCACAAAACGGGGTTCCTTAGAGAAGTCTAAGGTCTTGCCATGCATGTCGGTAACCTTGCCACCGGCTTCTTCAATGACGATCACACCGGCTGCGTGGTCCCAGATCTTTTCGCGATAGTCAGGATACTTGGCGGAGGGCAGCCGTAGATAAAGAACGGCGTTGCCGGAGGCCACCGCACCGTATTTGGCCTGGCTGTCCATGCGGATGGACGCGGTGGTGATACCGGCCGATTCGGCAATGCGGGCATGGAGTGCCTGGTCTCCGTGGGCAACGCTTTCCACAAAGCGGAAGTGCTCGGTATCCGAGGAGGACGTCACGGAAATTTTTTCAGGGTTACTGCCATCTAGATCCATCATCATCGCCCCTTCACCGCGTATGGCCACAAATAAAATGCCAGAACGGTCGCCGAGGGTAAGGGCAGGACAGCCGAGAACACCGACTTTGATTTCGCCATCCTCCACCATGGCTAGGGCAACAGCATATTGGTCACCGCGCAAAAACCCCTTGGTGCCATCGATGGGGTCTAGGGTCCAGTAGCGAGGGCTGACATCGCCGTTTCCTTGGTCGATCCAGCCAGGCACCTGGGCATCAGTGGCCTCAGGCAGTACTGCCTGTACGTAGTGGGTGACCTTGGCAAGCCGATCGGCCATCTCAGGGGTTCTTAGGTCGTCCGCATCTTCTTCCCCAACAATGGGATCTTTGGGGAATGCGTCCTTCAGCATTTTGCATACGATGGCCTGGGCCCCAAAGTCGGCTACGGTCACCGGGCTTTTATCGGACTTTTCAATGGCTTCGGGTACCATCTCGGCCCGCACTTTTTCACATATGGTGGCAGCGGCTTGAACAGCTGCGATCGCAATTTCTTTTTCCTTTTCGTAGGCCATAGTCAATAACGATAAAAATTAAAATGAATACAGTCAGTCTCAACACAGTCTAACGACCGTTATCTCTCCATTCCGTAGAGAATTGATAAACTTGTCTAAAGATAGTGCCTGATCCAGGCGCGTGTGCCAAAGTGCTGACAGCTGAGGGCAGCCACCTGACTAGCCCGGGTTAGGGCGACCAAAAAATCTCCAGCCCAGCTATGGCAAAATGCCCCATGAAAAATGTCCCCTGCTCCCAGGGTATCGACCACAGGGGTCGCGGGCACAGCCAGCTCCCTTAGGGTGCCCTGGTCGCTGACTACAATGGGGAGTGAGCCGTGGGTAATGGCAATATGGGGTACCCCCAGACTCTGCAGGTAGGTCAGGGGGGCTAGTGAAATCGGCGGCTGAAAATTTGCCGAAGCAATTACTACGGTTGCCAGGGCCAGGACCTGCTCAAACCCTGGTTTCCAACTGCCCGCATCCACCACAATCGGAATACCTAAGCGCTGGGCTGTCATCGCCACCTGTCGACTAAGCTCCATTTGGTGACCGTCCACTAGCACGACATCTCGAGCGACCGGACCGCTCAACAGGTCAGTGAAGTCCACCGCCTGTCCCCCCACCTGGAGCCCCATTGCATTCCGGGAGATCACCGCTCGCTCCCCCGATGATTGGGACACCACAATCGAAGAAACGGGGGGCGGCTCCTGTCGCTGGGGCATTAAATCCAGGATGCTCACTCCGGTTTGCTCCATATCCTCCCGCAGCAGTGCCGTTACCGGATGCTGCCCCACCGCTGCCATGACCGTAGCCTGGCCCCCCAGGGCTGCAAAGGCTACGGCGGCATTGGTGGCGGGGCCACCCGCTGCCATCAGGGCTGTCTCGGCCACCAGTTTTTCATTTGCTTGGGGGGGGCGCTGCGCCTGGTAGATACAGTCCAACGTCATCAGACCAACAAAGAGTCCACGCATACACTAAGCTCAACAAATATCATCTCTAAACTAAGGTTTAATACTGTCCAATGAGTAGTGAGAGTGTGACCGGCACCCTATATCTTGTGGCCACCCCCATCGGTAACCTGGAGGATATTACCTTTCGGGCTGTTCGTATTCTCAAGGATGTAGACCTGATCGCGGCAGAGGACACTCGCCACACGGGGAAACTGCTGCACCATTTTCAGATTGCAACACCGCAGCTGAGCTACCACGAGCACAACGCCCAAGCCCGGATTCCGCAGCTCGTGGAGAAACTACAGTTGGGGCAGTCGGTGGCGTTAGTCAGTGACGCGGGGATGCCGGGCATCTCGGACCCTGGCTATGGTCTAGTGTGTGCCTGTGCCGAGGTGGGCATTGCCATCAGCCCCATTCCAGGGCCTGCCGCTGTCATTAGCGCCGTTGTTGCTTCGGCGCTACCGTCGGATCGCTTTACCTTTGAAGGGTTTTTGCCAGCCAAGGGTAGGGGGCGGGCTGACCGTCTGGCCCAGCTGGCCACAGAACAGCGCACCATGGTGCTGTACGAAAGTCCCCATCGGCTGCTAAAAACGTTGGGCGATTTGCAAACGCATCTGGGTCATGACCGGCAGGTTACCGTTGCGCGCGAACTGACCAAGCGCTATGAGGAATTTTGGCGGGGAACGGTAGGTGGGGCGATTGAGCACTTTAGTGTGACTGAGCCGAGGGGGGAGTTTACGGTTGCGATCGCAGGCCACACTCCCCTACCCCAGGCTATTTCCGAAACCGACCTGCTCCAGCAGCTAGCGAGCCTGATGACCCAGGGCCTTTCCCCTTCCAAAGCTAGCCGTCAGCTAGCCCAGGAAACAGGACTACCCAAACGCGATATTTATCAGCTCAGTCTCACTATCAAACAGGATGACGCGTGAGGGCAAACTACCCCGGCAGGGCAAACCATTCTTCCCAGCTAAAATCGCGGCCTGGAAATGCGACCGATTCAAACGGCCATTGGTCCTTCAGCCACTGTCTGACATCGGCAAATAAGCGATCTTCTAAGCCCCCAGCCAGCTCACTCTGGCGCGCCCACAGTAGCGCCAGCGCATCATAGCCCTGACGGTCCGACGGATAAAAGTATACGCAGCCCAGACAGCGGCTTTCATCCAGGCTCATCATTGTGTAGGCAAACGACGTGCGGCGCTGAAACTCTTTTTGATGCCAGCCCAGGTCAATTAGATCCTGTTCTAACGAAAGCCCATCTGGCCAGGTGCTAGGGGGCGGAAAAATACCCTTCAGGTGTTCCGCACTGGTAATCACCGCGTCGAAGTCTTTGACGACATCATTAACCGTGAGCATTCGCAAACGATATGTCTCCGTCTCCAATGTCGCTGGCACATCAAACTCGTTTGGGACCAAGCGTTGAACCATAGTTTTATTTAAGCCTTTGTTCAAGCGATTGAAAATCGCGGTTGATTTCGACCCACAGGGACTTATTTAGTGGATCGGTCTTGAGGGCTTTGTCCAGGTAAATTCGAGCCTTGTTTAAATGCCCCTGACCGATCAGCTCACGGCTCCAGCGCTGGTAGGTGATGGCCTGCCACTGGCGCACTTCCGTATCGTGGGTGATGCGCTGGGATAAGCCCTCTACCAGTGCGATCGCACGGGGATATTTCTTTTGTCTGAGCAGCTCCTGCAGCTGTCGATAGGAATCCTGCTTGAGCTTTTGTTCGTGGTCCGAAAGCCCCGGATTTGTTTGTACGGGGCTAGGCGCATGGTCATCGTTGGGGGACTCCGCCGCCTCATCCGCTGCCGCATCCACTGCCGCATCCACTGCCGCCTCATCGGGCTGCAGCAGCTCTAACAGCGCTTCATAGGCTTTTGTAACCCTGATAAACCGGTCCTGGGCGCGCTGATCGTCTGGATTTACATCCGGGTGATATTTGCGTGCCAGCTTACGATAGGCGTCCTTTACCTCGGCAAAGGACGCCCCCGTTCGTAACCCCAATGTTCGATAATAATCAGCTAACCCCATTGCACCAAAGACCAGAATTGCTCCAGATTCTGCCATTAAAACGCAGAATCTGGCCAGTCGGCACAATGGTTACACCCGCTCCTCAATCACCCGATCAATCAGACCGTATTCTTTGGCTTCCGCCGCCGACATAAAATTATCGCGGTCCGTATCTTTCTCAATCCGCTCAATCGTTTGGTCTGTGTGTTCGGCCATCAGACTATTTAACCGGCGCTTGAGCTGCACAATGTGATTGGCCTCAATCTCAATATCCGTCGCCTGTCGTTGACCGACACCCCCCATGGGCTGGTGGATCATAATGCGGGAGTGGGGCAGGGCCAACCGTTTGCCAGGAGCCCCGGCACACAGCAAAAAGGAGCCCATGGACGCGGCTAAACCAACGCAGATAGTCACAACTTCGGACTTGATGTAGCGCATCGTGTCGTAGATGGCCATGCCTGCAGTGACCGAACCACCGGGGGAGTTGATATAGAGATAAATGGGCTTGGTCGGATCGTCCGAATCGAGGTACAGCATATAAGCCACAATGGCGTTAGCAATGCCGTCTGTGACTTCTTCGGTCAGGAAAATAATCCGTTCGCGAAACAGCCGTTCATAAATGCTGATCCACTGCTCGTAGGTGCCGCCGGGCAGACGATAGGGAACGCTGGGAATACCAATAGGCATGGGTTTATCAGAAGGTAAGGAGCTGGTGGTGGTGCAGTTGAAGCGAGGATATAAACTAAGCGGGTTGGGCAATTACCCGGTCAATCAGACCATAGTCAATGGCCTCCTGGGGCATGAGATAAAACATGCGCTCCATATCCTTATGGATGGTCTCGGTGGTCTGACCGGTGTTGTCGCTCAATAGTTTGGTAATCAGTGCTGTTTTACCGAGCACCTCATCGGCATTTAGCTCAATGTCAGTGGCCTGACCGCGGGTGCCGCTGTAGGGATGCATCAGGGCAATGGATGAGTTGGGCAGGCTAGAGCGCTTGCCTTTGGCCCCACACGATAGCAGCACGGCGGCCATCCCCACGGCCTGTCCCATACAGATCGTAATCACCTCTGACTTGATGTGGCGCATGGTGTCATACACAGCCAAACCGGCTGTAATGGACATCATGCCGGCTGAACCATCGGCCATACCGGCCATGACCGGATCGCCCAGAGAGTTGATATACAGATAGATTGGCTTACCTGGATCGTCAGAGTCCAGGTAAAGCAGGGCCGAAATCAGTGAATTGGCCACCCCGTCGGTCAGCGGCTGGTTCAAGAACAGAATCCGTTCCTGGCTCATGCGGGTGTAGATATTTACCCAGGACCACTGTCGGCTACCGGGCAGGTTGTAGGGGACTCGGATGGGACGTTCTACAGACATGACTAACTAATTCCTGCTGGAATTTGCTTAGGTAGTTCCTTGGTGCTAGCCAATACCCGGTCAATCAGGCCGTACTCTTTGGCCTCTTCAGGGGTGAGGTAAAACATGCGGTCCGTATCTTTCTGCAGCTTTTCTGGGGTTTGTCCGGTGCAGTAGGACAAAATATCCAGGGTGGCCTGACGGTTGGCAAGTACTTCCTTGGCGCGAATTTGAATGTCGGTAGCCTGTCCGCGCGCGCCGCTGCGGGGCTGGTTGAGCACAATGGTTGCGTTGGGCAGACTGGCCCTAGAGCCCTGGGTCCCCGATGCCAAAATCATGGACGCTGTCCCCATGGCCTGGCCGATACAGATGGTATGGACCGGTGGCCGGATGTAGCGCATGGTATCGCAAATGGCAAAGGCTTCGGTTTCAAAGCCTAGGGCATCCCCGGTGTACCAGGATGTGCCGGTGGAGTTGATGTAAAAGTAAATTGGCTTTTCGGGGTCATCAAACTCTAGGTAGAGCAGCTGGGCAATGATTAGCCGCGTCACATCCATGCCCATCTGCCGCTTGTAGTCGTCTGACGATACAAGCGGTGTGCCCAAATAGACAATCCGCTCTTTGAGGAGAAGCGATTGTAAATCGGGGGGTGGGGTGCGAAAAGCGGCGTCACCGCCATAGTAAGGAGCCTGTACGGCTTTGATATTAGAACTCATAGACCCAGTTAGTCCTCTGCGGTGTCAGCTGTTCACCGTTTAACATTTTTATAC
>JBCCAQ010000293.1:0-6196 GCA_039814735.1 Cyanobacteria bacterium P01_A01_bin.15
ACCTCATTCGGGAAAAGGGTGCGCGGCGGGTCTCGCCCTTCTTTATTCCCGGCGCGCTCAATCGTTATGCGGTAAGTATGACCATGATTGAAATTAAACATCCACAAGAGCAGGCGCGGTTACGCCGCCTTGCCCTGGCTGCACAAGGTTTGCTGCAGGCTCAGCCCTATGGAAATGGTTTGGCGGGGGCGCGTAAAGCGATTAACCACCTAGGTTATGTACAGATCGACACCATATCGGTGGTGGAACGAGCACACCATCATGTCTTCTACTCTAGAGTGCCTAAGTTTAAGCCAGCCATGACAAATCAAATGTTGCTCAATGGAGACATTTTTGAGTATTGGGCACACGCGGCAGCTTTTCTCCCCATCGCCGATTTTCGCTTCTCCTTACCCTACAAATACGCCATTAAAAGCGGCCAAACCCATTGGTATAGAACCCGTGACAATAAGCTCATGGGTGAACTGTTGGCACGCATACGTTCAGATGGCCCGATACGATCCCGAGATATAGAAACTAACACCACAAAACGTGCAGGCTGGTGGGACTGGAAGCCAGCCAAAAAAGCACTCGAACAGTTGTATATGGAGGGCGACCTAATGGTCAGCGCCCGCGAAGGTTTCCAGAAAACATATGACCTGACCGAGCGGGTACTGCCATCTCACGTAAATTCACAAATGCCCAGCATGGAAGAATTTGCGGCGCATATTGTAGATCAACAGTTGCGCTGCCATGGGTTGGTTTCACTCAAAGGGCTGACCTACCAGCGCCGAAATGCTGAATTACGCAAGGCTGTAAAAGCTTTGGTAAACGAAAGGTTGGCGCAGCGCACTTTAGAACAAGTACAAGTGAATAGTGGCGAAGTATTTATATTGGAAACGGGTGCGTTCGAACGCCCTCTTCCCCGATTGCACAACCGCATGTTGATTCTTTCGCCATTCGACAATAGTGTCATTCAGCGAGAACGGCTCAAAGCACTGTTTCAATACGACTACCGATTAGAATGTTATGTACCCGCAGCAAAACGTCAGTATGGCTACTTTTGCCTGCCACTACTTTACCGCGATGAATTTATTGGGCGGATGGATTGTAAAGCCCATCGAAAAATCAGCCATTTAGAGATCAAATCACTACATTTGGAACAATATAATTTTGATGAAGATTTAGTCATTGCTGCATTTGTAGACGCCATCATACAATTCTGTCATTTTCAAAACTGTGACTCAGTGTCTTTGACTAACGCCTACCCAAAACATCTAACTCAACGTTTGCACAGTGCGCTAAAACCTCTAGGGTGATGCAGTGCTACGAGTGAGCAGCCTAACAAGACGCTACTGTCGGACAACTTTTCTGCTGCGCTCCAAATTTGCCGCTCAACTCCAACGTTAGCGGCAGCGGACGGTAGATGGTGTTAACAGAATTCGAAAATTCTACGAAGCACGCTGTGGTATGGGATTTTATTTTTAAGGCTCACTCCGGCTTCTGAATCATTCGCTCCAACTGACGCTGTTTCGCTTTGGGGTCAATGCTCAACAATCGCACATAGTCGCCAGGATGATCCGTTAAAAATTGCTCCACCTGGGCCAACACCCGGGCCTCATGGCTGCTAGCAATCGTAGAACCACTCTGCCAGGAACCCACCTTAAATCGCCGCCCAGTTCAGAAGACCCGTGGGTCGAACGGTTCCAAACCGGCTGACCGCAATGGGATTACGGTGGTTGATCAGCCGGATGGAGCCGTCCGTTGGCATCGGCAGTAAGTAAATGGATGTAAGGTGACGAGAATAATCTACAACACAAGACTATTCAACACCCTCAAAGCGCCAGGGAACCGGATCAATCGCCACTCCATGTACGTAAAGACCCCAGTGCAGGTGCGGGCCGGTTGATGCCCCTGTTGACCCGATCCCGCCGATCACTTGTCCGGCGGTAACAAAGTCTCCTTCGGCAACATCTATGCGGCTCAGGTGAATCATAATGCTCAATACGCCCTGACCATGGTCGATACCGATGGTGTTGCCGTGTAGTTCGAAGCCGTCGGCCACTCGCCCTACCAGACGGATGGTGCCCGCCGCTGGAGAGACAACTGGCGACCCGGTGGCGGCAGCGTAGTCCACCCCTCGGTGGTAATAGTCTTCGGCAAACACGCCGTTGTAATATCGTCGGACGCCAAATTCAGTACTGACGCGGCCCTGGCTAGGACGGATCAGAGCACCTTGCCAGTGGCGTTCTGGGGTGACGATGCGCTTGAATTCAGCGACGCGGGCAAATTCGTGATCGGTACCCAGGTTGCTACTGCCCGAAGGGAGCCGAATGCGCTGGGTGGCAAAGGAGCGGTTCGCCAGATTTACCGTTAGACGGCGCGACGAGTCTGCGGTAGAGACATCCAACGTTAGGCGTCCGGGCGTATCTAGCGGACTGGTGGGAATCAACGCTCGGTAGCGATCGCCAGATAACAGAAAGCTGGGATAGTTGGTGCCGTTGACCGAAACCACTGGGGCAGTGCTAACAGCTGAAGCACCGGAAATCACAACTGATATGGTATCGCCCAGCCTGGGGTTCGTTGGCGAGAGGGTAACCTCGTAGGCCTGGACGGCCGGACTCCAAAGGCTGCTGCTAGCGACTGTGCCAACCATTGCCCCAGCCATCATCAGAAAAGTGCGACGCCGTAGGCGGGGGTGAATGACAGGACTAATTTTGATCTGCTTCATAGCTGTTGTACTTGGGATGGGTGACAAACTCGGCAGTTTCTTTAGCCGAGCAGTCACTGACAAATGATTTAACCGTCGATGCTCACTCCGGCTTCTGAATTATTTGCTCTAGCTGCCGCTGTTTCGCCCTAGGGTCGATGCTCAACAATCGCACGTAGTCATCAGGGTGATTAGTCAAAAACTTTTCTACCTGGGTTAGTACCTGAGCCTCATGGGCGCTGGTAATCGCAGGGCCACTCTGCCAGGAACCCACCTTGAATCGGCGTGCATCGGCAAATTCCAAGCCAATATGGTAGCCCTGGCGGAGTTGCTGCCGGATGATGTCTACAATGTCCGCCTGTAAAGGGTGAGGTGCTTTGCCATTTTGAGGAATAGACCGAGAGCCATTACTGGATGCCGGATTTTGCAAAGCAGTAGCGCATTCGATATCGCTAGCACAGCGATACCCGGCCCGTAAGGCTTGATTGACTTCGACCACGTGGTGAGAAAAGGTGCGATCGCTATCGTTAGCATCCGGTAACCGATCGGCGGCTTGCTGAGTTGTAATCACCGCTCCCGACGGCACATACTTACCGGGGGGAATCTCCACATCCTGGATCAGGGCGTGCATCATCACAATGCAGCCGTGGCCCACCTGGGCATTAAACACCGTCGAGCGAAAACCAATAAAACACTCATTGCCAACGTAAGCTGGGCCATGAATCAACGCCATGTGGGTAATGCAGGTGTCGTGGCCAATCCACACCGAGTAGGCTTGCTGGTCATCCCCTAAGATGCGTCCCTGCTCTAACCCATGGATGACCACCCCATCCTGGATATTGGTATTTGCTCCGATGTAGAAGGGAGCCCCTTCATCTGCACGGATGGAGGTATTGGGGGCAACGATTACATTTTCACCCAGTTGCACATCTCCAATCAGACTGCACTGGGGATGGACATAGGCAGACGCGGCAATGGTGGGCTGATCTAGGTCGTGGTCCCAGGGCGTGGGTGGGGCGGGTTGATGACGCAGCGGCATGGTACCTTCCTCGGTTCAAAGTTGAGTCGGATTGGGCGCATCCCCATAGGCGGTGATGGGGTCAAAGGTCTTGGTGTTTTCCGTAAAGGTGAGCGTAATAGGCCGATTAGCCTCAACTTCTTCCTCGCCAGGGGAAATCTGGCGGTAAAAGCAAGAGCGATAGCCCACATGGCAACTGGCTCCTGACCCGGCTACCTTGACCTTCATCCACAAGCAATCTTGATCATCGTCAATCAGCAACTGCTGCACGGTCTGCACCAACCCACTGGTGGCTCCCTTGTGCCAAAGCTGCTGGCGACTGCGGCTATAGTAGTGGGCTTCACCCGTTTCCAGGGTTTTTAGCAATGCGGCTTCATTCATGTAGGCATGCATCAGCACCTCGCCAGTTGCAGCATCCGTGGTGATAACAGGGATGAGCCCATGGGCATCAAACTTAGGAGCCAGGATCATTCCTTCTTCGACAGCTTCGACTGAAGTCCGGGCAGCAAAGGGTGATGACATTAGCACTAAAAATTGAGAATGATAATCATTATTTCATATAGAGTGACCATTTTGGTCATGGCAGGTATAGAACTCTGCTCAGCCACAGCGCCTGAATCAACCTCAATTTTCCCTGTCATGGGGCCCTACTCATGCTGGTTAGGACGCCGATGCAGAAACCCGATTTCTGTGCTGAAGCAGGCCAAATATTGTGTATGCGTTCATGCAGAAACCGGGTTTCTAGCCATACAGCGGCAGCGGTTATAACCAACGTCCGCCCCAGGCCAGCATCAGGGAAAACCCGATCGCGGCGATCGCCTGCCGAGCCATCAACCCTACCGCAAACTGCACCGATTGTTCGCGGGCGATGGTGAGTGCGGTGACCAGGCAAGGCAGCAACACCCCGGCCAGGTACACGCCCGTCAAGATTTGCAGGGGGGTGAGTCCGGTCAGGGTATCCGGTTCGGCAAAGAGCAGCAATCCGTCTTTGCGAATCGAGGCCAAAATGACGGGCACAGCCGCCTCTGGGGGCAGGCCAAACAGCCCCATCAGGGGATTAATCCAGCCAGCCAAAGCGGTAATGAGGCCAAACCAATCCAGCACCGAAGCGATCACCGTAATCACTAAAAAGATGGGAATCGCATTGGTAAAAAACTGGTGGAGGGTACCCCGAGTTTCGCGCCAGATGGCCGACCAACGGGGCACTTCCAAAAATGTGCGCTGTTCAATCATCAGGGCGTTGTGGGGGGAACGGGCGGCTTTGGGCGCAATCAGGCGGATGTAGATCAGGGTGGTCAGGGTTAAGTAGCCCAGGTAGGGCACCACTAAGCCGGGCAAATTGGCCGCGCTGAAAACCCCCAGGGTGGCTCCAAACTGGTAGGAACAGGCCGCACCAAATGCGATCGCACTGATACAGGTCTGCCGGGAACAACTGGAACAGGCGCGAGTACTGATTACGGCGGGCACATTGCAGCCAAACCCCATAATTACCCGCACCAAATCTCGCCCGGATAGGCCAAACGGTCTCAGGAGTGGATGCAGTGCCACGGTAATGCGTTCCACCAATCCGCTAGCCTTGTATGCGCCTAAAAACAGGGCATACAGAATCACCGTAGGTACCGCCCAGACAAACAGCAGCGGCCCCATAGTGACTAAGCCGTAGCGGCCAATCAAAATCTCTCGTAGCAGCGATGGGGTTTGAGACAGAACAGTAATCAGAGGCTTTAATCCAGCTTGTACAAAGGGATCAAGCACCCCCGCCACCCCATTGGCCACACCAACGGCGAGGACGGCAGGCAACAACAACAAGAGCACAGCCAGCAACCAGCCCCAGCGCCGATGTTCTAGCCAGGTGGGATGGGGTTCAATGTACCAGCCTGTTGGAATCGGGTGCCACTTTTTTGGAAAGACGGTCGGCGTCTGGAGTGCCCCTAGAATCTGTTGGCGCTGATCCGAGCTTAAATGGCGAGCATCCACAGGAATAAACCTCACCTGGGCAGTGTGTTCCCAACGGTCCATGACCTGCTGGGTAAACTCAGAGGGCATGACCTTATCCCAAAAGGTGACCACGACCAACCCTTGTTTCCCGGCAACTAACGGTAGAAGGTCTGCCAGGTCATCATCTATATGGGTCGCTTTGACCAACAACACAATGGTGTCATGGGCCTGGAGTTGGGCCAGGGCCGCTTGGGTGGTGGCGGTGTCGGAACGAAAGAGAATGCCTGGGGTGTCGATCAAGAGATTGTCACCTGCCTGATAGCGATCGCAGGTAATCGTTGACCCCTGAATGTTTGTACTGGTAGGGCATTGGTCGGTGATTGCAGCCGCTAGGGCAGATTTGCCGGTACTTTCTTTGCCGATGAGGACAATGGTGTGCTCGGTGGGGGGAGCCGTTGGCATGGAGTAAAGAGTGGGGGAGATGGGGAGATGGGGAGATGGGGAGATGGGGAGATGGGGAGATGGGGAGATGGGGAGATGGGGAGATGGGG
>JBCCAQ010000197.1:0-10607 GCA_039814735.1 Cyanobacteria bacterium P01_A01_bin.15
AGTGGACGCTGTTGCGCCCTGGTTAGCATCTTGAAACATGAGTTCTGATCTCCTAGTAAACGTGTAAGAACGTGAGGAAAGCAGAACCCAAGGAGCTTAGCCACGCCGCAGAAACTGCGGTTGCTGAGGTAAAGGTACACGCCACCGACAGCGCTGGACCAGCGCCTGGGGGTATCTCTCAACGTTCAGCAACGCCCAACTGGAGTGTCGGTGAGCGGCTGAGGCATAATAAGCCTAGCTCGCAAACTGCCTATTTCAGTTTGGGGGTGATGCGGTTAGTAGGTGGTGATGACACCTGCTGACCGCGCTAAGTCATTGAGTTCTGTAGACAGGGCCACGATAGGCATATCAGCGACCTAAAAGAAACATACGGGTAGTGCCGTGCATCAGTCAAGCCGTTAGCCCCAATTTTTCTGAACGTAATCTAGAACTGTGTGGAGAGCTGAACATTCTTGTGCGCATGGGCAAGTGTTTACCATTTAGCAGTTTGAAGATCGGCTGAGTCAGCTAGTTTTACATCCAGACATAGATGAGATGGCATAGATGGGTATTGCAGGTACGACTGGGAGTTTCGGCTCCCAGCTCCTCTCCCAGGGCTTATAGTTATCTAAACGTTATGAACTGTCTGGTTTTTCTGCGCTGATATGTGCAAGAAGTTGGATTTGCGCCACTTCAGCTAGAACCTTGAAAACCCTATAGCTACGTTCTAAAGTGGCGACGCTGTCAGGGGGGTATAAAGTGAAAAACCGGATGAGATAGTCCAAAGTGGCGCAGAAGAACCGTCTTCTTTACGCTGTAATCTGTTCTTTTTTACAGGTGAAACGGTCAGCCTTCTAGTTCTGTTCTAGAAGGCTGTTACTGTATGTTCGGCAATATGTTTGCCCTATGAGTGGTTCTGTTCTTCTACCCAGATAGTCCACGCCGATTGATATCGGGCAGTCACCTTGTTGTTATTCCACATCTCGTTGTGCTGCACCATCGAATTCAAGCAGATGAGTAGCTTACGCATACAGGCCACAATCGCTGCCTGCATCCCCCTATCAACGCCCCGCTAACTCTAAGGATTGAGCATTTAATTAGGTCCGACTTCTTTCCGTACAGACGTTCCATGGAACGTCTCTGCAGATTCAAAAATTGGACCTTATATAATCCTTATCCCTAAGGATCCTCCACCACCAGCCGAAACCCAAACAAAATGTGTCGCGACTCTATTGGCCGATCGTGCTCATAGGCAGCGCGACAAAAGCCGGGGTAGTCATCCCAGCCACAGCCCTTAAGTAACACCTCAGTCCCCCCTTTCACCAGGGTGCTAGTGTACTCAAACACATTGCCAGCCATATCCTCAATGCCGTAGGGGCTTTGGCTCAGGGGGTAAGCTGCGATCTCACTTGTCCCCACAGGCCCATTTTTTGCCCAGTTTGTCCCATCGTCTCGCCATTCGCTACCCCACGGAAAATAACGTCCATCCGTTCCCCGTGCCGCCTTTTCCCATTCCAACGTGGTCGGTAGCCGATAGCTCATACCGTCCTGGTTAGACCGCCACTCGGCATAGGCCAGGGCATCCTCAACGGAGACTAGCACCACCGGATGCTGCCCCTGCCCTGCCGGAAACTGAGCGCCTTGCCACACATAGGGCTCCACTTCGCTGTAGCTATGGACTAAAAAGCCCTGCTCCTGGTACTCCGCCGCCGAAATTCCCGGCGACCGATGCCCTGTGGCCTGTACAAACATCTGATAGTCCGCATTGGTTACCAGGTTTTGACCCATGCAAAACCCAGGCAAGCTCTCAGTTCGCCGGTCCGGCTCCCGGTCAAACCAGCCCCGTTCGCGGTAGCCCGCTTCGGCGGCAGCCACAGCTGCCGGAGTATCGGCAAACCCCTCTGCACTAATGCGATAGGCATAGTCACGCTCAGTGCGATCGCTGCCTGCAATAAAATCGCCCCCCGCCACAAAAGCAAACCCCGCAGTTGCTTCACAGGCCAACTGCGGGATCCCGGCTTTACCCTCAGACTCAGGTTCCTGACAGCTGGCAAGCAGCAGCAGCACCAGGCTAAAGCTTCGACGGACTGCCATTGCCATAGTTCTCACGTCCTCGTCAAAACGTCTGGTATCTTAAAGCGCGAGTCTGAGAATAGGCTGTGAACCCGGATACAGAAACTACGGCCAAGCCTGAGGTGACCTCAGGCGCGAGAGCATAACATGACTAATAACCTCAGTTAATGCCGTTGTTGGACCTACTTATATCGCGAGTTTTGTAAAATGGACGTAACTGGATTCGAACCAGTGACCTCATCGATGTCAACGATGCGCTCTAACCAACTGAGCTATACGTCCCAATGGTTCTTAAGACTAACATGATGGCGAAATTTAGGGCAACGGGTTTTTGGGGAATTGTGTAAAGCCCTAGGGCACGGGAGATGCCCGCTGTTGGCGACTACCCGTAGATTTAAGTATCAGGGCTGCGCTTTATCGGTTAGACCGCTAGGATAAAGCAGCAGTTTCCCCTCTCCGTTGTTCATGCTCTGGCAAGAAGTCTCTGGTAATTGGCTTCTCGTTCCCGATCGGCCCCAGGCGATCATTCATTTTTTGGGAGGAGCTTTTGTGGCAGCTGCTCCCAACGTTACTTACGGCTGGCTGCTGGAAAATCTTTGTGAGCAGGGATATGCCATTGTAGCCACGCCGTTTATTAATACGTTTGACCACGGTGCGATCGCAACCGAGGTGTTGACCACCTTTGACCAGGCAATGATTTACCTACGCCGCCAGGTGATCGGCGATCGTTATTTACCTATTTATGGCATGGGCCACAGCATGGGTTGCAAGGTCCACCTGCTGATTGCCAGTCTGTACTCGGTTGAGCGGGCCGGTAATATTTTGATCTCGTTTAATAACTACCCGGCCCGCAAATCCATTCCCCTACTAGAGCAGTTTGTCCAGTTTGCCCCGGATTTTGATCTCGAATTTACCCCCAGCCCCAATCAAACCCTGGGTTTGGTTAACGAGCGCTATGGCGTCTCCCACAATCTGCTGATCAAATTCCGCAAGGATACCATCGACCAAACCTACGACCTCAGTGATGTTCTTTACCAGCGCTTTCCCCAGCGGACGGCGATCGAGATCCTCAGGGGTAGCCACACCACACCCATCGCCCAGGACGTGCGCTGGCAGCCGGGCCAGTCTTTTACGGCATTTGATGCCATCGGTCAATTTGTAAAGCAGGAATTTTATCGGGATTTGGGACAGCTCAAACATACGGTCTTGCGGTGGTTGCAAACCTAACGCTTGGGTTAGAAAAATCCGCCTACAATTTTGGTCCACCCGCTGACGCCGTCCCGATCATTTACTGCTAGGGTGTATAAATTCTTGCTGTATCTAGCTTTGTACTACTATGCTGCTTCGCTCGCTGACCGCCGCTCTGCTACTGACCTTTCTAGGCCAGCCAGCCTGGGCTGAGGGGCTGATTGCCCAGGCCGCACCGTCAGCTGCTGAGGAGTCCCCCGCCGATGCCCTTTCCATTGACGATAGCCCCGAGGCCAGCGGTGAAACAGAACAGCCACCCTTGGATGATACCGATCGGCTGATCGTCGACGGCCTTACCCAGTATGAAAACCGGGATTTGGCTGGGGCCAAAGTCACCCTAGAGCAGGCCCTGGCCGCGGCCAGAACTAGCAATAATCCAGACCAGATCTCCTTTGCTTTAACGATGCTAGGGCTGGTGACGGTCAATCAGGGCGACTATGCCGCCGCCGCCGACTATGGTCAGCAGGCCATTGCCGCCCTAGAAGATGTGGATGACCCCCAGTCCACCGTGGTTTCGCTCAATGTTCTGGGGCTTACGGCCCAGGCCCAGGGCAACCTGCCCGATGCGATTGGCTACAGCCAGCAGGCGCTACAGCTGGCTGAAAGCATTGAGTTTAACTCCGGTGCTTTAAATTCGCTTAGTATCTTGGCAACAAGCTATGGAGCGATTGGCCAATACCCCCTCGCCTTAGACGCCGCTCAGCTTTTGATTCCGCTGGCCCAGACGGAACGCAACGCCCCGGCACTCTTAAGTGCGCTTGATGTGGCCAGCTCGTCGCTGCTAAATCTAGGGGAGTATGAAACAGCCCTGATTGCGGCTCAGGACGCCCTGAGCGTGGCAACCGAGCTTGACCGCCAGAGTGAGCGCGCGCTGGCACTGAGCAATATAGGGGTGGCCCACTATCGCCTGGCGAATCTGGAGCCGGCCATTGAGGCGCAAACCGAGGCGCTGGCGCTATCTGAGGAGAATGGTCCGGTGGAGGCTCAGTTTACGGCTCTGTATGTGCTGGCGCTGGCTTACTACGACCAGGGCGATCTGGAGACCGCCGTTGATTTTTATGAGCGTCGTTTGGTGCTTAGCCGTGAGACCAATGCGGTGGGCGCTGAGCTCCAGTCCCTGCTGGGGCTCAGCTCTATCTATCTTGACAACGGTAACTATGGAGATGCGATCGCATCCTTTGACGATTTGCTCGCCCTATCACAGGAGCGTAATCAGCCCCTCTTTCAGAGTTTGAGCCTGTCTGGCTTGGGGTTTGCCAACGTGCAGCTCGAAAACTATCCCGTTGCCCAGGGCCACCTGGAAGAAGCGCTTACGATTGTCGAGGATATGGGCGATCGCGAGGCCGAATTTGAGTTGTTGAGTTTGCTGGCTGAGGTGCATCAGGCCCAAGACAACACCCAACAGGCGGAAGACTATGCCGCTGAGGCCGCCGCTCTCCAGGCCGAGGCCGCCTCTGAAGAGACCAATGCCGAGCCTGAAGAGACCGAGACTGACGCTGAGGGAGAATAAAAGAATCGCCCTAAACTCCAAAAAATAGCGCCTTTGGGACGTTGATAGCGACGTTAAATGCAACGTCGCTACTAACGTCTATCAACCCAGTTGAATTGAAAAGGCCAAACGAAAGGCCATTACCCGCCAGTGTAAGCGTCGTTTTCAGTCCGGTTAGGCGAGGGCGGTTTTAACAGCAAGGGGGCGATGAAGTTTAACTTCATCGCCCCCTTGCCATAATTAAAGCCCCAGCCTTTAAGGTGGCCTTGCTTAACATATGGTCGAGCCCTTTAAGGTCAGGCAGTTTAGAAATAGTCTGTTCTCATATGGCTCTAATCTACTCTCCCCATAGACCCGTGGCCGTGCGTGAAATCACACATTTTATGGATGCGCATCACAGTGGTGGCTTAAAGGTCAGGAATACTACTGATGTGGGCCCAAAAAAAATATCTGTTTGAGCTGGGTAAGGGGCCTTTATTGGATCACGAGCCCCTGGGGCGGTGGTCAGCCGTTTAGATATCGACCGCTACAGCTCATAGAGTTCCAGGGGCAGCCCGTCGGGATCTTGAAAAAAGGTAAATCGCTTATCCGTCAGGTCATCTATCCGAATCGGTTCAACCAGAACATTATGTTTCCCTAGGTGGGCGACGCAGTCCTCTAGATCCTCAACCCCCAGGGCTAGGTGTCTCAGACCGCAGGCTTCGGGGCGCGTGGGTCGCGGCGGCGGTTTTGGGAATGAAAATAGCTCGATTTGAGCATCCCCCAGACGCAGGTCAAGTTTGTGGGAGCTCCTTTGCCCACGCCAGGTTTCACAGATAATCTCAGCCCCTAGGACCTCAATGTAAAAACGTTTGGAGCGCTCGTAGTCGGCGCAAATGATCGCGATATGGTGAATGGTTTTGATCTGCATGGGAAAAGGGCAATAAAATTTGGGATGTCAACCCCATTTCAGCGATTATGGATAAAAGCTGACTTTAAAGGGCGTCTAGGGTCGACGATCCGTTGGCGGTGTTTTTTCTAGTCAATCAGACCGTTTTTTAAATCGAATCCCCTGGTAGGTTAGGGATGGCTTAAAGAGATGCCCGGTGCATTGAACCGATTACAACTAACTTGGAACATTGCCCCGGCCCAGATGTGGCCGGGGTTTCATTTTGTCCCCTGCAGCCACAGGGTGGCATCATTGTCGATGCTGTGGGGATGTCCGTCGGCTATGGCGCTAAAGGTCTTTAAATAGCCCTGCAGCTGGGTGGGCAGTCCGGGAAAATCAAATTGAGCATCGCCAGCAGCAATGTCTGCCCAAAAATCTTTGAGTACCGGAGCGTATTGTTCGGCTTTAGTCGGTGGCAAATTGAGCGGTTTACCCGTGAGCAGCTTCATCATAAAGGGAAAGGAGCGCTCCGCCATCCACTGGCGCGATGTCGTCTGTAGGGTCGGCCAGTCGGGTACCGCTTCAACCCGATGGGAGCGAATGGCTAGATGGTGCCCCCCCTCTGAGGTGGCTAGCTCACAAATGCGATAGGGGTGGGGGTAGCTAACGATTGACCCGGTGGTAACTTCGTAGAGCCGATCAGCCTGGGCAATGTCTTGTACGTGCAGGTGTCCGGTAAACATTAGGGGAACGTTGGCTGCCTGTAGACGCTGGGTGAGGGCGCTTGCATTTTTGACCATGTAGCGCTGTCCCATGCGGCTACGGGACTGGCGTGGCAAATGTTCTAGCGCGTTGTGGTGCAGCATTACCAGGGTTAGACCGGTGGTCTGATCCAGCTGAGCGTCCAGCCAGGCGAGCTGCTCTGGATCGAGCCAGCCTGTGTAAAAGGGCTCGCCATTGGATTCAAAACCGTTAGAATTCAGCCCGATCAGGTGGAGCCCATCGCTCAGCTTATGGTGGTAATAGGGACGCTCCGGGTCGCTATAGCCAAAGGCCTGGTACAGACTGACAAACTCGTCAAGGGCAACGGTGCGATCGCAGCCGTCACGTTTCACCACATCGTGGTTACCTGGCACCACATAGGTGGGGAACGGCAGCTGCTTTAGCCGGTCGACCAGCCACCGATGGTTGTCCCGCTCACCGTGCTGGACCAGATCGCCCGGTAGCAACAAAAAATCGATATTAACCTGCTCCAGTCGGGCCAAAATCTGCTCAAATGCCGGAATACTCACTTCCACTAAATGAAATCTGGCGGGCGAGTCCCATATGGTGTGGGGTAGGGCAACATGTAGGTCGCTAACCACCGCAAAACGAGCCAAAAGGGCCATAGGAATTGATAGGGTAGGTAGGGCAAACGGAGTGAGCGTAAAGTTTGAGCATTTAGTTATAGGCTAAGACCTGTCCTAAAAGTCACCGTTCACACCTCACCTTCCTAGCCTAGCTCCATAATCCACCTGTCCAGCCATGTCCCGTGTTCGTCAACACGTCAACCCCTTCAATATCTGCTATGGCACCCCAGTTACACCGCCAGTCTGGGCAGACGTATTTAGCCAACCCACACAGCCCCTACATATTGATATCGGCTGTGCCAAAGGTTATTTTATTTGCGACATGGCCCAGGTTTGCCCAGACTGGAACTTTCTTGGACTAGAAATTCGAGAACCGCTGGTGGAACAGTGTCTTAACCAGCGCGATCGGCTGGGATTAAAAAACTTGCATGCGCTGTTTTGCAACGCCAATAATTCCCTGCGTCCTTTGCTGGTCAGCCTTCCTCAGCCTCCCCAACGGGTCAGTATCCAGTTTCCAGACCCCTGGTTCAAAAAGCGTCACCAAAAGCGCCGGGTTGTTCAGCCACAGCTAGTGTCGGACCTGGCGGAGTTTATGCCTGCGGGTACGTGGGTGTGGCTCCAGTCCGATGTCGAAACCGTCGCCCAGGAAATGGTCAACGTATTTACCGATAACTCTCAGTTTCAGCGCTCCTTTGAGCCGTCTACCCCATCGAACTTGATGGGGACATGGCTAACCCACAATCCCCTACCGGCACAGACAGACCGCGAACGGGTTACCCTCAACCAAGGAAAACCCGTCTACCGGGCCAGATTTATCAAGATCTAACGGAACCTGTTTGGATACGACAAAACGCATCCAAACTCAAACCACCTACTCCGCAATGGTCAGGCTATAGCGGTGACGACCTTCTGGCTCAAATGAGCCCACCCAAAGCTGGTAGGTTCCCTTCGAAAAGGTATCTTGAATCTCGGCGTCCCGGCTTTGACGGCTGGCGTTATCGTTACAGCGAACTGTCCCATTGTTGGGACCCTGAATCAGCAGAGTGGTGTCTGCACCACCGCTATTGACAGCAATCGTGAGCTGGGTAAAGTCTTCCTCTAGGGTCAAGACATGGTCCGGAGTCCG
The DNA here is from genome assembly GCA_039814735.1 of Cyanobacteria bacterium P01_A01_bin.15. Classification (GTDB taxonomy): domain Bacteria; phylum Cyanobacteriota; class Cyanobacteriia; order Phormidesmidales; family Phormidesmidaceae; genus Leptothoe. The sequence continues at coordinate 8,133 of JBCCAQ010000197.1, forward strand.
GTCAGCATAGCCCAGACAAAATTCACCACTGCTGTCACGTCTGGCAATATTTACTAGGCCATAGGAGCCCACGGTTTCCCCACTTGTTTGGGTAGAATTAAACCCCAATGCCAGTCTCATCTCACCGGCGGCTTGGGCAGCGGTAGCCAGGACCAGGGGCAAAGCGATACCGGTTAACTTAAACGCTGTTGACTTAAACATGTCACACCTAAGGATCACACACATACAGAAGCCAATGACAGGCTTTGAGCACTATCAATATCTATTTCTAGCGCCTGTATAGTTCTACAGTATCTATTTTCCCTAGACCGGAGAAGCTGAAGATGACGCTTTTAAACATTGGCCCAGAAAAATTGGATTAGACAGAACCAAGACAGATTAATGTTGAGTCCTAATAATCCCCGTCAGCCCCTTGGTCAGGGACGTTTGCGGTTTGAAAAAGAGGATCATAGCCTTTGATGCTTTTTGACTCGGGTGGACGGTAGGTGAGCTGTTTGCTCGTTGTCTTTCCCAAACTTACTAAAGACTCGGCCATTTTGACGGCTGCCGCTACCGCATCAATGACCGGCACCCCCAATCGTTCTTCCAACTTCTGTTCTAAACCGCTCATGCCAGCACATCCTAGACAGATCGCTTCGGCTCCATCGTCTTGGATGGCTCGCTGGCTCGCTGCCGTCAGTATCTCCAGGGTGGCGGTCCGATTGTGTTCTGTTTCCAGTACCGACAGACTGGTTGTGCGAATCGAGGCACATCGGGCTGTTAGCCCTGTCTTTTGGACTGTTTTTTCTACCATGTCTCGTACGCGATGGAGCGTTGTAATCACACTCCACCTGGCCGCCAGCATGTTTGCCACATAGAGACTGGCTTCGGCAATGCCCACCACCGGTCGTGGCGTTACCTCCCTTGCTGCTTCAATTCCAGGGTCTCCCCAACAGGCCAAAATAAATGCATCGGAGTCAGTATCTAAAATAATCTGTTCTAAAATGCCAGGGATAGCCAAATACTCGTCATAAAAGCTCTCGATGGACTCAGGACCCATACTGGGCTGGACCGTCACGATGTCAGTGTTGGGAAACTTAACACTCTGGGCCGATGTGTTGATATTGGCAGTCATGGGTTGGCAGGTGTTGCCGTTAATGATTTTGATGCGACAGGAGGACATGGGGCTGTCTGTAAGAGGAGCCTTCCCATTCTGCCTGACCTGTTTCCCCATTTCAGAGCCTATGCGCTCCCTCCGGGTCAGGGCTCAGATGTCTTTTCGACTGGATCGCTTGCGGCTAGATAGCCCCAAGCGTAAGCAGTAGGCCCAATCGACTGATGTACCGTAAATTCAACCATGGGGATGACATTGTAGGCGTCAAAGTACGCCTCTGAGGTGGGCCACTCCCAAAGTGGTGGGCTAATTTTGTCTGCAAACCGCTGTAGAGACCAGTCCCATGCCTGGGCATATCCGTTTGGATCTTGTACATCCAACGGCCCATAGATCGTAATTCCTGGCGGTGGTGCTTGACCTGATACCCGAGCATCCTTGATCAGCGGCATGACTGGGTTTCGATGGCCAATACCGGTGGTGTACACCATATTTTTGGGATTGGCCCCGGCTGAAAATTGAGTTGCTAAAATCTCTGCGCTCAAATATTTACGCTTTCCCGTTAGGGTGTGGGCCCGAAAGAGTGTCTGCGTTTTGGGTGCTCCCACCGCTCCCCAGCCAATCCGTATTTTGGGATGGACATTCCACTTAAAGCCTGCGGATTCGATAGCTTGGGTCTCTGCATTGGCTGCACGCACTAGGGCACTGATGGCGTTTTGCTGGACTTGTTGGTTGACCGTTGGCTGATTTGTACGGGCATATACAAAGGCGGCATGGCTGTGGTTATGGCTCTGCCATTTAGCTATAAGGGCATCAGCCTCCTTAAAGACGGTTGTGTTTAGAAAGATCTGGTGCCACCGATCTTCACCGGTGAGCCGGTATAGCTCTGCGGCGGCCAGATGGCGTTCGTCATAAACGACGCTATTTTGCCTGTCTGGCTTTTGAGCTAGTTCAGCATCGGCCCAGGCCATGGCGCGCAGGGCGCTGGTTTTATAGGTGTTGGCCAATGTCTCGTCGTAATCCGCCAAAACATAGGCGGCTCTGGCTGCCACATTGGCATAGATGTAGCTAGACCAAATACCTGGTCCATACACCATCACCAGCTGCGATTCTTGCCAGCTGCCCTCATGGCCCAGAGGATGACCGGCTGATTCAATCCCTCCTGGGATACCGCCATCTTTAGTTTGCAAACGGCGGAATACATCCAATCCCCACAGGGCTTCATCCAAAATATCAGGCAGACTGTTGTTGGATTCGGGCAAATTTAGATCAACAGAGGCAAAGTACTCTGGATAGAGGTCTATCAGTTCTAAAAATGACCGGGTAACGTCCAAATGCTGAATGCGATGATCCCAGTCGCCAGCGTCCATCCATCCACCCCAGGC
>JBCCAQ010000307.1:0-5523 GCA_039814735.1 Cyanobacteria bacterium P01_A01_bin.15
AAGAAACCACACGGGCAGGCGATCTAGATGCTTTTGAGCCTGGACGGATTTTTCTTCACCGAGGTCAAAATCGGCAGCGCTGGTGGCGTTGTTGATTAGCTGATCGGCCTGCTCAGTGTAAATAATCACCTGGCGATAGTTTTGGTCCATGCGCATAAAGCTGGGTAGCAGCAGCATGGGGGCCGTCCTGGCGACGGGCCAACGCACCATCGGGTAGGGCAGGTTGATAAACCAGATCCCACCTGCGATCGCAACCACCCCAGCAGACAATCCCAGTAGCCATCTGGCAGGACCAACGGCCGGGTTGGGCCGGTTGAGCTTGGCCGCTTGTTTGAGGATGCGCTGGTTAAACTCTGGGAAAATATCCTCAATGGCCTCTTTTAGCTCGGCATAGGTGGCTGGGGGACCGTCCTGATCGCGCAGTCTGAGGAGCCGCTTGGCAACGATATTACGGCGTACTTGCTCAGCCGGTTTGCCCTGGCAGAGGCGTTTTAGCTCTGTGTCGAGGAGTGAGTAGGCGCGATCGCAAAGGCGGGGCATGGCTATCAGCTAAATCAGGAACGGTTATTTTCCTAGCGTAGCTCAGCTCCCTAACCAGGACCCTAAACCAAAGGTTCAATCAAACATAGCGAGTCAGCCCAATGCGGTACCGCTGCTTTTTGGTGACCATAACTTCGCCAATCTCTAGGCGGCCCTTGCCACGAATAGCGACCAAATCCCCCGACTTTACCAGGTGACTGGATTGGGAAATCGCTTTCCAATTGACCCGGACATCGCCAGCGGTAATCATATCCGCCATTTTGCTCCGGGACATGCCAAACCCCGCCGATGCCACCGCATCTAGCCGCATGGAGGCTTCCACGGTGGTCATTTCTTTTTTCTTGGGTTCGCGTACCCGCAGCTCGGACCAATCAATGGGTTTAGTCTTCACCGGGACGGAGCGCACCTGGGTCAGGCTGACGGACAAAAAATCCACCAGCTCTGGCACCACAATCATTTGAGCGCCGCGCTCCCCCAGCACGATGATATCCCCCACCTTTTCTCGCACAATGCCGCTCCCCAACAGCGCCCCCAAAAAGTCGCGATGGGTGGCCGTATCAAACAAAAAGTTGCCCGCTACGCTAAGCAGCGCCAACGGTATCGGCTGACCCTCTAACGGAATCTCGGAGCGGGCGATGGTCAACCGCTGTCGTTCGGCCTGGGGGTAGCCGCCTTGGGCCTGGGTTTGAACATCGCTGAGGCGACCGAAGACCGCCTGGGCTTCGTAGAGTTCTGGCGGCGAGAGAAAATCGGTCGTCACCGGCTCCCATGTGCGAATAGCCTGGTCGGCCTGGTCAATGACACGGGTGAGGGTTTTGACATTGTCCGCCCCCTTGAGCAGATCGTCTTTGGGCAGCATAGGCACCATACTAGGAGGACTATCTTACATAGTAGGCGGTGTTTGGCCGTGCAAGTACTGAGTTTCTGTATATTTTATTGAGGCTATCTCCTACGGCTATGGATACAACCTGCTGCGCCATGGCAAATCGGGTGTTTGCTAGCTCTCGTTTTTTTATGAAGAGAGATCCGGACAGATCTGTGTCACCGCTTAAATCGGCACAGGGGTGGCGGACGATAACAATAAACGCGATATTTTTCTCGGAAACCATTTTTTATTATTACTAGGATGAGATCTTATTTTGTTCTCTTTTGGGAAGCCAAAAGCCAATTCTAGAAAGGTTTTTGATTGTTATGGCCTTGGTAAATATTTTTTAAATAGTCTGGGATTGTTGACATTTTTTAGTCAAGTTCCTATGATTGCTGCAAGGGTAAATCGTCATGCAGAATCTGTTTGAATCGTCGTATAAAAGCGAGGAAATACAAGGTTAACGTTTTATCCTTACATCAGCGGCTAGTAACAGAGTAATTATAACAGAATCCCAAGAGTCCTAGGATGATGGATGCGATCGCGTCTTCTGTCATCTCAACTCAACCACGTGTGTTCACAGATAGAGACCCCTTGTCCCCCCTTCCCTCACAGCTGCTTGGGGTGGCCAGGTTAAGCCCGGCCCACAATCTGAAATTTGGGTGTCAAGGGAAATCCATCCGCCTTCAAAGGGTGACAGATACCATCTTCAACCTAGTTTTTTGAGAGCGCAGAACATGCAAAATAAGACATTTGAACAGGAAGTTCTAAGACTGACCAATGAATTTCGTCAGAAAAATGGCTTGAAGCCCCTGGTGCTTGACCAGAGCCTGGATCGGGCCGCCGATCTGCACAGCAAGAACATGGCGATACAAGACTTTTTTAGTCACACGGGTAAAGATAGTTCCGCTCCTTGGGATCGTGCTAAACGCGCCGGCTATGAATCTGGATTTGTGGGAGAAAATATTGCCGCTGGTCAGCGCTCCGCCAAAGCCGTAGTTGATGGCTGGATCAATAGCCCTGGCCACCGAGCCAATATGCTAAATTCCCAATACAACGAGATTGGCATCGGTCATTATTTTTTAGAAAATGATACCGGCAGCACCAACTACAACAACTATTGGACCCAGGTATTTGGCAAAGGCACCATTGAAGAACCAGCCCCCAGCCCCGCGCCAAAACCGGCTCCAAAACCGGCCCCCGCGCCAAAACCGGCTCCCGCCGACAGCTCCGTCATTCAAGGAACCGATCGGGCTGATACGTTAGTGGGCAGCTCCAAAAGTCAGAGTATTTTTGGCAAAAACGGCAATGATATTATTAAGGGCAAGGGAGGAAATGATAAAATCTCTGGCGACGGGGGCGCAGACCGGATCTGGGGAGAGTCGGGTGATGACCAGCTGCGGGGTGGCCTGGGTAATGACCAGCTGCGGGGCGGCCTCGGTAATGACAAACTTTGGGGTGGTTCCGGTAATGACCAGCTCTGGGGAGGTTCCGGCCATGACCAGCTGCGCGGATATGCGGGTAGCGACCAGCTGCGGGGGCACTCAGGCAACGACAAACTTTGGGGAGAATCCGGCAACGATCGCCTTTGGGGAGAATCCGGCAATGACCAGCTGCGGGGTGGTTCCGGCAATGACCAGCTCTGGGGCGGCTCGGGCAACGATCTCCTGCTCGGTGAGACGGGGTCAGATCGGCTTTTTGGTGGAGATGGCAATGACCGATTACAAGGCGCTCAGCGCAGTCGCTCAGCTGAGAAAGATGTGTTGACCGGTGGTAAAGGTCGAGATGTCTTTGTCTTGGGCGACAAAACTGGCAGCTTTTATGATGATGGCAAGTCGGCGTCGATGGGGCAAACAAACTATGCCCTTATCACCGACTTGAATGTAGGTCAAGGCGATACTATCCAGCTGAGTGACAACCACAGCTATCGTTTGGGGTCATCGCCACGGGGAGTCGCTAGCGGTCGAGCCCTGTTTATTGATAATGGAGCTGGCCAACAAGATGAGCTGATCGCGGTGATTCAAGGGTCAAGCGGCCTGAGCCTCAATAGCAATACGTTTACCATGGTCTAATCCAGACGGTCACGTTGTTGTGACCGGGCGGATGCGCTGAAAGTTAGGAATAAGGATTTAATAATTTTCGAATCTTGCTTGAGAGCAGGCAGGATAGGCTTTCTCCTCTCGGGAGCTACGGTGTACACACATCTCGGAAAGGGGCTTAAAATCCTGCATTACCCCCCTCAATCCCCCCTTGGCAAGAGGGGAAGCTCCATTCTCCCCCTTCCCAAGGGGGAGTTAGAGGGGGTAATGCAAGCGTAAACGCAATTTTCGATCACTTGTGTGTACACCGTAGCCTTCCAGGAGGGGAGAAATCGGTGGGTTGTTAAATTTTTGCTCCTTAGGGATCTTGTTCTTTGGACGAACGGCACAAGCCCATAGCGTCGGATACCCGGCGCTATGGGCTGATCAATACTACAGTCGCCTGGCTAGCAGACTGATCACCTCGTCGGGTTCCGGTGTTAGTATCAGCCGCCGGTCAGGGATTTCGATCAGCGGGCTCCAGTGGCTGGTTTCTGTATAGCGGAGATTGTGTAGCAGGTGAATGGTCTGGCGGATGGCACTGGGGCGGCCCAGCAGGATATGGCGCACGGAGCCGGGGGTGAGGGCGGTGGAAAAATCGGCGGGTAGAGCGGGCGGCGATGCCTGGTTTTGAAAGGTCATAGGGGCTTTTCCTTGGGTGGTGGGCAGCTTGGGGGCTGCAAAACGGTAGGAGGAAATGCCCCAAAAAGATAGCCACCCCAGCGACGACGAACCAGGGTGGCTGTAAACTAATCCACAGCGACCCAGACTGCTCTTTCAGTCAGGGGAGTTAGCGGGGTGGTGGTGTTGGTATCACTACCATCTCGCGCGGCTAAATTTTTGGGTGCGTAAAAACAACTCGGGCGAGCTGTTCATGTTGTAGGCTACCAGGCGGGGATACTGCCGTCAAGATGATTTTGGGCGTATGTACAGACAGGTGCCTGTGCCCGAGCGGGGTAGGGCATGGCGCTCCCCCTTTGGTCTCCTTTAATAGAAGCGCCATTGGGGGAGTCTCAGGCCTCGGGTTTTAAATATTCCTGGGCTAGCCACGCTAAACCGACCAGGTGGACTGTTCTTTTTTGGCGTAAATGTTCTTCAAGTGTTTTTTGACGGTGTTTTCAGAGATGTACAGCTCAGCGGCAATTTCTTTGTAGCTGTGGCCCATGCGCTTTAGGGTCCACACGTCGGTTTCACGGATGGTCAAGCCATAGCGCTGAGATTCTTGGCTGGCGATGACGCTAAGGGACTGTTGGCGGTCTTCTAGGGTAATGAGAAAACAGTCGCTGTGCTGACAGTCGCTGTTGCTCCAGTCAAACCACTGGGCGCGCATACGGATAACGCTATGGTCAGTGGAGATCTCGTCTTCTAATACAACTTTTGTATCTTCAGGAAAGAGATCCGATGGCTCATCTTGCTTTTCCATCAGGCTTTGGCAGGCTTGCCAAAGGGTGTTGGGGAGAACTTGGGAAGGTGAGCATGACATCTCTTCTAGAAGATTTTGGGCATGGCTGTTTTTATGCAGGATAGTGCCATTTTGAGCAATGATAACCAGGCCGACGGTAAAGCTTTCAATGGCTGCAAACAGTAGCGTTGCTCGCATGTCACCGGAGCTGTTGGTGTCTCGCGTCGGTGCGGTCTGAGCCATCGGGGGAACAAGTTGAGTCTGAGAAGCCATAATTAACGAAACTTAATTGGCAAATGAAATGGAAGGCTGAAATTCGTTGACTGCTCTTTTAGAATTCGTATAAAATGCGGAACTAACTAGTAGAAAATACGGATGCGCCTGATGGTATTTACCTCATGGTGGTCATTAATAACTCCGCAGGGAGGTGTGACAGTTCGAGGGGCGGCATAGGTAAATCTATCTGCTCTAATGTGTCTGGGTTTGGTATATGACATCCTGATAAAAGCACTATATATAGATAGTCTTGGTGTACGTTTTTACTCACAAAGTGCCGTCAGCGCTGGAGCCGTCGCTGACGCTGGCGCTCACGGCAGACGAGCGTAACCGCTCTCGGTATCGCTACAGTATTTGTGGTG
>JBCCAQ010000341.1:0-4431 GCA_039814735.1 Cyanobacteria bacterium P01_A01_bin.15
ACCCCCCACGCCACCCTCGATACTCATCCAATGAAACGGCCGCTGGTCATCATCCTCAGCCTGCTCGGCGCTGCGGCGATCTTCGCCCTCGCCGTGCTGCTCGGTGCGCCGGTGCCCACAAACACCACGGCCCCACTACCCCCGCCGCCGCCCTCGCTCGGGGCCGACGATGCGCCCGACGCCGTCCGCGGACGCTCCCTCGCCGACGGCATCGGCCAATCCTCCGACGGCTACTTCGTCCTCACCGAACAGGACGGCGACAACCTCCGACGCACCCTCTTCACCTGGGCCGAGGCCCGCCCCCTGCCCGGCGGCGCGTCCGAAGTCACCCGGCCCAACACGTCCATCTACTTCGGCAACCCCGCCGAACGCATCATCAACATCTCCGCAGACGAAGGCGAGTTCCTCGCTCCGGACAACAACCCCCGCTCCGGCCGATTCGTCGGCAACGTCACCCTCACCGTCTTCTCCCGCCGACCCGACAGCCCAACCATCGACCTCGACAGCGAGGCCAACGTTGACTTCCGCGTCTTCCTCGACCAGCCCGCCAACTTCGACGTCGAGTTCGGTGAGGTCCGTTCCGGGGGCCCCGTCCAGGTCACCGGGTCTCAGCTCGAGTTCTTCGGCTCCGACCTGACCCTCAAATACAACCGCCTCCGCAACCGCATTGAAGAACTTACCGTCGCGAACGGTCGATCCCTCCGCATCCAGACCAACCCCGCACAGCCCGCGTCCGCAGTACCGGACCCGACCCACGCCATTTCCGCCGCTTGACCCTGGGTCCAAAAATTAGCCTCGCTATTGACAATGGACTTCCGCACTTGAATCGCCCCCGTGCGCTCATTGGCAAACAGCGGCACCACCTGCTGCAGTAAGTTTTTGGGGACCTGGGCATCGGCATCAAAAACCGCCAAAATTTCCCCCGTAGCCCTTGGCCAGACAAGATTGAGCGCCCCGGACTTTCCCCCGGTTGCCTCCGGTCCTCGGTGGAGCACCGTCAGCTGGGGATGTTTCTGGGTCAGTCGATCTAGAATGTTGCCCGTACCATCGTCGCTGTTGTCGTCGATCACCCAGAGTTCATAGCGATCCTGGGGATAGTCCAAGGTGCACAGAGCGTCAACTAAATTAGCAATGACAGCCGCTTCATTTTTGGCGGCCACCAGCAGCGATACCTGGGGGCAGTCTGCCTCAGCTAGCACATCTGGAACAGCTAGCCTATTCGGGCTAACGGCATGGGCTGGATTTGAGAGCACAATGCGCACCATGTAAGCGGCCACCAGCGCTGTGGCGGCCCAAACCAGCGACTGCCCCCACGCTGCCCAGTGCAGCACCACAGTTATGCTCCACAACCCCACCAAAGCAGCCAACGCTTTCAGTCGACGTCCCTCCGAAAGATCATCTGGTAAAACATTGGGCACTACTTCAATCGCCATGGGTTCCATTTAGTTGAGCATAGGGTTGCAGGTTATTAATATCTTATTAAAATCTGTTACACAGCATTGTTTTGGGATATATATCCTGACCAAAACAGAAGACTTAGCCATGCACGGGGTTAGGGGTTCTCTGGGTACACTAGTGCTCACCGGGCCAAATCATCAGGATCTGCGCCAGCGATAGCAGAACCGATGATTAAAGACTATTCATAGACCCCGTGATTGCCACCAAACGAGAGTTTGGCGCTTTTGGTTATCCACGTTCATAATGTCGTAAGACTGGACACTACTGCTTAACGCCATGCCTATTGCAGACATTCAGCCCGCCCCTAAACAAGATGTCGGTGTTTATATGCCCTATTATCAGGGCAATAAACGTAAAGCACTGCCCTATGCCATAGGCCTCTACAAGCGTGGCAACCTTGAGGGTGAACGCAGGATTGAAGGGGGAGAGAGCATTGCGTTTCTAGCCACCTGGAATGTATCGATGCTGCCAGCCGACCTCACGCGCTGCCAGATGCAGTTCGACAGTGATGCCGAACTCACCTACGAAATCACCATGGCCACCTTCGAGTTTGTGGACTTTCTCATTGATGTAGTGACCGCCATTCGTCTCAAACGGTCTCCTGATTTTTCTAAAACGTTTTATCGTCGGCTGCTTAGAATGGATGCGTAGCCGCAGCTAGCCAGAACGCACCCACCCGGCTTTAAAGAATCCCTAAAACACTTCGTCAAAAATTAACGTTTTTCCGAGTAGCTAATTGCTCTCCATGGCACAATGAAGGGCAGCCCTATTGGTAGTTAGGAGTGACAGTGTGCCCCATCCCTCAAAGCACCTGCTGATTGGTTCAACCGAGCCTTACAGCGGCAAGTCGGCCACCATAACGGGGCTAGCCCTACAGCTTCAGGATCGCGGCATTGATATTGCCTACGCCAAGCCCGTCGGTACGTGCCCTAGCGACGAAGCTGGTATTGATGAAGATGTTCGATTTATTTCCAAAATTTTAGAGCTACCGTCGTCGCGGCTGCGTCCCACCCTTCTTTCTTTGGATACCAAAACGATTGAGCATCAGCTCACCGAAGAAAACTCCGCCATTGACACGCAACAAATGGCTACGTACCTGGGGGGCCAGGGAGAAGACTTGCTGCTGATTGAAGGCCCGGGCAATTTGGAAGAAGGCACCCTGTTTGGTCTCTCGCTGCCGCAACTTGCCAACATGACCGAGGCCCAGGTCATGTTAGTTGCCAGGTTCCATTCAGTACTGATCGTTGATGGGCTGCTGGCGGCCAAGCAAAAGCTAGGCGATCGGCTGATGGGGGTTTTGATCAACGATGTCCCCGCAGACCAGCTTGACGCCGTTACGACTAACGTTAAACCCTGCCTTGAGCGGCACGGCATATCAGTTTTAGGGATTTTACCCAGCACTCCCCTCATGCGCAGCGTCAGCGTTGGAGAGCTAATCCAGCAGCTTAATGCTGAGGTGCTCTGCTGCGAAGAACGGATGGATTTGATGGTGCAGAGTTTGAGTATTGGGGCGATGAATGTAAATTCAGCCTTAAAGTATTTTCGACGGGCTGACAATATGGCCGTCATTACAGGCGGTGACCGCGCTGATATTCAGCTGGCTGCTTTAGAGACCTCTACACAGTGCCTGGTTTTAACCGGACACATCGCGCCGCGTCCTGACATCGTTAGCCGTGCCCAAGATTTGGAGGTGCCCATCTTATCGGTTGATCTCGATACCTTGACCACGGTTGAAATCATTGAGAAATCATTCCAGCAGGTACGTTTGCAAGAACCGATCAAAGTACAGTGCATTCAGCTGCTGATGGAAAAGCACTTTGATGTGGGACGGCTGATGGATGAATTAAATTTGTCGTCACCTGCGGTCACGGTGTAGACCTGGGTTGGTGGCGAGGATAGCCAGCTTTGGGACAAGGGTTTGGTAGAATTGGCCAGTCCCTTCATTAAAACTATATAAAACCCTTGAGTCAGTCCCTTGATACCCCCATCGAATCCCTTAAAGTAGACGACTTTTTGCAAGAGCTTGCTACTATCCAGCAGTCAAGCTCAAAGCGTATTGCTATCTTGGGTTCTCGCCATGTGCCTATTACCCATCTGCGGTTGATTGAGCTAATGAGCTATGCGTTGGTGCTGGGTGGCAATCGCCTACTGACATCTGGGGCAACAGGGACTAACTCCGCTGCCATTCGTGGGGCAATGAAGGCAGATCCCAATTTGCTAACGGTTATTTTGCCCCAAAGCCTAGAACGTCAGCCGCGCGAATCACGGGAGCAGCTAGACTTGGTGATGCATCTGGTGGAAAATTCGGCCAATGATAGTCTGGCCTTAGCCGAGGCCAGTGCTCTTTGTAACCAGGAGATTATCTCGCGCTGCCAGCAGCTGATCTGCTTTGCGTTTCATGACAGTACGACGCTTTTGAAAACCTGTAAGGATGCGGAAGAACAGCGTAAGATTGTAACGCTATTTTATTTTGATTAATGCAGGGTGATCTGTGAGCCTACTATCCCTTCCTAATATTTTTTTGTACAGCTTGCCCATTGCGGCTTTTTTGATCTATGTGCCTTACCTGGTAGTTGCCACGGAACGGGTTAAGCTTGCCCAATCGATGGACGATCAGATGGAGGTGTTTGCGCAACCTCGTTTTTTTTCGGATCGGCTGCCCGACTATGCAAAGCGGGCTAACTGGGCCCATCAAAATGCATTTGAGTCATTTATACTTTATGCCCCGGCAGCGACCATGGCCTATGTCACTGGTCAAGATAGTAGGGCAGCCCTGTTGGCCGTTGTGGCCTATCTGACGGCCCGGTTACTGTTTTCTGTGTTTTATATTTTAAATGTGGCACCGTTGCGATCGCTAATGTTTGGTATCGGCAGCATTAGCATCTTTAGCCTGTATTTAATGAGCTGCAAAACGCTCTGGCTGCAGTAGCGTGTTGCCTGTCTATCGTCCGTCTGCACCGTCTACCCCCACGA
>JBCCAQ010000354.1:0-4022 GCA_039814735.1 Cyanobacteria bacterium P01_A01_bin.15
CGCAATTATCTTTGCCTCTGATTCTATTTTAGTGGCGGGCTATCTCAAAGCCACTGAGAAAGAAGTCATCTACAATAAACTATTTCAGCAAAATGGCATGGTGATTGGGACGACAGGTACAGGCTATGAGGGCACCATGATGGAATTGTTTAGCCGCAACCACCAGCCCATAGACAGCAGCCGTTTGGCTGTGATCGACTTTTTTGTTGAATTTCGCGACTGGATTCAAAAACGCGATGCGGACTACACCCTTGAAAATGACTATCTGCTGGCCTACGATACCAAGTTGTTTCGTACCTACGGCGGGTTAGATATCTACGAAGTGCCTGAATTTGAATCCATCGGAGCGGGCGAAGACTTTGCTAAGGCCGCTCTGCACCTGGGCCACACCCCTCGAGAAGCGGTCGAGGTGGCCTGCAAGCTATCAATTTTTTGCAGTGAGCCCATTTCCGAGATTACAGTGGAGATTTAGATAGCCATGGCAAATGGGCAACGGCTAGCCCCTATCTACCAATGGTTTGAGCAGCAAACATGGCAGCCTATTCCCTTTCAACAACAGGCCTGGGATGCCTATTTGAATGGCCACAGCGGCCTGATCCAGGTACCCACCGGCTCCGGTAAAACCTACGCGGCCGTGATGGGACCAATTGCCGATATGCTGGCGCGCCCCGGTCAGGGGCTGCAGCTGCTCTATCTTACGCCGCTGCGCGCCCTGTCCCGCGACATTGAAAAATCCATCCAAAAACCGATTGCGGATATGGGCTGGCCCATCTTGGTGGAGTCCCGCACCGGAGACACTAAGTCGGCCCAGCGCGCCCGTCAAAAAAAGAAACTACCGGAGATTTTAATCACGACGCCGGAGTCGCTTTCGGTACTGCTGTCTTATAAGGGGGCTCGCCAGCGTTTTGGCCACCTGCGGGCGGTGATTTTAGATGAATGGCACGAGCTGATGAGTTCAAAGCGGGGCACCCAGACCGAGCTATGTCTGGCCCAGCTGCGGCAGCTGCAGCCGTCGCTCGTAACCTGGGCGATTTCTGCCACCCTGGGCAACCTGGCGGAGGCGGCTCAAACGGCGGTAGGTTTGGTCCCATCGCCGGTTATCATCCAGTCGGATATTCGCCGTGATACCCACATTCAAAGCATTTTGCCCGCATCGGTGGATAGCTTTCCCTGGGCGGGGCATCTGGGGCTGCATCTGTTCCAGGAGCTGGTGGATAGCCTGGACCCGGACCGGTCGACGCTGATTTTTACCAATACGCGATCGCAGGCCGAACGCTGGTACCAGGCCCTCAGTTTTGCCCAGCCGGAATGCCCCATGGCCCTGCACCATGGCTCCATTGCCATGGCCGAGCGTCAGGCGATTGAGGCCGGGATCAAAAGCGGTGACCTTAAGTGGGTGATCTGCACCTCATCCCTGGACCTGGGGGTTGATTTTCACCCGGTGGAGCGCATTGTCCAAATTGGCAGTGCTAAAAACCTGGCTCGGCTGCTGCAGCGGGCCGGACGCTCAGCCCACCAGCCCGGCGGTACCTCTGAGGTGTTTTTTCTGCCCACCAATGCTCTGGAACTGATGGAAATTGCCGCCTTTCGCCAGGGGCTGGCCACGGGGGATATCGAATCGCGCCCTGCCCTGCGGCTACCCTACGATGTGTTAGCCCAGCACCTGGTGACCCTGGCCTGTGGCGATGGGTTTGAACCGGCGGTCACCCTGGCCTCTATCCGACAGACAGTAGCCTTTCAAGCCATTAGCGACGACAGCTTTAGCTGGATGTTAGACTTTCTCGAAAAGGGCGGCCGCTGTCTCAATGCCTACCCGCGCTATCAAAAGCTGGTACTCGACAACGGAGTTTACAGGGTCTCGACAGCCCAACTCTCTCGTATGCATCGTCTCAGTATTGGCACCATTACCGGTAACCAGCAGGTCAGGGTTGTTTATACCAATCGGCGCAGGCTCGGGACTGTGGATGAAAACTTTGTCTCCCGTCTAAAAAAGGGCGATGTGTTTTTCTTTGCCGGGCGGCAGCTGGAGTATTTTCAGATGAAGGACATGGTGCTCTATGTCAAAAACACTCGCAAAAAGTCCACCACTGTCCCCACCTGGACCGGGGGAAATCTTGCCATTTCCGACTGTTTGAGCCACCATCTGCGGCAGCAGATGGGCCAGGTCAAGTCGGGGCAGTCCCTCAGCCCTGAAATCGAATGCATTATGCCAATTTTGGCGGCCCAAGACCGCATCTCCCATCTGCCTGAGGCTGAGGAGTTGCTGATTGAAACCTGGAAAAGTCGAGAGGGACAGCATCTCTATGTGTTTCCCTTTGAGGGTCGGTTTGTCCATGGGGGGCTGGGGTTTCTTTGGACCTACCGGTTCTCACAGCTTAAAAAATCTACGTTTACGGTGTCTGTCAATGACTATGGGTTTGAGATTTTAGCACCCAAAAGCTACCCGTTTGAGACGGTGTTTCAAACGCATCGGGCCGATTTTTTTGATACGGACAACATTATGGGTGACATTCGTGCCAGTCTCAATCTCTCAGAGCTAACCCAGCGGCGATTTCGTAGCATTGCCCAGGTGGCGAACCTGGTGTTTCAGGGCTATCCCTCCTCACGCAAGACCGGCAGCCAGCTCCAGGTAAGCGCCTCTTTGATCTACGAGGTTTTTTCTAAGTATGAGGCCGACAATTTATTGTTGAAGCAGGCGGAACAAGAGGTGCTAGACCAGCAGCTGGAGCTGACCCGACTCAACACGGCCCTGGTCCGTCTGCGGCAGCTTCGCACTATCTGGCAAACGACAAAACGGCCCTCACCCCTGGCCTTTCCGCTGCTGGTGGAGCGCCTCAGCGCACGCCTATCCAATGAGAGTTTGCGTGAGCGTGTTGAACGGTTAAAACAACAGCTAAAGTAGGGTTTCCCCTTTTTTGTGGAGCCGAGACCCCCTCAAAATTTGGCAAGGGGGTGTAGAGAATCTGCGACGTCGTTTGACAGCTACACACTACGGGCTAGCGGCTTGGGCTAGTGACGTCAACAGCACTTAGAGAGGTGTCGACTGGCGGATGAAGATTGACGCTGCCAGCTAGTCTCTGCCTATCCCAAAATTAAGTCTTGACGATGCACTAGTTCTTAATCCTCCCCTCAGGCAACGGTGACCTCGTTGGATAAATATACGTCCTGAATTAGGTGAAATAGTTTGATGCCTTCTTTAAAGTCTCGCTGAAAAGCCTTACGGCCTGAAATTAACCCGCATCCCCCGGCGCGTTTGTTGATGACCGCCGTGCGGGCCGCTTCGGCAAAGTCATTCTCTCCCGACGCACCGCCGGAATTGATCAACCCAGCGCGACCGGCGTAACAGTTGAGCACCTGATAGCGAGCCAGGTCAATGGGGTGTTCGCTGCTCAGTTCTGAATAGACCAGGTCGTGGGTTTTGCCATATTTTTCGCCGGTGGCCTGGGTCACCGCTTTGTAGCCACCGGTATTGAGGGGCAGCTTTTGCTTGATGATATCGGCTTCGATGGTGACCCCTAGATGGTTGGCCTGTGCGGTCAGATCGGCGGAAACATGATAGTCCTGGTCTTGCTTAAAGACCTCGTTGCGCAGATAGCACCATAAAATTGTTGCCATACCTAGCTCATGGGCGCGGGCAAAGGCTTTACTGACTTCTTGAATCTGTCGTCCGGACTCGGGAGAGCCAAAGTAAATGGTGGCACCAACTGCCACAGCGCCAAGATTCCAGGCTTGCTCAACGGAGGCAAACATCAGCTGGTCAAACTGGTTGGGATAGGTGAGCAGCTCGTTGTGGTTGAGCTTGACAATAAATGGAATCTTGTGGGCGTACTTGCGAGACATCATACCCAGGACACCCAGGGTGGTGGCAACGGCGTTGCAGCTGCCTGCGATCGCAAGCTCGATAATATTCTGCGGGTCAAAGTAAATCGGATTGGGCGCAAACGAAGCGGCCCCCGAGTGCTCAATACCCTGGTCCACTGGCAAAATTGAAAGATAGCCGGTATTGGCCAGGCGACCATGGC
>JBCCAQ010000362.1:0-3684 GCA_039814735.1 Cyanobacteria bacterium P01_A01_bin.15
AGCCGTTTATCTCGTGAAATGCAGGACTGGTGGCATACCAAGCGTCTCTACGGACATTCCGCATCGGCCTGTTCAGGCTCCCCAAAAACCGTCGGCGAGTTTGCCTGAAGCAGACCTCCCCAAAAAACTTACGATAGGATAATTACTATTGACTCACTATTCATACCAACGAACATCCTATGAGTGTTGCAGTCCGTTTTCTGCCCGACAATATCACCGTTTCAGCGACGCCAGGGGAGCCAATCTTGCAAGTTGCTGAGCGGGCAGGAGTGAGCATTCCGACCGGCTGCTTGATGGGCTCATGCCACGCCTGCGAGATTGACGTCGAGGGACAAGAAGAGACAATCTGTGCCTGTATTTCTGCCGTGCCAGCAACGCCGTCTCCCTATGTCATCAACCTCTATGTTGACCCCACCTGGTAGATAGGCCCCTTGATAGGTCAGCCTTTAGAACGCTCTGAGGCTGACTCAGCGCCCTGCCTAATGCTTTCATTAGCCATATCAGTCCGGTTGTGTAGATGCCAGCGACGTTTCTAAAATCACTGCCTCATAGGGAATAACCCCAGTTTCCTGACTGCCTAGACATTGAGCGGCTGCCTTAGACAAATCTAAAGAGCGCTCCCCAATATAAGGTCCTCGGTCGTTGATACGTACAACCACTGTTCGATTGTTTTTTAAGTTACGCACCTGCAGTACGGTACCAAACGGCAGCGATTTGTGGGCAGCCGTTAGGGCGTGTTGGTCAAACGTTTCCCCATTGGCCGTCAGTCGGCCATGGAAATAAGGTCCATACCAAGACGCTGTGCCATTGAGCTGTTGTTCAGAGAGTTTAAATCCCTTAAGCATGACCTGCACATCCCCAGCGTCGAGCGGAGCTGCCCCCATGCCCTGACGGAGCTGATCGCTCCAGGTAATGGCTGCCCACTCGTTGCTCACTTCCTGCGCATTTAGTGGAACATCGCTGTTGACGATGCGTAGAAGGGCATCATCGCTCAGACGAATAGTCGGTGGCACAGCCCCTAAAACCGGTGTAATATCCTCCGAATCAATTAATTCATCGGCAAGCATCGCCTTTAAGGAGGTGACTACATGGCCAGCGCCAGTGATGCCGCTGACTTCACCGATGACAGTTCCTCGGAGCACAACTTGTAAGGTTGTACCTTGATCGGTCTGAGGTTTTTCTACATCGGTACACTGATGCAATAGCGGGTTTGGAGAAATCGATGTGTGCGGATTTAAAGCTGCCGTTTCTTCCTTGGCGGCTACTGGTGCCTGATTGTTTGGTATCTTCTCCAGTGACGTCAGGCTGGAGCCAGTAACCTGAGATGAGCTTAACGAAAGGATCAAAGCTCTATTGATAGACTCTGCCACATTGGCCAGATTCAGAGGCTCTACAAGCTGAAACGACTCCTGGGGTAATAATGTTTTGTCTGGAGCGACGGTCGTTTGAGCCATATCGACAGTCACATCGGACCGGTGGCTCTTGGGCGTACCTACCTGGGGTACCGTGGCCGCAGCACCGACTAGAGAGAAGGAAACCGGCGATTTGGATGCATCTATCTCACTAGCTTTGATTCCATTATCGACGAGTATGGGAACTGAGGATACGGCTACTTCTAGAACCGATAAAAACATAGATGAACCGGCAGATGAACTCTTTATCTAAAAAAGCAGCCTCCAGCCTAAGGTGAAACCGTAGTTTTAACGGGGTTAGGGGGGTGGTTGCTACCAGGAAAATTGGAATAACGTTAGTCTCTGGTTCAGACTTTGTATCTAAAATTACAATCAGTTCAGTATACAGTCTGTTTTAAGCATTAGTGCAGTCTGTCAGTGACTGCTCAAATACCAAGCTGAACAGCCCAGCCAGAATGAATTAACCAACAGCCGACTCCGTAAGCGATTGCTCTCTAGTGAGAGAATGCTTTTTAGCGATTAGTAATAAGTAAAAATAATCTTTGGGACCAAGAAAATAGTTGACATTCATATGGCATAACCGTGTCAACACCTTGCTGTAATGTGCCTATCACCCTTTTAACCATTTGATGACCGATAACAAGGTTAAAGCTCGATTAGTCGCGCATCTAAAAGCATTGATACGTGAGCGAGATCCTTACATGGCAACCCAGGGGTATTTCTATACCCGTCGCTATATCTCTGACCACCTCGGTCAGTACGGGTCGGCTACTGCCACAATCTTTAGTGACCGAGGGCATCAACATCAAAATCTGTGTCTTGATTTACCGGGTCAGCAAGCGATTCCCCCTGTGGTGATCGGGGCCCACTACGATACGGTGCCCGGTTGCCCTGGAGCTGATGATAATGCTACTGGCGTGGCAGTTTTGCTAGAGCTAGCTCGGCAGTTTTCTGGTCAGCCAGCGCGGCGGCCGGTACGTTTGGTCGCCTTTGATCTTGAGGAGTATGGTTTGCTCGGTAGCCAAGCCTATGTGAGCGCACTCCAAGGGCAGCCTATTCACTTAATGCTGTCATTGGAGATGCTGGGCTACTGTAGCCGTCCGGGGTCTGCTAGCCCTGAGCAAGGCTATCCGCTGGCTGGCTTCAAGTATATCTATCCCAAGACAGGGGACTTTATTGCTTTGGTTGGCAACTGGCAAACAATTCCCACGATGTGGCGATTCAGCCGCGCCTTTAATAAGGCCAATATTAATAGTGCCTGGCTGCCTATGATCAATCGAGGGCGGCCTTTGCCCGCAAGCCGTCGAAGTGACCATGCTCCCTTTTGGGATGCGGGCTATGACGCCATCATGGTGACTGATACGGCTGACCTACGTAACCCCCACTACCATCGTTTGACCGATACGCTGGCCACACTGGATCTGGAATTTTTAACAGGGGTCTGTTTGGGATTAGCGCAGGGAATAGCTCAGCTATAGGCTTAGACACGTTGCCCAGGCGGTTTCTATAGCAGTCTCAGCTGCTGGTTAGGCTCATCGCGAGTGTTGGCGATGTCTGCAGCTGAAACTGTAGCGTGGCTGATGGGCTCATCGTGGAGTAATGTTTGGGCGACGAGCAGCATGTCATCCGTGAGGTCAACCAAGTCATCACGACTGGCTAAATAGGTTTGCAGGGCACTTAATGGGTCGCGGATGGTGTCAGCGGTTAATTCAGGCAAGCGTGGATGAGTTAGCTGGCTGACTAGCTCAGGGTGAATCGTATAGCTATGGGCCTCTTCTAAGGCTTGGTGCAGAGCGGCGTGATCGATCTGCTCAATTTGAGCCGGTCTAAGTTTATAAACCAAACGGACTACGGCATCATCGATATGGGCTTTAGCAAGGGTTTGTTCTAAACGGGTCTGGGGGGATTCTGATGTGGAGATGTCTATTTCTATGGTCTTAAATGGCCGCACGGGTAAGGGGCAAAACTCTAGTGAGGTTTTTCCTGGTTGGACATCGGCTACTACATATCCCTTATCTTCTTTTTCTTCGCTAAAGTCTACCCGCTCAATGCTGCCGGGGTAGACTACCGGCGGCTCTTTGCAGAGGATTTGGTGCTTGTGTACGTGACCTAAGGCAACATAGTCGAAACAGGGACGAGCGAGCAGTGCCATGGGTACGGTGAAGCCTTTGCCCACGGCCAGAAACTTCTCAGGAGCGCTATGACGATGGTGGGATCTCCGGCGGGCATCTGGATCGTCCGGCCTTGCAGCGATTGATGCAAGCTGTGGGTG
>JBCCAQ010000127.1:0-14355 GCA_039814735.1 Cyanobacteria bacterium P01_A01_bin.15
CAATAGGCCCCTATTGCGAATTTATTGACGCTTATCGACAACAGAGGCGACCTGCGTAGATTTTGGCTTTTTAGCCCTTGCTACCACTAGGTTTCCAGACTAAGGGGTTTCATACCCATTTCCTCTCACGGGGACGGAAACTTCCAAGTGGTCATGACCTTGTTCACTAGCGACTGAGTTTCATACCCATTTCCCCTCACGGGGACGGAAACTGCATAACCAGCGCCTTAGAGTTGGTTTCTCCTGGCTGAGTTTCATACCCATTTCCCCTAACAGGGACGGAAACATCGTGGCGTTGGTTGTTGGCGAAATTGCTGGTTTTCGTTTCATACCCATTTCCCCTCACGGGGACGGAAACGACGCTAGATGATCAATATCTTGACCTTGAATAACCTCTACTGTTTCATACCCATTTCCCCTCACGAGGGTGGAAACATGTGAAGTGGGATGCACTGAGGACGCCGTCTTGAGGGAATACATCTCAGCCAAAAGTCGCAATCTCGCATCAAGTTTCCTTGAAGCATCCCGATACTTCGGCAGCCTGGAGAAGACTGAGATATGTTCTCAGGTAACCATCATGCTTAAACTATCCCTGCCCCTGCTCGCCGCCCTAGCCGCTGCTACTGGTCTTGCTCTTCCGGCCAATGCCCTGCCTTCGTGCTACATGACTCAATCCGATGGGAGTATGCTGGACTTGAGCCATATGTGCGGGCTTAGGGGCAGTGATGCAGGGCCTAGTGGGGAAAATTTGGGGGCGGTGGTTCCAGTGGCGACCGCTCCTGCCTCATTTGATGAGGTATGGACTCGGAACAGCCATTTCAACAACAGGTTTTGGAATCCAAATTATAGTGATTATCGCTCCACAAGCGCGATTTCTGGCAACATCCACAATAGCGGACCTGCGATGGTAGAAAATGTTGTAGTTGAGGCAACTGGCTATGCCGAGGGTCGTACTCCACAGACTCGTCGGACCACCGTAGCGATGATCGGTGCCAATGATGCCGCTCTAGCAGTTATTGACTTTGGTTTTTCAATTCCTGTTGAAAGCTGGGATGTGCGCGTGGTGGAGTGGGAGTAGTCGAAAGCCAATAGACTTAATCGGAAATAGTGGAGTCCTTGATACACAAGGGTTTAAAGAAATGTCGAACAGGCTACTCAAATGCTTGCTTGATAAGGCTTTGAGTCAGTTTTAAACCTTCTTAATTCCGATTAAGTCTAATAACTAGAAAGACTAACTGTTGAGTTCGATCTGATCCTATTGGACCGTTTCATACCCATTTCCCCTCACGGGGACGGAAACTTGCCCAACTCTTGATCAGTCTCAGCCCAGAGGCCAAGGGTTTCATACCCATTTCCCCTCACGGGGACAGAAATACCAACGAGTGCATCCCAGGTTTGCTCGTCTCACAGAGTGAGCTATTACAAAACTAGACTGCACTCGATTCAGCCAGAAGACAACCAAATAGAGCCAAGTCGCTAAACCCGGTATATTGTTGCTTTACCTATCCCCAATTTATCCAGTAATAGTCCCCGTCATCGGAGAGCTAGCACTGGCATAGCCCTTCACCGGAATCCGCCCCGCCAGGTAGGCCAAGCGTCCCGCTTCGGTAGCCAGACCCATGGCGCGACCCATTTTGACCGGGTCTTGGGCTTTGGCAATGGCCGTGTTGATCAGCAGCGCATCCGCCCCTAGCTCCATCGATTCAGCCGCTTCGCTGGGGCTGCCAATACCTGCATCCACCACCACCGGAATCTTGGCATTTTCCACAATAATTTGAATATTGGCCGCGTTGCGCACACCCTGACCCGACCCAATCGGTGACCCCAGGGGCATCACAGTGGCACAGCCTGCCTCTTCTAGATATTTAGCCAGCAGCGGGTCAGCATTGACATAGGGCAAAACAGCAAACCCCTCTTTCACCAGCTGTTCCGCCGCCCGCAGCGTACCAATCGGGTCAGGCAACAGATATTTTTTATCGGGAATCACCTCTAATTTGACAAAGTTGTTGTCCTCTTGACCCAGCAATTTGGCCATTTCTCTCCCCAGACGGGCCACTCGAATGGCTTCCTCAGCGGTAGTACATCCAGCCGTATTGGGCAACATCCAAATTTTTGTCCAATCTATAGCCTGGGCCAAACCCTCATGACCCGGCGCATTAGTCTGCACCCGCCGCACCGCCACCGTTACAATTTGGCTGCCGCTCGCCGCCAGGCTAGCCCGCATCGTCTCAAAGTCATCAAATTTCCCCGAGCCCGTCATCAGGCGAGACGAAAAGGAACGCCCGGCAATGACCAAAGCATCATCATCAGTCGCAACAGACGGAGCAGAAAGAGTTTGCATAGAAGTACAAAAAGATAACGCCACTGTAGGTTGGGTTGAGCCCCCGAAACCCAACTCCTGAGTTGAGCCCCCGAAACCCAACTCCTGAGTAGACCCCGCACCCCCCATAAACCGCTCCCAATCAAACGCCGCCAGCAGCGGGTCACATTTACCCTGGACAAAATCAGCAATTAGCGCAGCCGTGATCGGCGTCAGCATGATCCCATTGCGATGGTGTCCGGTTGCCAGGGTCAGATTGTCGCACTGGCTAGGCCCCAAAATCGGTGCCTCGTCAGGGGTGGTAGGTCGATATCCCCACCAGCATTCCTGTAGAGGAAACTCCCCCAAGGGCGGATACAGCCGCACCGCCTGATTGAGCAGCTGGGCAATCCCCGCCGCCGTATTGTGGGGCGCAAACCCCACGTCTTCATTGGTGGCCCCTAAAATAATTCGCCCGTCTTTGCGAGGCACAATGTAAATGTGCTCGCCAAATAGGACGCGCTTTAGATCATAGGGAGAGTTAGGCGGTGTTAGCAAAGCCGCCATTTGTCCCTTGCGGGGTTTGACCGGCACCGGCAACAGGTCGCTGGACCAGGCCCCGGCGGCTAGCACATAGTGCCCTGCCCGCTGCTGGCCGTGGGAGGTGAGCACACTGGTCACGTGGTGGCCTTGCTGTAAAAATGCCTCGGCGCTAACGCCCTCTTGGATATCCACCCCCAGCTCCTGGGCCGCCATACGCAGCGCCTTGAGCAGGGCACGGCTGTCGGCCTGCCCCTCCTCGGCATACCAATAACCACCAGTAACCTCAGGACTCAGGTCCGGCTGATAGCTGTGGATAGCAGCTGGGGGCAGTAGATTTGGCTGGGGCGAGGCCGGTGACAGCAGCGGGCTCAAGATTCCACTGGGCCAGTAGCCGGTATCTTGCCCGGTTAGCTCTTCTAGCTTGCGGCTCCACTCGGGGTACAGGGCCAGACTCCGACGGCTCAGGTCCAACAGCGGTCCGCTTAGCCCTTCGGCCTGGGGGGCTAACATACCGGCGGCGGCATGGCCCGCTGCCGCCTTAAAGTCGCGGCTGAGAACGGTGACGGTGGCACCCCGCTGGCGTAGCTCGGTTGCGATCGCAAGCCCAATAATACCGCCGCCCGCTACCAGTACATCTGCCTGAGCCATATGTTTGTATCAACCATCTATGCCATCAAATATGCCATCAAAACGGTCTCAGCCCGAGCCCTAGATACCGCCGTCCGCTTACCAAAGTGCCCGGATAGGGGTGTCAGTCTGGTTCTGATTTTGGGTCTGATTGGTAGTTGTTTCTGCCGTGTTCGCTGTCCTGTTCTCATCGACAGGATCAG
The DNA here is from genome assembly GCA_039814735.1 of Cyanobacteria bacterium P01_A01_bin.15. Classification (GTDB taxonomy): domain Bacteria; phylum Cyanobacteriota; class Cyanobacteriia; order Phormidesmidales; family Phormidesmidaceae; genus Leptothoe. The sequence goes on from JBCCAQ010000127.1 coordinate 3,673, forward strand.
GCTCTACCACCTCAGGGGTATCTGTTCCTTCCGGTGCGCCAAAGTTTTGGGTTGCGGCTGTGCCACCACGGGGTTGGGTCTGACGCTGGGGTAGCTCGCCAGCCCTTTCCAAAGGCGTCCGACTGACAACAAACGAATCCGGATTGGCTTCCGTATCGTTGAGGGCCACCCGGTCATCAGCGCTATTGCTTTGGGACGCCGTATCGCCGCCATCCACCCAGGAGGTCACCCGGTCAGAGGCCGTGGTCCCGTAAATGGCCATCAATGAAATGGCAGCCAGAATGCTACCCAAAATATACTTGTTCATTCGACCAATCCCATCCTCATCTACCACCAGCTATTATCATCGCCCAGTTCCTGAAAAATTGGGACCGCGATCTACGGAAATGAAGACATTTAAGTCTAAAAGCTGGGGCAGCAGGCTAACCTGACGCTTTACCACACCGCCTTTTCCCCCTGGCCCCAAAACCGATCATATTTGGTCACCGTGATATCACCGAGGACACGGGTCTGACAGGCTAGCCTCAAGGGCCGCTGAGACGTATGGGGCGGTAGCGACCGTCGCCCCCGGTCCTGCCAATTTGCGGTCGATACGTCGCCCTCAATAGCCACAGCACAGGTGCCGCAGCTGCCAATACCGCGACAGTTGATCAGGCTGGCATTACCGTTGTATAGGTCAACGTCATGGTCGAGCAGCACCCGCCGTAAATTGGCACCTGCTTCACATTCAATGGTTTTTCCCTGGGCAGTTACCTGTGGCATTGGGATGGTTGGGTTAAGAGAATCAGCTTTAAGCCTAGGTTTTTTTGCTGTTTGTAACAAAAGTAATGCCTGCAGATTAGGCTAGCCCATGGCCGTTGTAAATCTTTCTGAGCTTTGCCCAGTCAGGCTTGACGGACTTAGGACGGGCCTTAACCGATCTAGAAGCGTGACGTCACGTCATCTAACGTCTAAACTCAGTACAAACAATGCATTTTTAACGCCTTCTTATGTATCAAACTTTAAACAACACGTAAAATTTACGAGTTGGCATTTTTAACGGGTAGCATCTCATCCATCTACGTTCCCATGCTTTATCTCAATACCTGTGTTTCCTGTTGCCATGCCTTCCTCCAGCTACCTTTGGATCTACGACACTACACTGCGTGACGGTGCCCAGCGCGAGGGCCTTTCCCTTTCGGTTGAAGACAAGCTCAACATCGCTCGACGTTTAGATGATTTAGGGATTCCGTTTATTGAAGGGGGCTGGCCAGGGGCCAATCCCAAGGACGGACAGTTTTTTGCCCAGCTGCAGCAGCATCCCCTGCAACAGGCTGAGATCGTTGCTTTTTGCTCCACCCGACGCCCCCACTGTTTGGTCGAAGAGGATGTCACCCTAGCCGCAGCCCTGGCGGCTAGAACAAACTGGATCACCCTTTTTGGTAAATCCTGGGATCTCCATGTCACTGAGAGCCTAAAAACGGATCTCAATGAGAACCTGTCGATGATCTACGACTCCATCACCTATCTGCGGCGACAGGGGCGACGGGTGATCTACGACGCGGAACATTGGTTTGATGGCTATCTCAACAATCCAACCTATGCGGTGCAAACCCTAGAAGCCGCTATCCGAGCCGGTGCAGAGTGGCTGGTACTGTGTGATACCAATGGCGGCATGCTGCCCCACCAGGTGACTGAGATTGTCAGAACGGTCAGTCAGTGGCTGGCTACCCTCAATCTGGAAACGCCGCCCCAGTTGGGTATTCACACCCACAATGATGGAGCCCTCGCCGTTGCTAATGCCCTCAACGCTGCCCTAGAAGGGGCCACCATGGTCCAGGGCACCATCAACGGCTACGGTGAACGCTGTGGGAATGCGGATCTTTGCGCCCTGATACCTAATTTGCAGCTAAAGCTAGGCTACGACTGTCTGCCCGCTGACAAACTGGCAACCCTGGCTGAAACCAGTCGGTATGTGAGCGAAGTGGTCAATTTGGCCCCCGATGACCATGCTCCCTATGTGGGGCTGTCGGCCTTTGCCCACAAGGGTGGCATCCATGTTAGCGCCGTGGAGCGCAACCCCAAGACTTACGAGCATATTGCCCCTGCCGCTGTGGGCAACCGCCGCCGCATTGTCATTTCTGACCAGGCCGGGCTGAGTAACGTTATGGCCAAGGCCCGCAGCTTTGGTCTTGAGCTAGAGCGGTCTAGCCCAACATCCAGGCAGCTGCTGCACCGACTCAAGGCGTTAGAGGACGAGGGCTATCAGTTTGAAGCCGCCGAGGCCAGTTTTGAACTGTTGATGCGGTCGGCCCTGGGGCAGCGCCCCACCATGTTTGAAGTGCATGGGTTTCAGGTCCACTGTGAGCGGATGCCCTACGCCACAGGTACGGTTAATCAATCCCCGGAGGACCCCGCTAGCAGCTATTCCCTAGCGACGGTCAAAGTGGCTGTAGAGGGTAAAAACTTGCTCCACGCCGCTGAGGGTAATGGCCCGGTAGAAGCCCTAGACCACGCGCTGCGTAAGGCACTAGAGCGATTTTATCCAGAGCTGGAGCGGTTTTACCTGACTGATTATAAGGTTCGAATTTTAGACAGTACCGCCGGTACTGCGGCTAAAACTCGAGTGCTGGTGGAGTTTAGCGACGGGGCTAGACGCTGGACGACGGTGGGGCTATCTCCCAATATCTTGGAAGCTTCCTATCAAGCGGTGGTGGAAGGTCTAGAGTACGGGTTGCTCAAACTGCGATCGCAAGTAAAAGCTAAGCTGGTAGCGTGTCAATCCTGACTCTACTCGCTCTTTTACCCCTCCTCTCCCATGCACAACTGGACCTGGCAAACCTGGCAGGGTAATTCCTATTTAACCTGCGAGCTGATGCCGCAACCCCACGGTTTTTTTACATCCGCCTTTGCGCCGATGCTACCGGAAGCACTCACCCCGGCCCTAGCCCCAGCAGCTGAGGTCTTGAGAGTCAAGCAAGTTCACGGCAGTGTTGTCCTTTCTGCCCTCGAAATCCAGGCCGGTACCAAAACCTTGGTCGCTAGCGCCGTTGATGGCAGCGTCCCCGATCAAGATATCCAACGCCCCCAGGCCGATGGTTGTTTTAGTACTCGGAGCGGACAGGCCGTCTGGGTTTGTACGGCGGACTGTACCCCAGCCCTGATCGCAGATGTGCGTACGGGGCTGGTGGCGGCTGTCCATGCTGGCTGGCGGGGAACAGCCCAAGGCATCGTTCCGGTGGCCGTTGCCAAGCTCCAAGCCCAGGGCTCCCAACTCAGAGATCTGCGCGTGCTGCTGGGGCCTGCCATTGCCGGGGACGTCTACCAGGTGGGAGAGGATGTTGCCGTCGCCGCCGGTAGCAGCGTGGTGGAGCCCGACCGGTTTACCACCGATGCGGCTCTAATTGACCATTTGCTCGCCATTGATAACCCTCCCCTCCAGCCCGATGGCAAACCCGGCCACGTCCGTTTAGATGTGCGTCGCATCAATCAAATACAGCTAACCCAGCTAGGACTATCCCTAGAACAAGTAGCGATCGCGCCCCACTGCACCTATCAAGAACCCGAGCGGTTTTTTTCCTATCGCCGTACCCAGCGTAAACAGATCCAATGGTCTGGCATCGTCAGCGTCTAGTTGCTGACCTGGGCTTCCCTAGGCTTCTGAGGCCGCAATCAGCGCCACATCCATTTGGTCGTTGGGCATGGCGTCAATTTCAGCTCGAATATTGGGGCCAAAGAACTTTTCGATTTTGTTGTGCTTTTCCTGCCAGGTATCTAGGGGCATATAGGGCGAGTCAAACTCTAGCACCAGCGTATAGGCCCCGTCCCGCAACTCTTCCCTGAGACCGCTGAGGACGGGCCGCTGCTTGTCGTTAGGACTCAGTCCCAGCCGCTCTAGGGCAATGTCTAAATGGGCATCTTGGCCATAGCGATAGCGGGTGACATCCTGGCGCACCTGGTTCTGGGTTTGGGTGGCCGTTTTATCCCGCAGGGCAATTACCGTATCGCTGGGGTCTTGGGTATATGGCACCGGCTCTAGCTCCGCTGCCCGCAGCGCGGCTCCCCCCAATAGGATGGGAATACCGTAGAAAAACCCCGCCAGATTTAAGGTGGCCATATCCCTAAAATAGGCCACAAAGCCCACCAGGGTAAGAATGGAACCGATTGACAGTAAGACACCACCGAGGGGGATTTTGCGTAGCATATGTCAGAAGTGATTTTGCAAAGGGGCCGGCCAGGTTTGAGCTACAGACTGTATGAAATACCGGCCTGGGGTCCATCCAGGTAACTCTAGAGCCCACCTACCATAGTAAAGGCTACCGTGTACACACATCTCGGACTGGGGCTCATAATCCTGCATTACCCCCCTCAATCCCCCCTTACCAAGGGGGGAAGTTCGAGTTCTCCCCTTGGTAAGGGGGAGTTAGAGGGGGTGAGGCAGCCGCAAACGCTAGTTTCTAGTACTTGTGTGTACACCGTAGATAGTAAAGGGGATTGGAGTAAAGAGGATTGGAGTCTAAACGACGACCGAGACATCTACCCCCCGGTTGGGTCATGGGGGTAAGCTAGCATTGAGCACCCAAAGTTGCTTATTCTGTAGTCTGTAGACGGCGTGGGAAAAGACTGATTTATGACCTTAGAGATGATTAAAACCCAAGTTGAACAGATCAGAGTCAAACGGGCTTCCCTGGTGCAGCTGCTGGATCAGCCAAACCTAGGTACATTACGTATTGATGTCAATCAGGCCCTAGAAGAGATGGACGACCTGATCGAAGAATTTGACCGCGTGTTCAAGGAAAAATCCCAGGCCTAAGCAACGCAGCGAACGCTGGGTCCGGGCTATCAAAAGTCAATCGGGCTGGGCACCATATTCCGGCTATGGCCCTATCTGCTCACCATTAACCTTTTAAAACTTCTACAACCGTTTTTGTCAAACAAGTTTCAAAATGGCAACCTACTCCGCCGAGATTAAGTATCAGGGTACGGTTCAAACCGTGACTGTCGATGACCAACAAACGATTCTAGAGGCCGCCCACGCCGCTGGGTTGGATCTGCCCACCTCCTGCGGGGCTGGGGTCTGCACCACATGTGCCGCCCTAGTGACCGAGGGTACCGTCTCCCAGGCAGACGGCATGGGCGTCAGTCAGGAACTGCAGGATCGAGGCTATGCCTTGCTGTGTGTTGCCTACGCCGCCTCTGACCTCAAGATAGAAGCTGAAAAAGAAGACGAGGTGTACCAGGCCCAGTTTGGCCAATTTCAAAATTAGGGTATGGCTCCGGTTGGATGGAAATAGCTAGCAGTACGCCAGAGCGCAGCGCTCTGGCCGTCCAATTTGTCCGCATAGCGGTTGACCTGGGGGGCACCGGGATAGAGCTACGCAACCGGATTGAAACTCGGCTGCAGCCCTACGGTGAGCCGCTGCGGTGGGCCATTACCTCTATTCAGGAGACCACCGCCCAGGTGGAGGCCGTCGTTACCGTACTGCCCCCGCAGTCGCCATGTCCGTAGCCACCGCGATGTCCCAGCCCCAGCGCCAGCACACCACCATGATGATTGTGCCAACGGGGGTGGGCGCTGCCATTGGAGGCTATGCGGGGGATGCGCTACCGGTGGCCCGCGCGATCGCAACCGTCACCGACCGTTTGATCACCCACCCCAACGTGCTCAACGGTGCCCAGCTCTATTGGCCCCTCGCCAATGCCTACTATGTTGAGGGCTATGGCCTGGACCAGTTTGCCGCCGGTCGCTGGCACCTGCAGCCGGTCCACCAAAACGCCATTGGCCTGGTGTTTGATCAGGCTATTGAAGCCGACCTGCGCTGGCGACATCTGCAGGCCGCCGATGCAGCCCGGGCCACCCTGGGTCTGAATATTACCGGCTATGTCACCACTGATGCCCCCCTGGGGGTCCGGCTGAGCCAGGCCCAAGCCGCCACCTGGGGCACCCTGGAGCGACCCGACAGCCTGCTGCGCGCGGTAGAGCACCTGCTCCAGTCTGGCTGTACCGCCATTGCCGTTATTGCCCGGTTCCCGGACGATGGGGACAGCGACGCGCTGACGGCCTACCGCCAGGGTCAGGGGGTGGATCCCCTAGCCGGGGCCGAGGCTGTCATCAGCCATCTGGTGGTGCGTCAGTTTCAGGTTCCCTGTGCCCATGCCCCAGCCCTCTTACCCCTGGCGTTAGATCCGACGATTTCTCCTCGGTCTGCTGCCGAGGAACTGGGCTATACTTTTTTACCCTGTGTGCTGGCAGGTCTTAGCCGCGCCCCCCAATTTGTTGCCACTGCCCAGGCCCACAGCATTAGCGCCAGCGAGGTGGATGCCCTCGTGGTGCCAGCGAGCAGCCTGGGGGGCAGCGCCGTGCTCAGCCTCAGCGGCACCGCCACCCAAATTATCGCGGTCGAGGACAACACCACCTGCTTGAACGTAGGGGCGGCGGCCCTGGGGCTGAATGTGGTGACGGTGCAATCTTATTTAGAAGCTATCGGTGCGATCGCAGCCCAGCGCGCCGGGATTGCGGCCCTAGCCCTCAGGCCCCAGCTCTTGCCCTTACAGCCGCTGCCCCCATAGCGGTCTGCGCCAGTCGCCACGGGCTCCCTAGGCAAGACCCAGCCGCGAGCCCGACTCTCGCAAAATTCCATAAAGTTTATTTCAACTTTCCTAAGATAAATAATAAAACAGTCTAGTCGTCAGGGTTCCTTGACTATGCTAGAGAGTCAGCATTAGCCTAACGATCTATTCCTATGACTACCCTAAGTACACCGACCGAGCCGCTGATGCCAGCCGCCTGCCACATTCAGCAAGATGAGGTGCTCGATCTCAATATCCCCGAGCAGGCGTGGCAGATTCGCTCGGGAACGGTGGCCCTCTGCCGTATGGTTGACGGCATCAGGCACTGTTTCTTTACCGCCCACGCCGGGGAAGTTATTTTTGGAGTGGCCACCCCCGATAGTGAGCTGGTTGCGATCGCAATCGAACCCGCCGTCATTGCCGCTATTCCCTAAACTGTTACCGCCTGCAGGGCACCCGCCATCTCAGCGTCCGTTTTCCAAGCCTGGCCGTCTAGGGCCATCTGCTCTATCAGGCTAGCTAACCGTAGGGCCTTGAGGGCCTGCTCACCGCCAACGGAGGGCTTGCCACCCCCACGGGCACAGTGTACAAAGTGCTCTAGCTCGGCATGGAGCGGCTCGATGTTGCTGGTGTAGACCTTTTCAATCAAACCATCCTGCCGGTAGAGCACCTGGCCATAGTCGGTCATGGTGTTAGCGGTTGTTTGACGGTGAATCAAAATCTCATTGTTGAGAAAATCCGCCTCCGTCAGGGAGTTACGGCAGTGGGCGGTAATACTGCGGATCTTACGGTGGGTGACCTTACTGGCCGTCAGGGTAGCCACAATGCCGTTGGCGAACCCCAGGGTAGCGGTGACATAGTCTAAATAGGGAGAATCCCCGGCCCGACTCCCGCTAGCCGTGAGTTTGACCACCGGCGACTCCGCCAGCTCTAGCATCAGGTCGATGTCGTGGATCATCAAATCCAGCACCACGGAGACATCGTTGGCCCGTTGGGAATAGGGACTCATGCGGCGTGCCTCTAGAGCCAGCAGCTTCTCAGTCTTGAGCACCTTGTGCAGTTCTTGAAACGCCGGATTAAATCGCTCAATATGGCCCACCTGCAAAATGCAGTTTGCTCCGGCGGCGGCATTCACTAAGGATTCGGCTTCAGCGATATTAGCGGCAATGGGTTTTTCAATCAGCATGTGCACACCCGCCTGTAAACAGGCCATGCCCACCTGGTGATGAAACCTGGTGGGCACCGCAATGCAAACAGCATCCACATGCTTTAGCAGCTCGTCATAGTCCTCAAAAAAGCGAACCCCGTATTTACCGGCTGTCGCTAAACCACGCTCGACGTTTGTATCTGCAATACCGATTAGCTTGACATCTTTGATACGACTCAGCACACGGGCATGGTGCTGGCCCATGTTGCCAACGCCAATTACACCAATTCGAGTCAGTTCATCGTAACTATCACTTGCAATCTGAGAATCTCGTTTTTGCACACCAATGTCCCTCACACCAGAGCTATTTGCTCCCAGAATGACTTTCCTGTCCTCAAAGTCAACCAGATATTACCACAGCATTTCTTGATTCTTTGGTGGCCAGTGGTTACATGACCGCCAATTAGGCGAATGCCAGTATTAGTTCTAGCATCTGCCAACATTAGAATTGTGGCGATGTTCGTCCCGCCAGACGCAGTCGGCTGTGTCAATTTCCTGGCTGTCTACGGGAGACCCGACGGCGTAGGGGGACATGGTGACGACCAATCTGGATTTGCTCTAGTTTGGGTCCTTTGACAACCTTGACGGTAAAGACGAGGTCATCGTCATAGGTCAAATTTTCCCCCGCCTCAGGAATTTTCTGCAGGGAATGAATTACAAATCCAGCTAGGGTTTGATAGTCCTCCGTGGTGGGCAGGTCCAGCCCAAACTGTTTATTGACGGCTTCAATTTCCATCTGGGCGGGCACTAGGGCCGAATAGTCATCCAGGTAGGTGATGCCGCTGGGTACCATGGCATCCTCATCGCCAATCAGCTCGGCTGTTACATCCCCCCAGGTCACCAGTCCGGCAGTGCCGCCATAGTTGTCAACTACAATCATCATGGAATGATTGAGCCGCTGCATCCGACTGAGCAAATCACTCAGGGGCAAATCCGTAGGTACCACCCGAGCTGGCTGTACCCAGGGAGCCACGGGGGTGGTTACGGTCAGCTCCCCTTGGGCTAAGGGCTCAACCAGGCGCTTAAAGTCGAGAATCCCGCTGATATTATCGAGGGATTCGCCCAGCACTGGAAACTGTGAGTACCCCGTCTCAACCACTAGGTCAAGCAGCTCTTGCCAGGTAGCTGTGTCATCAATGGCTACAATCTGGGTGCGAGGCACCATGATGTCCGCTACCGTAAAGTCTCGGGTTTCAAAGACATTATTGAGAATTTCCCGCTCTTCCTGGTCGAGGTCGAGGATGGCGGTGGGGGTGCTAATAATCATCTGCAGCTCGTCAGAGGTGAGCTGAGTGTCTGAGTGGTGTTGTTCCTGGAGCCCCACGAGTCTTAGAAATCCTTGGGTGGAGCCATTTAAAACCCACACCACGGGGGAAAACACACGGGCCACCGTCAGACTGACGGGACCAAGCAGTCGTGAGGTTTGCTCTGAGTAGCTGAGGGCCAGGGATTTTGGCACCAGTTCCCCCAGGACAATTTGCAAATAGGCCAGCGCCCAAAACGCCAGCATCAGCGCTATCGAATGGGAAAAAACCTTGGTGGGTAAAGGCAGCAGCCGTAGCCAGTGACGTAGCACTAGAGCCAGGGTATCTTCTCCAATCCAGCCTAGGGCTAGACTCGCTAGGGTAATGCCGATTTGAGTGGTGGGCAAAAGCCGGTCAATACTTTTTTGCAGACTTTGTACGGTGAGCGCTTGGATATCCCCACCGGAGGCTAGCTGATTGATGCGCGAGCGGCGCACCGATACGATGGAAAACTCCGCTGCTACAAAGAAAGCATTCAGAACTATCAGAGCCGCAATTGCTAGCAGGCGAATCGTAACACCCGTCGTACTGACAGGTAAAAAACCAGTTTCAACGGTATCTATACCCTGCACAGCCATCGCCAAACCCCTAGGGGACTGGGATTATATAGTTGCGGCATTGTTCGATTACTCAGCAGTATCCAAACCACCTTCGATGCGAGCCTTGATAGTTTTGAGGATATCTTCCTCTTTTAGCAAGACAAAGTCGTTTGTTTGGGTGCTGCCTCGACTGGCCGTTGAGGCGCTGGCAGGTCGGGTTTCTGGCTGGCGAATACCGGTGAGGGCCTGTCGACCCAATGAATATCCCCAAGAGGCGCTGACCAGCCCTGAGCCAAACATGGCGGCAAGCAATATGAGTGTGAATGCGATCGCTGGATTAATTCTCATGGGGTCAAGGCATAATCTTAAGGGGCGCTAGCAAACTAAGCTCAAATATATCAAAAACTATTACTCATCCGCTTTGAGCCGTTGGCTATGATATAACAAGCCTAATGGATGTTATTTCATGTTGCCAGGGTTGGCCGAGCGGATTAGGCAGCGAACTCATAATTCGCCCCAGGCAGGTTCGATTCCTGCACCCTGGATCCTTAAAGCCCCAAAGTCTTATAAGACTCTGGGGCTTTTGCTGGCTGGTGTACCCTAGCGTCGGGGCAGGGGTTCAAAGTTGAATTCGGTACCGACAACCCGACTGCGGGATTGGGCCGATGGTAAAACCTGCAGTGAGGTGTTGTAGGGGCTCACCAGGTCAGGTACCCGAATCGTTGCCGTACTTTGGCTCTGGAGAAACAGCAGCTCGTTGTAGGCTTCCATGATTCCTTCGGCGTTGCGCTCTAGCTCTAACTCAGGAAAAGCCGAGCCGCCGGGTAGACCCAAGCCAAAAAGGTGGGCTAGCTGGCGAAAGGAGCTGCGGTCCGTAAAATAGTCGCCGCTGTGCCGGGTGGTAATGTCGTCCATCGTTTCTAGCACGGTGGGTTCATCAAATCCGGTGGTCTGGGCGTTGGCATGGGATGCCAGGGTGGAAACGGCTGCGATCGCAACGGCCGTGCCAAGTACTAACCCCTTAAGTTTCATGGTGGTTTTACCTCACAATTTAGGGCCTATAGTACCCCAGTCTATAAAAATC
>JBCCAQ010000244.1:0-8055 GCA_039814735.1 Cyanobacteria bacterium P01_A01_bin.15
TATCCTGCTTTAAGAAGGAAGGAAAATCAATTCTTAAGAATTGAAATCAGCGGCTGGCAAGGTATGCTAGAGTTTTATGGCAATACGACACTACATTCGGTGACAATCAGTTTTCGGTACGATACGCTCACAGTTCAACTCGACCAGTTTAATTTCGACTTCGATTTGATTGCTAGAGGGATCTCCCGTATAACTCGTCGCATATTTAATTTAGGAGATTCTCTATGTCCATCTATGTTGGAAATCTGTCCTACGACGCTGCTCGTGACGACATCAATGCTATCTTTGCTGAGTATGGAACAGTCCAGCGTGTTCATTTACCCACCGACCGTGAAACCGGTCGCCCTCGCGGTTTTGCATTTGTAGAAATGTCTTCGGAAGACGAAGAAACCGCCGCTATCGAGGCCCTTGACGGTGCAGAGTGGATGGGCAGAGATTTGCGTGTTAATAAGGCCCGTCCCCGCGAGCAGCGTGGCGGTGGCGGCGGTGGTGGACGCTTCTAAAAAGTCTGCAGAGTTTGGGCTACGTGTTTTACACTCAGCCCTGTTCTATCATAGGGCAGTTAGTCTGCCCCATTTCTGTCGTTAAAGGAGAATACTATGGCCCAGGTTATCCTTGGGGATGATGAAGGTATTGAATCAGCATTGCGAAGATTTAAGCGCAAGGTGGTACAGGCGGGTATTTTTTCGGATATGAAAAAGCACCGCTATTTTGAGACGCCTGCTGAGAAACTAAAGCGCAAGGCGATCGCAAAGCATCGCCAAAAGCGTTGGAGTCGTAACCGTAGCAATCGCAATAACAACAGAGACTAAAATCCAAAGACTAGGATCTGTCGTCATTACCATCATTGCTATATAAAGCTATGTAGAAGGGCCCTGACAACTTGTTAGGGTCCTTCTATTTTTCTGGGGATCGCCTAGATCAAATAGTCCTGCAGAGCTTTGACAGCCAGGGTTTGCTGCTGTAGAGAACGGATAGCCTCAATGGTTGCCCCGGCCCCGGCCAGGGTGGTGATGGTCGGAATTTTATAGTCAAGGGCGGTTCGTCGAATCATCCGATCGTCCTCCTGGGCGGTGGCCCCTGTAGGGGTATTGATAATCAGCTGAATCTCTTTATTTTTGATGGCGTCCAGCACATGGGGACGCCCCTCATGCACTTTGTACACCAGACCCACGGTTAACCCATGGGTCTGCAGCACCTTGCGGGTACCGGCGGTGGCGATAAGTTGAAAACCCAGCTTTGAAAGCTCTTTGGCAATGGGAACCACGGCTTCTTTCTCACGGTCATTCATTGAGATAAATGTGGTCCCTGCTAGGGGCAACCCCTGACTGGCGGCCAGTTCGGCTTTGGCAAAAGCGCGGCCAAAGTCCATGTCAATTCCCATAACTTCACCCGTGGAGCGCATTTCAGGACCAAGCAGGGTGTCGGTGCCAGGAAATTTGCTAAAGGGCAGTACGGCCTCTTTAACTGAAATATGGGTGGGGAGCACTTCTGTGGTGATGCCTACATCGGCCAGGGTCCGCCCGGACATGACCAGTACGGCCGCTTTGGCCAGGGGAACTCCAGTAGCCTTGGAAACAAACGGTACCGTGCGTGAAGCCCGAGGGTTGGCTTCCAAAATGTAGACATCATTATCCTTGACGGCAAACTGAACGTTCATCAGCCCCACGACCCGCAGCGCCCTGGCCAGCTTCAATGTCCAGTCCCGCATGACGCTCAGGGCGTGGGGGCTGAGGGTAATCGTCGGTAAAGAACAGGCCGAATCACCGGAGTGAATACCTGCCTGCTCGATGTGTTCCATGATGCCACCAATGACCACCTGGCCCGTGCGATCGCAAATGGCATCCACATCCACCTCGACGGCATTTTCCAAAAATCGGTCGATCAAGATCGGATGGTCCGGCTCTACCTGCACCGCCGTTGTCATGTAGCGCTCTAGATCACGATCGGAATAGACCACCTCCATGGCTCGACCACCGAGCACATAGCTGGGACGTACCACCACCGGGTAGTCAATCTTTCGAGCTATCTCTAGGGCCTGTTGATAGCTGCGGGCGATACCATTGGGCGGCTGCTTAATCTCTAAATCCCGAAGAATCGTTTCAAACCGTTCGCGATCTTCGGCGGCATCAATCGAGTCGGGAGATGTCCCCCAGATCTTGGTCTGGATCGCACAGCCGTTGACCTCAGGTGCGCTGGCCAGATAGGTCTGTAGCGGCACAGCCAGCTTGAGCGGCGTCTGTCCGCCAAATTGGATAATGATCCCTTCTGGATTTTCTGCCTCAATGATATTGAGTACGTCTTCCTTGGTGAGGGGCTCAAAATAAAGCCGATCGCTGGTGTCATAGTCGGTGGATACCGTCTCTGGGTTGGAATTGACCATAATCGTTTCAAACCCATTGGCCTGCAGCGCATAGGACGCATGACAGCAGCAATAGTCAAACTCAATCCCCTGGCCAATTCGATTGGGACCACCCCCCAAAATCATCACCTTACGACGATCTGAGGGTTTGACTTCCGTTTCCGTTTCATAGGTGGAATAGTAGTAGGGTGTATAGGCCTCAAACTCCGCCGCACAGGTATCAACCGTTTTATAGACCGGGATCACCCCTAGGGATTTCCGCTGGAAGCGGACCCGATCTTCATCAGTTCTAGTGGCATAGGCAATCTGGCGATCGCTAAAGCCCTGCTGTTTGACCGCCATCATTTGCTCGGCCGTGAGCGCATCTAGGGCGGTGCGTTTTAGCCATTTTTCCGTAACTAGCAAATCCTGCAGCTGATCGATAAACCAGGGATCAATAGCCGTCAGTTCGTAGATATCCTGGGCGCTAAGCCCTAGCTGCAGCGCATGGCGAAGGGCAAAAATCCGGTCTGGGCTGGGGGAGCGTAGGTTGGAGCGCACCTTGGAGATGGTGGGCAGGTTTTCGTTGCGATCGCAACCCCAGCCCGCCCGGCCCGTCTCCAAAGACCGCAGCGCTTTTTGAAACGACTCTTGAAACGTGCGGCCAATCGCCATGGCCTCCCCCACTGACTTCATTTGGGTTGTCAGCAGAGGGATACTACCCGGAAACTTTTCAAAGGCAAATCGAGGAATTTTAGTCACCACATAGTCAATGGTTGGCTCAAAACTCGCCGGGGTTTTTTGAGTAATGTCGTTCGAAATTTCGCTGAGGGTGTAGCCCACCGCCAGTTTGGCCGCAAATTTAGCAATGGGGAACCCTGTCGCCTTAGACGCCAGGGCCGAACTGCGAGACACCCGTGGGTTCATCTCAATTACAATCACCTCCCCCGTATCCGGGTTGACAGCAAACTGTATATTAGATCCCCCCGTTTCCACCCCAATTTCACGGATGATCTCAATGGAGGCATCGCGCAGCCGCTGATATTCCTTATCGGTCAGGGTTTGAGCCGGAGCGACCGTAATCGAGTCCCCCGTATGAATGCCCATAGGATCCAAATTTTCAATAGAGCAAACAATTACCACATTGTCAGCTAGATCCCGCATCACTTCTAGCTCATACTCCTTCCATCCCAAAAGCGACTTCTCAATCAAAATCTGCGAAACCGGACTGGCATCCAAGCCTGACTTGGCAATGGTTTCAAATTCTTCTTGGTTGTAGGCAATACCGCCGCCGGTGCCCCCTAGAGTAAACGCGGGTCGAATGATCAGGGGATAGGTACCGATGTCCTTGGCGATTACCTCAGCCTCATCCATGGTTTCCGCCAGCCCCGACGGACACACCCCCACCCCAATCCGTTCCATCGCCTGCTTAAATAGACGGCGATCCTCTGCCATTTCAATCGCGTCTAGCTTGGCTCCAATCAGCTCCACATTATGCTCAGCCAGGACGCCCGTCTGGGCCAGATTCACAGCCAGATTAAGCGCCGTCTGCCCCCCCATGGTCGGCAGCAGCGCATCGGGTTTTTCCTGCTCAATCACCCGTGTCACCAGCTCCGGGGTCAGGGGTTCAATGTAGGTCCGATCCGCTGTTTCTGGATCGGTCATGATGGTGGCCGGATTAGAGTTGATCAGCACCACCTCGTATCCCTCTTCCCGCAGGGCCTTACAGGCTTGGGTCCCCGAGTAGTCAAACTCGCACGCCTGACCGATCACGATCGGACCGGATCCAATCAACAAAATCTTACTGAGATCGTTACGGCGGGGCATAGGCGAGGTTTTGAAAAATTCAGGGCAAATCCAGGTTCCCTATGGCGAGTTCGGGATCCACAAATCCAAATTATTGTAGGGCTTTCTCTCGTCCATTTATCAGGAGTTTGCAGCAACCCCACGATAGGCAGATGTCCGCAATCAAAAGCGTTGATCGTAAGGCCATACTTTCAAAACCCAGATTTTTTAAAAAAATACAGGTATTCTAGCGGCTTTTGTGAGGATGCCTGCCAGGTACAGACACCCTCCAGGCTAGTCAGGAAACCGCCGCTGGATTCAGTTTGGGCTAGAGGCGATTAATCTTCACCGCCTTCACCGCCCTCGCCGCCTTCACCGCCCTCGCCGCCTTCACCGCCTTCACCGCCCTCACCGCCTTCTTCTTCGGTGTCCGCATCCTGGGCATCTTCTACCGTGTCGCCCTCGGTCTCTGGGACAGCATCCGGGGCACCGCCACAGGCCGCTACGGTCGCAGCTACACCTAAGCCCAAAAATAGTTGAATTGCACGTATTTTCATTGATTATCTCCGTTTTAATCGCAAATTAACCGGTGCTACCCAACGGTTCAAGTCTCAGGGAACATCGACCGCAGTGGAACAGCCAGCATAATCGCTGTATATGGCTATATGATTACTTTACCGTAGGTGCTATTGCTTGCCAGTCTCAATAGTCGCCTACTGCCCTCGCCATTGTTTCTAGTTACATTAGCCCCATGACCTCGGTTTCACAGGTTTCTGATTTAACAACAACATCTTTGTCTGAGGTATTGCAGCTCGACGGTGTAACCAAGCAGTATCCACAGCAAACGATTCCCGCAATCAATCAGGTCAGCTTAAAGCTACACCAGGGTGAACTGCTGGCGCTTTTGGGACCATCGGGCTGTGGTAAAACCACCTTATTGAGAACAATTGCAGGGTTTGAGACCCCTGAAATCGGTTGGATCAAACTGGCAAAACAGTCCGTGTGTGGCCAGGGTGCCAGCATCCCACCCGAGCGCCGTGATGTGGGTATTGTCTTTCAGGATTACGCCCTGTTTCCCCACCTTTGCATCCTTGAAAATGTGTCCTTTGGTCTGAAGCATCTCAGCCGTCATCGGCGACTGCCCAAAGGGCAGGTCCGCGCCCTGGCCCAAGAAGCGATTCAACTGGTGGGGCTAACGGGGTTTGAGCAGCGCTATCCCCATGAACTATCGGGTGGACAGCAGCAGCGGGTAGCTCTGGCCCGAGCCTTAGCGCCCCGTCCATCCCTGGTGCTATTGGATGAACCCTTTAGCAACCTAGATGTCCAGGTCCGTCTCTATCTGCGCCAGGAGGTTCGCAGCATTTTAAAGGGAGTGGGGGCCTCGGGTATTTTTGTGACCCACGATCAGCAGGAGGCCCTGGCCATTGCCGATCGGGTGGCGGTGATGCGAGCCGGTCGGATTGAGCAGTTGGGCAGTCCAGAGGAAATTTACAGACGGCCTGCGTCTCGGTTTATTGCTGATTTTGTCACCCAGGCCAACTTTATCGCAGCACACCGATCGGTCGACGGCTGGCAAACAGACCTAGGCCTCATTAGTAAGGCTATGGTACAGCCCACCGAGGCCAGTACGGGTCAGCTAATGCTCCGCCAGGAGGAGCTGCAGCTCAAATCAGCTAACCCCCCTGAAGCCGCTCTGATTGTTTGCGATCGCGAGTTCCTAGGCCGTGAGTACAAATACACCCTGACCCATCCCACCCAGGGCAATCTACAGGCTCGCACCAGCGCTCACTTTGCCGTTGGAGACTCGGTTCAAGTGGAAATCAGCCCCAATCCGGCCGGGTTACAGCTATTCCCCATGGATCCCCCGGACACCGTAGCCGCCTAGCCACCCAGGGAAGCAGGCAGCTCAAATCTAGATATTTGCAGGTGGTTTACCTGCAAGGCTCAGAATTTTAGCCCTCGGGATGGGCTAGCCGCTCCAGCAGTGCCTGCCGCATCACATCAACTGGCGGCGGTTTCTGGGTCCAGATTTCTAGGGCGGCGGCTCCCTGCTGCACCAGCATTTCCAAACCATCGATGGCCGTCAGACCGAGCGCTGCGGCCCGCTGCAAAAGCTGGGTAGGTCGCGGCGTATAGACTAAGTCGTAGACAATAGCCTGCCCAGGTAGGCGGGCTATTTGCTCCAAGCTCAAGGGAGACGCGTCTACACGGGGGGCCATGCCAACGGGAGTGGCATTGACAACCAGCCCCGTCTGCGGCAGCAGTTCAGCCAGGCTGCCCATGGGATAAACCGACACGTTAGGCTGCAGTGGCGACGTCTGCCAGCTTTTGGCAAAGGCGGCTAGCTTATCAGCGCTGCGGCCCGCCACCCAAATCTCAGGGCAACCCAGCTGATGACAGGCCGCCACCACCGCCCGAGCAGCACCGCCGCTACCGAGGATCAGTGCCGGGATTTGGGTCCAGTCAAGCCCTAGAGATTTGAGGGGGGCCATAAACCCCAGAGCGTCCGTATTGGTGCCACACCAGCCCCCTTCGCTCCACCCAACGGTGTTGACCGCTCCAATGGCCTTAGCCACCGCCGAAACCTCGCCCAGCAAGGGGATGATGGCTTGCTTATGGGGAATAGTAATGTTGAAGCCCCGCACACCAATGGCCGCAAACCCATCCACAGCTGTTTTCAGGTGCTCCGGTGCAATGGGGAAAGGCAGATAAACGTAGTCCAGACCCAGGGCTGCGATCGCGCGGTTGTGCATGGTCGGCGACATCGAATGCTTGACCGGATAGCCAATCACCCCCAGCAGCTGGGTTGTCCCCTTAATAATCAGCGGTTTAGTGACCACGGGTATGATAAATCGGTAGGATGCGCTCCCAATTACTTATAATGAAACCGGCAACCTGGCAAGACACCCAATTTGTATAGGGTTTCCCAGATTTACGCTCCAACCCTCCGATCTAACCACCGCCGTGACTGTCACTCCGCTCTCCTCATCCATTTCACCCAACCTGACGGCCCTTAATGTGCGCCCCGACCCGCTGGGGCGGTTTGGCCGGTTTGGCGGCAAATATGTCCCCGAAACCCTAATGCCTGCCCTGACGGAGCTAGAAGAGGCATTTTATACCTATCGCCATGAGGCCGAGTTTCAATCAGAGCTCAACGGACTGCTCAAAGACTATGTGGGTCGGGCCAATCCTCTCTATTTTGCCGAACGTCTCACCGAGTACTATGCCCGCCCCGACGGCAGCGGTCCTAAAATTTATCTCAAACGCGAAGACTTAAACCACACCGGGGCTCACAAAATCAACAATGCCCTAGGCCAGGTGCTGCTCGCCAAACGCATGGGCAAAAAGCGAGTCATTGCCGAAACCGGAGCCGGTCAGCACGGAGTTGCAACCGCCACGGTCTGTGCCCGATTTGGCATTGACTGTGTGATTTACATGGGCGTTCATGACATGGAGCGTCAGGCCCTCAACGTGTTTCGCATGCGGCTAATGGGAGCTACGGTCCAGCCCGTTAGTGCCGGCACCGGCACCCTCAAGGATGCCACTTCTGAGGCTATCCGCGACTGGGTCACCAACGTGGAAAACACCCACTATATCTTGGGGTCGGTAGCCGGTCCCCATCCCTATCCGATGATTGTGCGGGAGTTTCATGCCATTATCGGTCAGGAGACCCGGACCCAGTGTCAAGAAAAATGGGGCGGGCTGCCGGATATTTTGCTGGCCTGTGTCGGCGGCGGTTCTAACGCCATGGGTCTGTTCCACGAGTTTATCAACGAACCCTCGGTGCGGATGATCGGCATTGAAGCCTCAGGGGAAGGGGTGAGCACCGGCAAACATGCCGCTACCCTGACCGCTGGCCGGGTGGGCGTTTTACATGGTGCCATGAGCTTTCTACTTCAGGATGAGGACGGCCAGGTGATCGAGCCCCA
>JBCCAQ010000185.1:0-10999 GCA_039814735.1 Cyanobacteria bacterium P01_A01_bin.15
ATCAACGACAGTTTGGGCTTTTGACCTGTGCCGCTCAGAAGAATGGTCCTGGTTGTTTATGTCTTCAAAAACGGATAG
Organism: Cyanobacteria bacterium P01_A01_bin.15; assembly: GCA_039814735.1. Classification (GTDB taxonomy): domain Bacteria; phylum Cyanobacteriota; class Cyanobacteriia; order Phormidesmidales; family Phormidesmidaceae; genus Leptothoe. The sequence continues at coordinate 79 of JBCCAQ010000185.1, forward strand.
CTAGGGTCTAAGTGTTGCCGCTGGGTGCTTTCTACCGCTCTCTTTAGAGGGTTAATCGGAATCAGGTGTGTCATATCCGCAGCGGCATGTACTTTCTCTTAACGTTGTCACCTTCAGGATGCACACACAGTAATGGCTGCACATACAATGGGCCTACCATCAGGTCTAATAGAAGATATTGATCTTATTATTCGTCAGGATGCGCGCGAGCTAATCGAGCGCATCGAGCAGGGGCTGGCGTCTGAGCATCTATCAAAACCTGCCTATCGTGAGCTGGGTAAACTGCTGGAGCAGATCCCTCACCTGGAACTCACGAATGATCAAATGCTAATGCCGATGATGCAGCTGGCGGTTAGTTTGTTGTTGCCGACAGAGGCAACCCCAAAAGACAATCAGTCACCGGCGATGTCTATGGCAGAGCGGGTGTCGCTGGCGCGGGACATTCGTAAACGCATTGCCCGGGAGATTCGAATTTATCGCAATCCTCTGGTGGCGGTGCTGAGCGCTGGGGGGTCGCCCGCCGCGCAGCTGATCTCAGGTCTCACCTGGTTTACGATTACGATTATGTTGCTGATTGGCAGCACCACCGCCGCGCGGATGTATTTGTCGAACCAGTATGAGATTGGCTATCAGCATGGCATCAGCCATGCTCAGCCGTTGGATCAGCCGCTGGATGAACCGCCAGAAACCTCAGATGATGTTGTGGTTGAGGGCGAGTCGTCGGGGGCCATTGTGGAGGGGGAAACCCAGGGCTCTCAGGTGGAGCTGTTTTCATCCCAAGAGTGGCAGTACATTCAGCTGGTGCTGGCGGCAGGCGGGCTGGGGAGCATTGTCAGTGTGATGCTGCGATCGCGAAAGCTAGAAAATCGCAATCGCTCCCAGTCGGTGATTCCTTTTTTTATCGGTTTTTTTAAGCCGGTGGTGGGGACTGCTTTTAGCCTGCTGGCGGTGGCGCTGATTGAGTCGGAGGTGGTGGTGGTCAGCGGGTTTAACCCCAGCGAAGCCGAAGCCCAGTCCAAGTATCTGTACTTTGCGATCGCATTTATTGCTGGATTTAGCGAAGTGTTGGTACCCGACTTTCTTGCCCGCACCGAAAAGTCGATGTCCGCCAGTGAGAGTAACCAAAAGGATGATCTCTCCTAGCTAAGTTCGGATCCTGTGTGACGGCCCCGTAAAAAGGACTACGGGGCCGCTACGCATTGGTGCTTGTGCTAACGTGATCCATTATCAACAATTCTGTTGTTCCTTATTGCCCATGCTAAAGCCTACTATTCTGAGTCTATTGTTGTTGAGCACTCTCCTGGTAACTCAGGTTCAGGCAGCTCAGCGCTATGGCGCTATCGCCATTTCTCGTTCCGGTGACTGGGGGGTGGCGACCAACTATCTCTCTGTCAGCAGTGCCGAGCGCGAAGCCCTGCGCAGCTGTGGTGATGTGAACTGTACGATTCGAGTATCGTTCCGGGGGTGCGGTGCTGTCGCTGAGCGCGATCGCAGCCTTGCCTGGGGAGTCGCCGCCACATCAGAACAGGCCACGGGAGAGGCCCTAAACGCCCTAGACGGCCAGGGTGAGGTTATAGCAAATGTGTGTAACCGCCAGTGATCAGTCGTCTGACAAGAGTATTCTAGGGGAAGGGATCTTGCCCGGACCTTCAATGTCAAACAGCTGGGCGATCTCTTCGCGGGTTTGATCCAGTTCGGCACTCGATAGCCGTCCGGTGGCGGCATCGTTTACCACCAGAGACTCTTTTTGTCCCTTACCTTTTTCGGTGGCGGTCACGGTGAGGATACCGCTGATATCAAAGTCAAAGGTAACCTCCACTTGAATGGCCCCAGCCGGTTTGGGGGGTAGCCCTTCCACCATAAAAGAGCCCAGGGGAATATTTTCTTTTGCGATCGCATTTTCCCCCTGAAAAACCTCAATCTCCACCTTTTCTTGCCGCTCGCTTGCGGTGCTATAAATCTCAGAGCGCGATGTGGGAATCACCGTATTGCGCGGAATAATGGTGCTAAACATACCGGGCATGGCCATGCCTATTCCCGCATCCATCATCACAGCAATCCCCAGGGAATGGGGCACCACATCCACCAAAATCGACTCCACCTCAGCGCCTGAGAGCACCCCTGCCTGCACGGCTGCCCCCATGGCCACACATAGGTCAGGTTCAAAGCTGCTCAGGGGTACCCCCGGCAGGTGCTCCTCCACTAGCCGCTGCACCAGCGGAATCCGCGTGGAGCCGCCCACCAGTACAATCCGATCTAGCTCACTTGCCTCCATCGATGCATCACCCAGCGCCCGATCAATGGCCTCCAGGGTTTCTTTGAGCATGGGTGTAATCAAATGCTCAAAATCCTCTCGGGCAATCTCAGTCTCCAGGTGTAACGCTGTTGCCCCCTGACTCACCAAAAACGGCTCCCGCACCGAGACAAACCCATGGTCGCTCAGCCCGATTTTGGCCTGTTCTGCAGCTTGCAACAGTCGGGCCTGTACGGTGGCATCGGTTGGGACGCTCTCCCCGTGGGTTTGTTGAAACTTATCTGTCAGGTGACGCTGCAACTGCCGGTCAAAGTCATCGCCACCCAGCCGGTTGTTGCCGTGGCTGGCCAGCACTTCGGTGACCTCGCCGGTAATTTCCACAATCGATACGTCAAAGGTGCCACCGCCCAGGTCATATACCAGGACGGTTTCAGTCTCATCGCTGCGGTTGTCAAAGACCAGGGCCGCCGCCGTGGGCTCATTTAAAATTTGCAAGACCTCCAGTCCGGCGATCTCTCCGGCTTCTTTGGTTGCCTGTCGCTGGGCATCGGTAAAGTAAGCCGGTACCGTAATGACTGCCTGGGTTACCGTTTCTTCGAGCACGGCTTCAGCCTGGTGCTTTAGTGTCTGCAAAATCATGGCCGAAATGGCCTGGGGCGAATAGGTTTGCTCGCCCAGGGTCGCCTGATAGTCAGTCCCCATCTGGCGCTTAATTGACTTGATGGTGCGTTCCGGGGCCGCCGCAAACTGCCGGAGAGCATAGGCCCCCACCAGCAGTTTGCCATCATTATCTAACCCGACACAGGACGGTAGCAGCAGCTCATCATCGTCGTCCGGAATAACCCAAGGTTGACCACCGTCGAGGGTAGCAACAACAGAATTCGTAGTACCAAGGTCAATGCCAACAATTGCCATAATTCTAAAATGATAGGAGGGGCTGGTTTTATACCTGCTCCATATATAGGACTATAGGAACAGAGAAATCGCGTAGGATGGTCATCGCCCATCCCCTTATAAAAGGTGAGAAGACGCTTTGTCAGTTGCTGCTGCCACAATCACTCGGGCATCGCGCAGCACCCGACCTTGCCAAAGGTAGCCTTTCAATACTTCTTTAATCACAGTATTGGCAGGGGCTGAGGAGGGTTCTTTCCCGATGGCATTCATTTGAGTTGGGTCAAACGGTTGTCCCAGCACCTCAATCGGCGTGACGTCCTGACGCTGCAGCACCTCCAATAGAGACTGACGAATTAGGGAAACACCGTCGTAGGCACTGCTGATTGTGGTACTGAGTTCGGTTTGGGGGGCCGCTTTTAGCTGCGCGGCTCCCCGGTTTTTCCCAACCAGACTGTGCCATAGCTTTAACCACCAGGGTCTCTGTGGGATGCGGGGGCCGATTGAGCTGGCCTGCTGCGCCTGCTGCCAATGGTTACAGGCACGGTCCAAATCGTCGAGCACACCCAGCAGCTCTTCAAATATTTGGGACTGCTGTTTCTGGAGCTGACGGCGCTGGGCAACACGTTCGCGGGGGGACTGGGGCATGGGCTATCGGGGAAGACCGGTGCAAATAAACAACTTAAAATGTTAAGCGGGTGAGGGTTTTGAGATCAATCTCGGCAACTGCCGTAGCTTGTGCCCTGAGGGTAGCGAGGGTTTGGGGATCGATGCTGGCCTCAAGGGGACGGAGCTTAAAGAAATCGTCAACGGTGGTTTTGCTACCGTGGCGCACGGCATCATAGGCCGCGCGAATTGCCTTAAACTCAGCGGGATGGCTATGGGCTGGAAACTGCTTGAGTTTGGCGTGGTAGGCCCGCTTAATTTCCTTGGGGCTAGCATCGGGGGCAATGCCTAACCGCTCAAATGATTCGTTCATGCTGACTATGTGGGAGTGGGTTGGTAGGGCGTTGGTAAAAAGGCTAGGGGGTACGGTCTCTATCGTTTTGAACGTTTTCTTTTTTTAGAGGTCTTAAAGCCGGGGGGTGGCCCAAAAAAATCGTCCCCAGCATCGTCGTCAAAACCGCCTATAAATATGGGCATGCCCCCGGCCATACCCGGCGGCATTTCCATGCCCATCTCAGCCATTAGCTCTGGCAGCATCTGGGCGAGCAATTCTGGGGGAATATCTTCTCCAAAGGATTCCTTCGCCATTTTTTTAATCATTTGGATCATATCCATTGCCGTTGGATCGCGATCCAAACGCCCAAAATCTGGCATGACAGTGCGGGTCATAGCTTGAGCCTGCAGCCATTCTTCATGGCGGTATGCCTCCAAGGCCTCAGTGTCCTGTAGCCGCCGAGCCAGCTCAAATCCTTGCTCAGACAGACGCTGATAGTCAGCAGACTTTGGCGGATAGGTGGTGGCCTTAGCCAACAGTAACAGCGGATTTTGCGAATCGCGCCCAAGGGCCTGATCCAGCCAGGGGGCCAACACATCGGTGGTAATAAACCAGCGAGCCTGTAGCTGCAGCTGGGCCAGGCTGCGATGGGGCTGGGCGCTGGCATCAAGATACATGGCCACAGGGGTAATCAACCGATCTGGTTTCTTTTCCTTGACCACCAGGTATACCAGGTTCGCCAAATTTGCCTCTGGGGCCTCGGTGCCACAGATAATTAGCTGATGCTGATACTGCGACTGGAGCGCTGCTAGCCCTTTTTTACGTTTGGCATGGAGCACCATCACCAGGCTAATGGCCTGTAGCACAGGCACCTTTTGGGCAGGGCTCAGGGGGGCGAGGAGTGCATCCCACGCTTTGGCTGCCTGGGTTTGGTCCAAGGTGACCCGCTGTTCTTTATTGGGGGGTTCGGTGGCCGCATCTACAAAGATCTTGAGGGCGCGGGTAGCGGGGTCAGTGCGCTCAGGGTTAGACGTCACCTCCGCCAGCATGAAAAATAATCGGTAGGTCAGGGCTTCTATCCAGAATGGAATATCGGCTTCTACACCCACGTCGCCAAAGTTCCCGCCATACTGGCGACGGATTTCTTTTAGGGTATCCCGATCGTCCGTTTTCTCTAGGCAACCGATCAGCTGATCGTAAACCTCAGCAGAACGGCATCCCCCTTTAAGCGCCTGGGTAAGCAGGGGAATAGCCCTATCCGGTTTGTGGTGGGCAGCCGCCAATAGCCCTTGGCGACCGATCACATCGGCGGCATCAGGGGCCAGTTGGAGTGCCGGTTGCAGGGCCTTCTCGGCCTGCCGAAGTTTGTTGAGTTTGGCTAAATGGTCGTAAATCCAGCAGTGGAGAATGGCTAGGGCGTGACGACGCTGGCTATCGGGCCAGGTAGATTGAGCCTCTACCCATTGGATCAGCTGCTTGGTGAGGCGGATAGCGGCTTGGTCGGCATCGTTGGCTAGCAGCGCCTGCCGCAGATGCAGGGCCAGCTGCGGATCGTCCAGGGGTGTTTTGATTAACCGCGACCAGAATAGCTCTGCATAGTCTGGTTCATTGGTCGTCATGGCGGCGGCTCCAGCCAGCACCATCATCGGGTTGTGCAGATCTTGCAGCAGCGGAAACGCTGTGAATATCGGTTTGGGGAAATTGAGCCAGAAATGGGCCGCGCCGTACACATCGTCGTCTTGGTCGATCATGCGGATTAGTTCTAATACCAGGGCGGCCTGCTTTTTGGGGATGGCCAAAGCGTTGAGGTCGACACGGGTTGAGAGATCGTGACTAAAGGTGTGGGCCAGCTGGGTTAGCACAAGGTGCGCCATGGCCGGATGCTCGTCTACGCGCGGGGTAAAGGGGAACAAGGGAGACCGGTCAAAGGGAGATTGACTCAGCCCCAGCCTGGGGGCCGCGTTATCGAATTGACCGGTCTGCTGCTGGGCGTAGACGGTCCAAGCAGTGGTGCGATCGCCATGGCTAGCAGGACGTCCCATTTTTTTGAAATGCTGTAGGGCCGCATTGGGATTTTTCTGGTGCAGTGCGATCGCACCCCGCGCCCAGTGGAGGTGGGGTGCATAAAATCGAGCTGCTTTTTGCTCCACCAGGGTTTCTACACGAGCTATCTGGTCATTAATGACCAGCAGCTTTAGATAACATCCACCGTGCTGTTTTGACAGCTGTTTTGTTTCAAATGCCGTTTCTATAAGTTCTAGGGCGGCGGCAGGCTGCTCCTGCTCTAGCAGGCATTTGGCCAACCAATAATAAACATCGCCGCTGGCGTCTTTGCTCTCCAGCTCTAGGGCCTGACGTAAAGGCTTTTCTGCCTTTTTATAGTTGCCTTGCTCAACATCATCACGCCCCCAAGCCAATAAGATTTCAAACTCAGTGGTAGAAATTTTATCGGCGTTAGACGTTTTCTGCGCCTGCTTTAGCTTTGTAAAAGCCTTTTGGTAGGATCCTTGAGCGAGCAGCTGCTAAATTTGCTGCCCCACCGGGCCAGCTGAAATGCTTGATAACTGCTTAAACGACCGCTTAGACTGACGTCTGGCCAAGGGGTACCTCCTAGCTCCTGATACTGTAAAACCCAGGGCGGCTGTCTAGAACATGACTAGCAGCAGCTCACTCTGCTAAAACTAGCCAGGGATCTACCAACCGGCTGGCATTATGTAAGCCTATTGCTGAATGTTATCCAGCATAGTTGAACATTCCAGCTAGCAGACGCATCGTAACAACCTTTTTACGGGGCTTTTTACGGGGGCGCATACATAGCGCTAATTTGCCTGGCGCTGCCTGACAGGGATCAGGATTTATAAAAAATCTCTGGCATAACAGTATGCCAGAGATTTCTCCTTGCTATGAAATTTAGAAATAGCTCAAACGGTATTCTAAAAATTCAGCGCTTAAGACAGTCTCGCCACCAGCGGTGTTTCCGGGGCTGGGAGCCGACCTATCGGCAGCGGCAGCGACTCCAGAGAAACCGGCTCTAGGGCAACTTTTATATCTGAGCCGCCAATATTAGCCATTTCTTGAAATGGCGATTCCGCTAAAAAACATGCTTTCCAAGCGGATTGAACAGATACGCCCAGCTGCGAACAGTCACCCCCACGGCGACCAACGGGGGTATAAAATCGGCAGGCACCGCATCGAACAACGTCACACTTTTTCACGTTCATGTTTTTAAGAGATTGTCTAAAAAGCCTCTGTAGCTTCATTGTGGGCTAAATCCTAAAGAAAACCCAGCATAGTAAAAATGTTAGAAGCTTGATACACCAAGCCTCAGAACCCGATCGGCTAGCCAAAGCTAATTAATGTTTTCTTTATATTTAATTTAAATAAATCAATACACTTTTGGATGACTGGGATCATCTGACAGTAGGCGATCCCTGAAACTACTAAATTGAAAGTCAAACAAAAATTTAGTGGAAAATTCTCAAGGTTTGACTGTACAAAACTAAACTCAATGTTTAGATTTTATTGCCAGGTTTTAGTAATGCAGGGGGCACACATACTCCATCTAGCGAGTTCTCCAGGGGGGCAAGAGCATTGGCATTCTGGACAAATCTCCTGTAGTTTTTGCTGTTTTTTCTTAACAGCTACCCACAGTTCGTAGGCTTCCTCGGGTGTTTTGGACTGTTCTTGTCTAGGAGCTACAGTTTCCCCGATATAGCTGGGGTGGGCCTTGAGCCAGTTGCTGGCAGGCTGTTGCTTGCGTAGGGGTTTGGCATGCCACTGGGCGCTGGAAAAGCGAATATCATCCAGCGGTATTGCCAGCTGGCGGTTCAATTTGTGGAGAATACGACGGCGCTCTAGGGTCAGGGTTTGAGCCCAAGAGGCATTGGCGACCGTAACCTGCAGCACGTGGCGCTGGATACTGGCAGGCTTGGTGTGGCGGGCCACAGCATAACCCACGGCCTTAGGCCAATGTTCAACCACCTGTCGAAACTGACGACGGGCTTGCCATTCGGGGTGGGCCTCGATATTGGTGATTAGCGATCGCAACCCAGAAAACCCCATCTCAACCTCCTGCTCTATTGATTAGAATTGACCAGGCGTGCCATGCCTTTGCCCAAGGCCGACAACCCTTGATCAACGTGCTAACGTATGGTCTATCAGTGATCTACTGCTGCCCTGACTCCCTCATATTAATTTAGCTTAGCTGTGTCCGATGGCTTCTTCTGCAGACAACGCACCCGCTTCCATCCCGCCTAGACCCGGAGCAAGTCCTGAGACTGAGATCGCCCCGCAGTTAGAGGATGTTCTGCGCAATCTTAATGTCAACCTTGAGGATGAGCTTGTCCGCTACCGCCGTCAAAGCCATGGCCGGGTGCCGCCACCGCCGCCGCCACGTCGAGCCCCCCAGCGCCAGTCCCTCGATTTGATCTCTGTATCGGCGTCTTCGTCCCCTAGTGCTCCTCCCAGCAAGACCGTTCCGGGGGGGCAGCCGCCCACGCCACCGCCGCCGCCGCCCAATCCTTTTCTAAATCAGGCGGCTGAGCCGCTAGAGGCTGAGTCACTAGAGGCTGCTCCGATCGCTCCAGTCGAGCCTGGCCTAGCTGAAGCCGGTGAGGCGGCTGCCACAGATCTGTCTGTCCCTTCAAGTGAAACGGTGCCAGAGGGGTATCTAGAGTCCTCTGAAGAATTACTCAAAAGCATCGCCGACCAGTCGACTGAGCCTGGTCCTGAACCCTATTCCCCCGAACGTAAGAGCTACGGCTTGCTAAAGCTGGCGGGTCTGGTTTTGGTCGTGCTGGGTGGTATTGGTGTGGGGGTTGCCATTACCTATCCGTCACAGTTTCAAGGTCTGCGATCGCGGCTTTGGCCCACTACCCCGGACGATACCACCGATGAAAACGCGGCTTCCCCTGAGACCCCCGACTCCTCCTCAGAAACGGCTGTGGCCGATCCAGACACCTCAGACTTCGACCCCCCCGGCCCCGATCTCTCCACCCGAGAGTTTGTAGAACTTGATCTAGAGAGCCTGAGCACCTTAGAAATTGAGGGCAATAATGGTAGCGGTGCGGCTCTTCCCGCTCCTGGCCAGACCGCACCGGGCCAGCTCCCCCCTCCCACGGCGACGCCCACACCCTCGGGCCAACCGGCTCAGCCCGCCGTCGGGGCCAATAACAATGGGACTACTGAAACCCCCGATGCGGCTGGGGCGACCGCAGGGGCGGCTGAGGTTTCCCCTGGGACCACAGCTGCCGCCACCGGGTCAAACTTCTATGTCGTCACTAGCTACACCGGCGATGCCTCCCTAAATCAGGCCCGCGAGCTAGTGCCCGATGCCTTTGTGCGCAACTTCCAGGCGGGAGCACGTATCCAACTAGCGGCCTTTGACAATCGTGCCCAGGCCGAAGACCAGGTGGCGTTTTTGACCCAGCAGGGTGCCGCCGTAGAACTCTTTGGCCCCACGAACGAATAAGCCCCCTGCTATGCTAAATTCAGCGGTCATCGCTCTTCTCACCTGCCAAGCCAAAATATTATGGGATTGCTAGATCGCCTCTTGCGAGCGGCGCGCGCCAGCCTAAATGACACCCTCAGCGGGGCAGACGATCCAGAAAAGCTGCTGGAACAAACCACCGCCGACATGCAGGAAAATTTGCTGCAGCTGCGGCAGGCGGTGGCGGTTGCGATCGCAACCCAAAAGCGCAGTGAACGTCAGTATGACCAGGCCCACAACCGGGCCCGCGAATTCTACAACCGGGCCCAAAGCGCTCTAGAAAAAGGCAACGAGGCCCTGGCCCGTGAAGCCCTAGACCGTCGCCAAAGTTATTTAGAAACGGCCAAGGCCCTTGAGGGACAGCTCACACAGCAGCAAAGCAGCGTACAAAAGCTAAAAGCCAACATGCGCACCCTGGAGAGCAAAATTTCCCAGGCCCGTACCCAAAAGGACATGTACATCGCCCGGGCTCGCTCTGCCAAAGCCAGCCAAAAGCTCAATGAAATGATGACCCAGGTCAATGGAGGTACCTTTGACCACATCGAAGACAAAATTTTGGCCATGGAAGCCAAGGCCGAAGCCGCTGCTGAAATCAGTCAGCTCAGTCAGGATCCCCTAGAAAAAAAGTTTTCAGCCCTAGAGTCAACCTCAGCTCCAGAACAAACCAAAGTAGATGCTGAGCTAGCCTCCATGAAAGCCCGTCTGCAGCTACCTGAGGGCTAACATCCTACTCAAACAACGTTTGCCGATTGTTTAGCTGCCTATAAACCGGCAACGTAAAGTGAAACGTACTTCCCTGCTGAAGTACCGAGTCTACCCAGAGCTGACCATAGTGCGCCCTAACAATCCGCAAACACATCGCCAGCCCTAAGCCATAGCCATCCTGGGACTGGTCTCGCTGTAGTCGAAAGCTCTCTTCAAAAATGCGAGCCTGTTTATCCGCAGGAATACCCGGCCCGGTATCTTGAACACTGACCTGCACCTTTTGGGTGGTCCGGTGTAGCGCTGTAATCATCACCTTTCCCCCCATCGGCGTATACTTCACAGCATTATCCAAAAGGTTCACAATCACACGGCGTACCTGATTGATATCAGCATGCACCAGGGGCAAATCCTTTGGAATATCTAGGTGAATTACTTGCTCTTTGTTCTCAACCTTGGTGTGCAAAGACTCCACCACCTCCTGGCAAAGCGTCTGCAGATTTAGCTCTCTCGGAAAAATCTGTAGGTCAACGCTGGGGCCATGGGCTGCCTGTAAAATATCCGTAATCATCCGATCGATGGAGCGAATCTGAGTCTTTGCATTCCGCAGTAGCTGCACCGTTAGCTCAGGTCGAAACCGACTGCG
>JBCCAQ010000356.1:0-3852 GCA_039814735.1 Cyanobacteria bacterium P01_A01_bin.15
TTCATAGTAGATTTCCGCAGACCGGCTCCAGGCCCGCAGAGCTGACTGATAATCTTCCTGGCTAGCCTGACGCTCCCCCAGCCGCAACAGCTGATCGGCCACATCGCGCTGCTGCTGGATCAGCTCACGATTTACCGGCTGCCGTAGCTGTTCGTCGAGCGTATCCTGGGCCTGGGCCGCCGGTACTCCCACCAAAGCCATCATGACCAATCCATAACCAAACCAAACTGTGCGCTGCACTACCCGTTTCTCCCATGCTAAAAAATCAGAGTGTTCAAGCCTCCGGAGCGGTGTTTGGCTCATCCAAATCAAGATTAGAGGCATCCAACAGATTGGCTAAATCCCCGATCATTTTTTCCTCGGTGGCTGTTTCAGTATCCCCAAAGTAAATTGCCTGAATATCATTGGGTAAGGCCGTGGTTAAAGATTGCTGGGCTCCTACCAATAGGGTTTCCACTGACTTAGGGGAAATCCGCTGGCCCTCGGCCTGTAAATAAGCGGCGATCCGGGTATTGCTCCAGCGAAAGGTTTGGGCCATCACAATGACCAATCGGTGTAGGGGCTGCAGCTGATCGAGGGCCCGGGTAACGTAGCACCACAGCGGCGGTGGTGCTTCCTGCAGACTGTAGTGGATCCCCTCCACATCGGGCAGCGCGGCCTGATTGATACAGGCGGCTGTCAAATTAACCAACCAAGCCTGGAGGGAAAACTCGGCTGGGGGATCGGCGGGCAGCTCAATCCCACTTAGCTCATATAAAATATGTCGCCACGTCAGCGCGAACAAATACTCCGATTGCACGGTAGAGCGAGCTGAATGGCGAATCAGCGTGTAAACCACCGGGCTATAGCGGCAAAAGATAGCGGTAAAGTACTTACCCTCCCTAGGATGCTGCTTTAGCTGCTGTACTAAATCGTAGTCGCTGTACTCAAAGAGCGACTTGACAATGGCATGATCACATTCAGGAAAATTAGGAATATCCACGGCGCTGCGAACGGCACTCCCACCGGTTGACGGCAGGATAACCAGACGGGTATTGACCAGACTGAGACTACCCTATAAATAGCCCTTACTATACCCAGGATCCGGCGAATCTTAAAGATTCGGCAGGAAATCTTGGACCGAGATGGGTCACTTGCTGCTGTGGGATGGCCCAATAACCCTTACGGTAAAGGATCGGTTAACCTGATAAGCCTCTGGCAGCCAGTCGGTTTTCCCCTTGATACACTAGGGGCAGCCACACCGTATCCGGACTGCTCTACAGCTCAGAGCGTCGTTCTTTCTCAAATTGCCCATGGACGTTTGCTTCACCGTTTTTCCCACATCGCTGGCCTCCATTTGGCAGGGATTGCCGCTGGATAGCCTGGTATCCACCCAGGGCATCATGGTGATGCTGCTGGTGGCCTACGCTGGGGCCATGTGGATGTTTTTGACCAGTGCGCCCAAGGTGCATACGGTGATGGTCTCAGATTTGACAATCGCCCAACAGTTTTATGAAGGGATGCTGGGGCTATCTGCTGCCGACGTTCCCCTCCACTATTACTACAACTACGAGCAGGGGCTGGGGTCGGGTATGGATCCGATGATGGGTATGAGTACCCTGTCGCGACCGACGGAGCCGAGCTATGGCAGTCCCGATGGTCTCTGGTATCAGCTGAAAAAAAACACACAGCTGCATGTTATCTCCGGGGCCAGTCGGGGACACAAGGATCGCCAGCGACACGTCTGTTTTGACCGAGACTGTCTTGAGCTGTTGCTGATGCAGGTTCAGACCAACGGCATCCGCCATAAAATTCGTCGCGAACGACCGCTAAATTTCTTGGTCAAGGACTATGACGGCGAGGTGATTGAGATGGCCGAAGTTGCCGATTAAAACGCGAATCAAACTAATACCGTTGCTGATGTATGGTGATTGATCTTTCGACAGTACCCGTTAGCCAGGGCACCGATTATCCCCAACCTTTTCGAGCCGCCGTAGACGGGCGCTCTCGGCAGCGGGTGGGCAACGCGGCGGGGCTGACCCGGTTTGGTGTAAATCTGACCACTTTGGCTCCCGGTGCCCAGTCTGCCCTACGTCACTGGCACAGCCACCAGGATGAGTTTATTTATGTGGTTGCAGGGGCGGTAACCTTGGTCACTAATGCTGGGGAAACGCTCCTAACCCCAGGCATGATGGCTGGATTTGCGGCTGGGGTGGCGGACGGCCATCACCTGATCAATCGCTCGGATGCGATCGCAACCTATCTAGAAATTGGCGATCGCACCGCCAATGACCAAGCCACCTACCCAGATGACGACCTGCTTGCCCTACCCGAAGTTGACGGCGGTCAGCGATTTGTTCATCGTAGCGGTGCTCCCTACTGACAAACTATGTCACGGTGCTCTATGCCTTCCCCCTATCATCGTCGCAGTCCCCGGAGAAGCTGGCAAATAACCGTCTTGGCTGGTTTACTACTTGCCCTAGGCAGCTGCAGACCAGCGGCGGCTCCCCCTACCCCTAGTAACGAGGATTTGCCTGCGGTAGAGTCAGATGTTTCTGGTGCCGATTCGGTGGCTTCTAGCTCGACCAGCGTGCCGCCGCCACCGCCACCCAATGCCTACTTGGCCCAGCTTTCCCCTTCCGCTGCTAACCAGCTCGTCGATTTAGGTATCGACATTGCCGTTCCCATCTACCTGCCGCCAACGATGGTTCTAGCCAGCTACGGCGCTGGGGAAGCACCGGAGGGACCCGGTGGTGGACCTTTCTACTGGCTGGTGTATCGCGATGACCAAGACCGCTGTTTTGCCATTGAGTACACCTCCGGTGGGATTGGCGGCATTTCCTTAGAAAATCAGGAAAGCCTGGAGCTGCCTCTATTTGGCGAGGGCTATAGTCTTTACCACGGCCAGTTTCCCAACGGTGCTGGGGAAAATCTGCCACAGCCCGATTTGTTTACAGACTGGCTGGCGGGTACTGATGGCTTTTATCGACTGGCGGGGGCGGGGCTAATCAATGCCCAGGACTATGGTCAAGGCGACTGTAGCAATATCACCGTCGAAGAAGCGATCGCCGTTGCTGAGTCTTTGATTTATCTGCCCACCGATATTCGAACGCTAGATCTGGTGACACCAGCAACACCAGATCTAGAACCAACGCTTCCAGAATAGGATTGGGCCTACTTAAAAAGGCCCACTATCAAAGCGGACCTCTAAAACCGATACTTAAACGATATTCAACTGTGTGATTTGAAGTGTGTGGGCTGTCCAAAATTGGAGTCAGCCGTAGATGCTAACTTTGTTGAGTTAGGGGCGGTTGCTCAGACGCCTCCGCCCCATCCAAGGGCATATCGTCCTCAGTCGAGGGCGCAGCCTCCTCGGTGGGGACCACCGGCTGATCAGCATGCTTGCTTTGGGCCTGCCTAGTAATCGTCGGAGCAGAAGGAGCTTTTACCGGTGTTGGCTCCGCTACCGGTGTTGGCTCGGTGACGGGACGTTCAAGCTGTTCTAGCCCCAGCTGTTCGCGGGCCTTATCTAGCAGAAAGTTGGCACCATTTTGACTCACGTCAAGAAATGCTTTGCCAGTAGCCGCCGCTGTCTGATTTCCTGTTGCTGTCCGAGTTTGCTGAGCCTGCCACCACTGGCGTACATCCCGTCCAGACTTGGTCGCTATGTCACCAAACCAGGCTGCAAATACAAACACAGAGCAAATCAATAGCCAGGCTAGCAGGGCCACCTCCTTAATGATTCTGCCAGTCAGGACTAAAACACTTTTATAAGCATCTGCTGTCTTGGGATCAAAAAGTAGCTGAGACACTACAGCAGCCTGAGATTTAACGCGATCCATGGTTTTACCCCGTCTAAAATAAATTAGAAAA
>JBCCAQ010000389.1:0-2871 GCA_039814735.1 Cyanobacteria bacterium P01_A01_bin.15
CAGCACTAACCTTGGCTGGTGAAATGCGCCAATCAGGTTTTTGCCCTGAGGATGGTTGACGCCGGTTTTGCCCCCGATGGAAGCATCCACCATGGCCAGTAGTGATGTAGGCACCTGAACAACGGCAATACCCCGTAGCCAGGTAGCCGCCGCAAATCCGGTCATGTCACCGATGACGCCACCGCCAAGGGCCACCATGGTGGAGCTACGCTCTAAACGGTTTTCAAAGGCGACACTGTGGATTTTTTCGATGGAGCGCAGGGTTTTGTATCGTTCGCCGGGGGGCAAAATGCACTGGCAAACGTCAAAATCCACCCCAGCTAAAGAATTTAATGCGGTTGCACCATAATGTTTGAAGATGGCAGGATTGGAGACCAGCAGCACCTTGCCTTGTCTGCCCGTGGCAGCAAGCCAGGAGCCAAGGTATTGCAACCCGTCGGTGGCGATTTTGATATCGTATTGGGTCTGGGGCAGCTCGACGGGAATAACTGTCTTCATTGACATGAGTGGCAACGGTGAGTCGGAGTGTCTTCAACTATCCTACTGCCCCAGACAAACGCATCTTGAATTTTGCGGCTCACAGGCCGCGAGAAGGATTTGCCATGCGCTAGGCATCGGACTGTGGATTAAACACCTGAAAAATTTGCCGACAGCAGACTTTGATTTTTTCTCCGGCGGTTTCTTTGGGAGGAGCCACCCCCTCAAATTGCCATTGATTGATAGTTGAAAGATGCCACTGCTGTCCATGGTGGTTAAATCCCACCACTTCAACACCAACTACTTTGACAACATTGGCCACAGTGTCGACTGGCAACGTATCAGCTGGAACCGAATGTAAGCGAATCTGTACCAGTAAGCTACGACAGTTAAACGAGCGGCTAAAACCAGGAAAATGAAAGCCAATGTCGATGGAGTCAGGATCGACCAGGTCTCTCGTGTCGGGATCGTTGGCCCAAGGTTTGAGATCAGAGCGTAAGTCGGGAAGCTGTCCTTTAAAAGCACCGACAGTAGCCGCTATTTTACTTGCATATTCAATGCTGCGGGCTTGTTCTGCTGCGTTCACACCTACGGCCACCAGGGAAGTTAATGATTTTCACCTACCAAGATAATCCAATGCCTTAGCAAATAGCCAAGGCACTGGGTTACGTTAGCAGGTAGTTAGCTAAGACTATTAGGAAAATAAATGAGGTAGCTGGCAGAAACTGTAGCTGATTAAACGAATCATCCAATCTAAATCAGCCGACTGTAATGGGCCTGACAGGTGTTTAGCATGCGCAGATCGTTATCACTGACGGCATCAAGCTGGTGGAAGCCCTCAATGGCAAACTGGCTGCCGCTCGTACCAGCAATGGCCGTATCTTCTAGATTTAAGGTGTAGGCGTATTCTTCTTGGGAGTAGGTTTCTGTGATAGCTAAGGAAAGCTGCGTGTTTTCTATATTTCCGTGGAAACAGTCAAAGGAAGAATGGGGAGAGTAGAATGCTCCTACGACCTGTCCGGCACGAGCTTCAAAGATCATATACGCGGTTTGCAGCTGGTCGGGTAGGGGTTTTTCTCCAAAGAGATAAACGCCGTTGGCAAGCTGCTCGGATACAGCGGGGGCTGATTGGGCCAGGAGAGGATGAACCGTCACAGCATCAGATGAGGCTCTCTGGGTGCCAATACTGGCCTGGACAGCTTGAGCAGCCAGCAACGTTACAGCTCCCAACAGCAGAGCGCCTGTTTTGATAACACGCTCCCCTAAGCATTTTTGACTAACTTGCTGATGGATGTGACGTTGAATAACTGCTGGAACTTCCATGACCACCGCGCCTCACTGTGTCTACTGAGTACCGCTAACAAATGACTGAATGCAATCATAAGCAAACTCTATGTCTCACTGTAGATGAGAAGTTCACTATGAACTTATTTTGGGGTTATCCCTTTAATATCTCTTTAACGATTGCAGCCAAAATCAGGTTGATTACTCGCTTATATACTCCTCTACAACACCGTGGCTTTCGATTCCGCATAGACGGGTTTTGCAACTGGCATAGGGTGCGTAATATCACTGAGCACATGGGGAAGTCTGCATAATTCTTTGGTGGAGCTGCCCATATCCAACCTTGGAACGATGTAGTCTAAAAGAATGAGTAGCTAGTAAGGCACCTAGCCATTGGATATCTCGTATCGCTGAGCAGGAGTCACACGTTCATCTATGCCGCCCCTTGAAGTGCCGCTAAAGCTACTGCTGTTTATTGATAAACGGCCAAGTTCTGCTGAGCAGGTTCGCCAAATTCGTCATCATATTGAGGGGCTAGAAAGTGACATTGCTCCGGTTTTAGAGGTGGTTGATGTGAGTGAGCAGCCCTATTTGGCTGAACACTTTAGGCTAGTGGTCACCCCCACGCTCATCAAGATTTCGGCAGCGGGACGTCAAACGCTAACGGGCAGCGATATCATCTCCCAAATCGACTATTGGTGGTTGCGGTGGCAGGCGGAAGCTGCAGACGAACCTACCAGCGGCGATCATCATGCCTCAGAGGATGCATCCATTGCGCAATCGACAGAAATTATTAACCTATCCGATGAAATCTTTCGGCTAAAGCAGCTCAATGCTGAGGCCAATGCCAAATTGGAGTTTAAGGATCGCATTATTGCCATGCTGGCCCATGATTTGCGCAATCCGCTGACGGCGGCCTCCATTGCGATCGAAACCTTGGAGATGGGATACGATCCGGACGAGGAACGCCGCAGTCGGTTTCGACCTGAGCTAACGGTGCAGCTACTGCGGAATGCAAAGACTCAGATTCGCTCCATCGATCGGATGATTACGGATATTTTACAGGCAGCCCATGGCCCCAGCGTTGACCTACAGATTTTTCCGAGAGAG
>JBCCAQ010000355.1:0-4008 GCA_039814735.1 Cyanobacteria bacterium P01_A01_bin.15
AAACCCAATGATTTTAAGAGTTTTAGCCATTCTCTCTGACTTATGTATACACGGTAGCCCAATCTTGGGGAAACCACAGTATGCCTAATAGGGGCAATAGAGTTATTTCCATAAAAGGGAGGCCTTCAACCGGTATGACCTTTCTGAGAAAATACCTAGGGCTTCTTGTGCAGTCTTTTAGCAGACTGTGACTTTTGTTCGTGCAGGGTGAGGAGAATCTAAGCCTGCCGAAAAGCTTCTAGCACCTCTGGCTGAATAACCAGGCCACCGCCACGGCTGTTGAGGGCATGGGGAGACCGCTCGTAAATGTCGACACTCCAGCCCATTAGACTCCGACCTACGACATCCCCATCATAATTTTATTCAGCGAACGTGATAATCGGTCAAAAATGCCGATCATCGCTGCGCTTTCTTTAAAAATAATTGATATTTGATTGGGGCCATTAATGATACCATTAACCGCTGTTGAGCATTTGACGGAAAGGGTATGGACGATCGGGCAGCCGGGCCTCAGGTGGACTTGTTACAGGGCGAAAAGCTGATGCTGCTGGAGCGGGCGGTGTATGTGCCTGAGTACCAGGCGCTGCTGTTGTCAGATGTGCACCTGGGCAAGGCCGAAACGTTTCAAATGGCTGGAATTCCGGTGGCGCAACAGGTCAATGATGAGAGCCTGGAACGGTTGCGATCGCACTGCGACCAGGTACAACCCCAAAGAATCTTTATCCTTGGCGACTTATTTCATTCCCGGCAGGGGCTAGTCCCCGAGGTGGCCGCCGCCTGGTCAACATTTCTCAAGGGGACCGATGCTCGGGTCACCCTGATTATCGGTAACCATGACCGGGCGGCCATCGGCCCGGTCTTTGACATGGACTACAGCACCGAGCCCATTTCCCTGGGTCGGCTCCTGCTTAGCCATGAGCCCGCCAGTCAGGACCTGCTGGTCAAAGGCCATCTCAATGTCTGTGGCCATGTGCATCCGGTGGTGCAGCTGCAGTCACCCACCGACAGCCTGCGGCTGCCCTGTTTTTACCATGAGCATCAGCCCCAGCGGCTGACCCTACCCTCATTTGGCTCATTTACCGGCGGTTACGAGATCACCATCGGTAAGGGCCGTACCGCCTACATTCTCATGGAAGGCTGTCTAATGACCCTAGATTCACCCCCTGCTTAGGACAGCATGTCGTCCCAGGCCCGCTACATTGGAAGCATCCCGTTAGTAGGCCCCCATGATCGCTAGCCCCGAGCATCTGTTACAAACTGCCATCGCCCCCCAGGCGGCTCAGTTAGACCGTGACCCCAAGGCGCTGCACCAGGCATTTCAAACCCTGGGAAACCATAACCTGCTGGGGCTAAAGGTCAAAAAAGAGGCGGGCGGTCAGGCCTGGAGTTCCCAAGCGGGCTACCAGTTTACCGAACAACTCGCCCGCTACTCAGGAGCCCTGGCATTTTTACAAAGCCAGCATCAGCGCTGTGTTCAAGAGCTGGCGGCGTCCAACAATTTGCGGCTACAGCAGCTGTATCTAAAGGCGGCGATCCAAGGCCAAGTCGGTCTTGGGGTGGGTTTCTCCCATTTGCGCCGGGTTCAGCAGCCCGTGACCGCAACGGCTACCACCGATGGCTATGTCTTTAACGGTACAGTTCCCTGGCTCACCGGTTTTGGTATCTTCCAGCATTGGCTGCTGGCGGCCCAGCTGCCAGACGGACGAGCCGTGTTTGTGTTGGCTCCGTTTTATGCCATTGAAGGTGCGCTCTCCTTTAGCCCGCCGATGTCGCTAGCGGCCATGGGCTCTACCCAGACCGTCACGGTCACCCTCAATCGCTGGGTTGCTCCCCACGATCTTGTTCTAGATATCAAACCTGCCGGCTGGATTCACAGCGTCGATGCCACCTACCCCCTAACCCATAATTTTTTCGCCCTCGGCTGTGCCCAGGCCGGTTTAGATATCCTTAGTCAGGCTCAAACCTCCATGTTTCCGGCCATTGCTGAGACCTACAGCCTGCTCAACGCTGAGCTTGACCGCTGCCGAGCAGAAACCTATGCAGCCGCCCCATCGGTGCAACGATTACAGCTGCGGGCATGGGCCATTGATCTAGCCGTGCGCTGTGCCCACGGGGCGGTCATCGTCTCTCGCGGGGCGGCCAACTATGATCACCATCCGGCCCAGCGGGTTTATCGCGAAGCCCTGGCCTTTTCAGTATCGGGACAAAACAACGCTGTGATGAATGCCAGCCTGGCCCACATCCGCCGCCAAACGCCCGCCGCTAAAAGACTTATAAAATCTCATTGACCACCAGCTCGTTGCTGCTCAAAAGTGTGGGCATGTCTAGGATATACATTGTCTGGTCCCCATAGGGAGCCTCCCCTTGAATGTAGGTACGCCTTATGGCAAAGTTGCGATCGCTAACGGTCTTGACATCGTTTGGATTAACGGCAAATAGCGCGTCTCGAACCTCTTCTACAATCACAACGGTCAGCGTGTCTTCAAACTCGATCACAACGGCCTTCGGCTTTCTAGGAAGTGACTTTAGGGACAGTCCCAACGATTTAGAAATATCGACAATGGTCAGGATTTCACCCCGCAGATTCATATTGCCGATAATGTGTTTTGGACAGCAGGGAATCGGCATTGCCTGATTGATCGTGATAAATTCTCGCACAAGGCTAGAATCAATCCCAAAAATGTTGTTGTCTAAAGAAACCGTAATCAGTGACCTAGAATCTGTCGTGGAACGCTCTTCGCTAAGGGACTGCCTCAGGCCCTCGGCCCGCTGACGAAACGTGGTTTGCTCCTCTCGGGTTGCCGTCGGAGCAAACATCATCCCAGGATCTCCGGATGACTGCACCTCAGACTGCTCCCGATCGGCGCGGGAGTCATAGAAATCGCTGACTAGAAAACGAGTTACAGAGATAACCTGTTGGATCTCCCCTGGCTTAAACCAGGCTTGGGGAGAACTCAAGATAAAAATATCGGTCTGATCTGAAGCCATACCGGCAAAAAATCTGTTGATATCCAGGTTAGATAGCTCTGGACGCTCGTTTAGGGTGGTCGTTGCCTCCTGAACCGACAGCTCCCTAATTCCCTTCACCGAGTTGACAACAACGCCGATTCTCAAATCAGCCTGGTTGAGGACAACTATGCTATCGGTTAGCTGGTAGGACCGTGGCTGAGCCTCAGTCTCCAATCGAAAGTCAACAATGGGTAAGGTGTCTCCTCGCAGGTCAATAACGCCAATAACACCCAGGGGCGCATTGGGTATTAGTACCAGCTCTGGTAGGGCAAATACTTCTTCAACATAGGTGGCTTCGACGGCACTGTGGCATCGATCAATTTCAAAAAGACAATAGGGCGTTTCCATATTTTTTTCTTTAGTCGACTTCTTTTAAATCTTGTTCAAACTGCAGAATCAGCTCAGACGCTGTGAGATTTCCAAACTTAGCCATCCGAGTATCGGCGGGCAGCTGTCGGAGAAGATTGAGCGCTGCTTTTTGCATTTTGATATCGGCTACCGCTAGGGCATTATTGATGGTCTCAGGATCGGTGTCAACGATCGTTTTAAGACGTGGGACAGTCTTGACGGTTGCCAAATCAGGTTTTCTTCTAACAACGGCGACTCCATCGACCGGGCGCTGATAAGCTATGGACTCTTCAAACATTTTTATCGAAAAGTTGCTTGGGTTTTGGCTGTAAAGTTCTGCATGGCCCACGAGCAGATAGCCCAGGGGAGACAGGGCGTTATAAAACTTATTTAGAACCGTCTCAACAGCTGAATCACTAAAATAGATAAAAACATTTCGACATAAAATTAAATCCATCTCTTGAATATCTAGAAATGGATCTAGGAACGAGCTATCGAGCAGATTGCCGAGCCGAAACTTGACCATCTGTTTAATACTGTCACTGATGTGATACTGCTCATTGAGATCCACAAAAAAACGGTTCTGAATATGCCTATCAATGCCCCTAAATGACCAGGGACGATAAATCCCGGCTTTAGCACTTTTAATGG
>JBCCAQ010000085.1:0-17795 GCA_039814735.1 Cyanobacteria bacterium P01_A01_bin.15
AATCAGGCGCTGCTTTTCTGTCTGCAGGTACTCAATATCCTTTGCCAGCTGGTTGGCAAAATGCTGCTGTAATGCCTGAAAGTCGTCATCTAGTGATTGTAGTAGTGGGTCATTCCTGCCCTGGCTCCCAGACTCACCCATGTTGCTCCTTTCTATTGGGCCTTGCCCGTGGCACCTGCATCTGCCACATTTGCCAAGCCATACCCTGCTTTATACCCAAGTTTCATATTAGTGTCGACACTGTACCAGTCAACCTGAAATAAAGGAACAACCGTATCGTCAGGGATAGCACACATTTTCTGGTGGGTGAAATCTATGGCAGTCAGACTAGTTGGGCATTATGGACCGTAGTCGATCCGTAATGCTCAGCCAAATACCCCTATCAAACATTCACAATGGCCGGGCAATTGTGACCGCCCTCTTTGCTGATGGGGATTACCCATCAAAGTATGCTGTAGGATTGTTAGGATTAATTGGTTTGTCAGTAGAGACGCTGGTGAAAAGTTAGTTTGAGGATGTAGCAAGTATGCTGAGGCAGCTGACATCAGGATGAAAAAAATCCTTATTGTTGATGACGACGTTACTCTGCGGGCTGCATTGACCCGCTATCTGCGAGAGCGAGGGTTTCAGGTGAGCCATGCGTCCTCTGGCACGGAAGGACTGGCTCTGTTTGAGCAGGATCAGCCCGATCTGGTGGTTTCAGACGTGATGATGCCTGAGATGGATGGCTATGAGTTTTGCACCAAGCTCAGGGAAATTCGTTCGGGTCAGCTCGTGCCCTTTATCTTTTTATCGGGTCGGGGTGAACTTGATGACCGCATTCAAGGGCATTCCAAGGGAGCTGACGACTATATTGTCAAACCGTTTCATCCCAAGGAACTCATTGCCAAAATTGACGCTCAGCTGGAGCGCTCCCGCCGCATGCATGCTGAAATCATCCGCATGGTGCAGCAGATGCCAGCCCCAGAGTCGGCTCAACCCCCATCGCCAGAGCCGCTACCCCTAACACCGGCTGAAGAAAAGGTGTTTTGGGAAGTTATCCAAGGATTTACCAACAAGCAAATTGGCGAACATCTGTTTATTAGTCCGAGAACGGTGCAAACTCACCTGAGTAATATCCTTAGTAAGCTAACTTTGGAAAATCGCTCTCAGCTAATTCGCTACGCCTTTGAAAATGGCTATCGCCCCGCCGCCGGTGAGTCGGATAAATAGCCCTTGACCCGCTGCTCTAGAATATCTGGCTCGAGATAATCTTCCCTAAGCTCTGTCTTGTGCTGCCCAGACAATGTAGGGTAGCCTGAAATGTGGCTGATGACTAAGTAACTGACATAGCGCCAGCAGCCAGTTTTGTAGACGCCCACTATGAGTAACGTATCTGCTGATTTTCCGACGGCTATTCCACCTGATACTGGCAACATGGTGAAACTTGCCGAACAGCTCCGTTCCAATAACCTCAAGCGCCAGCTTAGCGCCGTTACAGAATTACTAAACGCCGGTGAGCCCGGTCTTTTACTCCTAATTGACTTTCTAAAGGACGTTTCTACCGGCGGCCCATCGGTCGCAGCGGGAAGAGCCTACCAGCTACTCTGCACCAGTGAGTCAATTACAGTCCAGACTTTTTTGGCTGAGACCCTACCCCAGGGGGTAGTTGCTCTGAATTCGGCTCAAAGTGTCGCTTATCAGCCGCTGCAGGCTTTGCTAATTGACCAAAAATTTGAAGAAGCAGACCGACTGACGTTGCAAAAGCTGTGTGAGCTGGCGGGACCGGCCGCTGTGCAGCGGAAGTGGGTCTATTTTACTGAAGTGGACAGCTTTCCGGTGGCTGATTTACTCACCATAGATCAGCTATGGCGGGTGTATTCAGAAGATCGGTTTGGCTTTTCAAAACAGCGAGAACTGTGGCTCGGTCTCAACCGAGATTGGGATCGCCTATGGGAAAAACTAGCGTGGAAGTCCGGCAACATTTGGACCCGCTACCCCGGTGAATTTGTTTGGGATCTCTCAGCGCCCGTGGGGCATCTACCCCTATCTAATCAGCTGCGTGGGGTGCGTATGATGGAGTTTCTACTGTCCCACCCCGCTTGGACCCAGTAAATAGGGAGCGCCGCTGACTCCAATGAAATTCACCTACCATGCGGTAGAGCTCTTCTGGGGTGTCTGCTAAAAATGTGGGGCCCTGGGCTACGAGGGCGGTGCGATCGCTAAATCCCCAGCTTACCGCTGCCACCGCTAGCCCCTGGCACTGGGCTGCTTCAACATCACGGGTTTCATCACCGATGTACAAGATCTCCCCAGACACCAACCGATGACGACGCATAATCCGTCGCAGGCTACGGGCCTTACCCAAAAGACCAATGTTGCCGTAGACCTCGCTAAACACCTGGCTGAGCCCATGGTGTTCTAGAAATCGCCGGATGGTGGAGGGTGCATTAGAGCTGGCAATCATAATGCTGTGCCCGTCGGCTGCCAGGGCCAGTAGCACATCGCCTAGCTGCCCAAAGGGCTGAATCGAGTCAACCTCATTACGCAGCTCCTGCCGTACCCGCCGCATGAGAAACGGCACCTGAAATAGGGGTACATGGGACTGGGCCAGTAGCTCAGTTGTACTCAGCGTTCGTAGGTATTTCAACCGCTCCGGTGTCGTTTGGGGATAGCCATAGCTAACGGCCAGGCGGTTGGTAATCGTAACGATCGTTTCTAGCGTGTCGGCGATCGTACCGTCAAAGTCAAAAATGAGAACGCTCACGTGGGTGTGGTGTAAAAAACAATCTGAAAAAATAACCAAGGAATAGCGGCTGGCCGGGGTGGTATACCTATCTATCCCAAACCTAGGAAGGGGTGAAAGAAAAGCCTCAACCCAGATAGAGGGATCCCCATCTCTAGTGTCTAGGCCCTAGCCTGCCAGTGTAAATGCCCTACGTATAAATACTGTAGCCCCAGGCCGCCTTGATTTTGGTAAACAATTATCTGATCTGGGGGGCTGATAGAGGCGAAATAAAGCTTGGAGGATGTGCGAAAAATACAATACCAGTTTCAGTTGGGAAAGGGTAAAAGGGGAAAGAATACAGATGGGATTTCATTTAGTTGCGCGTCCCTGAGGGAGCTCTGTCCTATTACCCAAACAATGTGGCAATCTGACAGGTAAATTTTGGCAAAATCGGTGAGGTCAGAATATCTGGCGGGAACAGCGTATTTACCAGTCTCAACAGCCCATCTTCTCGGCGATATACCTCCAACTGTTGGGCGTGCCAATCCAAAATCCAATATTCCTGAACCCCCCGTTCGCTGTAGAGTTTTACCTTCGTCTCTCGCTCCCGTTCCTGATTTTGTTTACCTGCTGACAAAACCTCTACCATCAGTTCTGGTGCAATGGTTAAATGACCTTCTTGATCTAGCCCTACCGACAGACGGTCATAGCTAATCCACACAACATCTGGGATTACATTGTCTGCATCTTCAAAAATCACACCTGGT
This sequence comes from Cyanobacteria bacterium P01_A01_bin.15, assembly GCA_039814735.1. Taxonomy (GTDB): domain Bacteria; phylum Cyanobacteriota; class Cyanobacteriia; order Phormidesmidales; family Phormidesmidaceae; genus Leptothoe. The sequence goes on from JBCCAQ010000085.1 coordinate 3,475, forward strand.
GTAGGTACCGCTTCCCCAAGCTGACTGCTATCGGACCAATCATTAAGCGCCCTGGCCACATTGCCAATCACCTTTTGATGTCTCCAGTGGGGCGCGCGGGTCATAAGCAGACGTCCATCAATAATTTCATAACGATTGCTACTGTCTGGCAGCCGCTTTAAATCTTTGGTGGTCCAACGAACTCGATTGGTAGCTTGGGTCATAGCGAGAAGGAGGGGCGCGCCAGTTCAGTAATACTAAATCTACTGATGGATTATTTAAGTTTTGCAAAGCTATTGAGACTATTTACTCTATGCTGAGATGCACAATCTGGATGCCTGTCCTACAAACGACTAACGCCAGCGACCCGAGCGTAGGATGCTGACAATTAACCAAACACCCAGCAGGGTGGCGGCGGCAAATAGGCTGGTGCTCAGCCACTGCAGCTGGATATTGGTTTGATTGCTGGAGATAATGGCGGCTCCAATAATTAATGCGGCGACCACCGTACTAAACGAGCGGCGATTGGCCGCCTGCTCAATACTTTGTTGCAGGTTGGTCAGGTCTTTGATGTTTACATTCCAGGTGAGGGTTTCCTCACTCAGGCGATCCAGGAGAAAACCAAACTGGCGGGGGGCCGAGAGGGATAGGTTGCGAAACTCCAAACCAGTCCTTAGTAGGGCCTGGAGAGGGTCATCTCCCACTAGCTGCTGCCGAAAGAGGTCCGCCATCAGCGGACGAATCTCCGCGATTAGATTAATCTCGGGATTAAACTGTCGGGCCACCCCTTCTAGGTTGGCCAGGGACTTGGTAAATAAACCGATATTGGCGGGCCAGCGCAGATTGTTACGGGTGCCTGCTTCTAGAACTTCAGCAAAGGCGGCCGCCGTGTTTAAGTTTCTTAGGTCTAGACCGTAGTAGCGCGATAGCAGACGGCTGTAGTCGTGCTCTAACTTAGTCAGATCCACCGCCTGGAGGGGTTCTGCTAGCTGGAGGGTGAGCTGGGTGCAGCGCTGGGCGTCGGAGCTAACGATGGCCAGGACCATTTCGGTCAGGGTGGTGCGGGTTTGGGGATCGAGGCGTCCCATCATGCCGCAGTCTAGCAGGGCGACGCGGCCATCGCTCAGATAGAAAATATTGCCCGGATGGGGGTCGGCATGGAAAAAACCATCGACAAAGTACTGCTGAAAAAAAGCTCGAAACATCATACTGCTCAGGGCGTTGCGTTTGGCCACGGGTTCTCCTTGAGCGCCCAGGGCCGCCGCTAGGATAGGCTGACCGTCGAGCCACTGCATTACCAGTACCTTCGGCTGGGTCAGGGGCCAAATAATCTGGGGAACAGTCAGCTGCTGGGGGTTAAACCAGCGGCCCTGGGCCAGGTTCTGACGCAGCTGATCGGTGTAGTTAGCCTCCGTTGTAAAGTCGAGTTCGGCGTTAAGGGCGTTGCTAAATTCATCGGCCAGGGCAATGACGTTGTAGCGCTGGCCAAACTGGGTGCTGGCCACCAGCTTGGCAATGTCTTTGATCAGCGCCATGTCCCGTTTGACCCGTATTTCAATGCCGGGACGCTGAATCTTGAGGGCGACGGGCTGACCATTTTTGAGCACGGCGCGATGGACCTGACCGATGGAGCCAGATGCGATCGCACGATAGTCCACCTGGGCAAACACCTCATCTGGATTGAGCTGCTGTCTCAAAAATGCCTGAATCGTCGTTGCATCTACCGGCGGCACCGTTGACTGCAGCGCGCTGAGTGCCTCAATGTAAGCCGGGGGCAGCAGGTCTGGCCGGGTACTCAACAGCTGCCCAAACTTGATATACACCGGTCCCAAATCTGTCAAAATGTTTCGCAGAACAGCGGGCGGTGGAATATCTGGCTCTTCCGGGGCTTTGCCCACCAGCAAACGCCGCATATAGTCCCAGCCGTGGCGCAAAAACACCTCCACAATTTCGCCCTGACGGGAAATAAGATTTGGCGTTAACATGCAGCCTTTGTGTAAGTTTAAAGTTCAGCAGCGGGATCGAGGTCGCTACACCGATGCTAACAATTCTTTTCTCCTTTACCCATGTGGCTGCGTAACCTGATTCTCCTTTGCACAACGGTTTATCACATCTGGTGCTGCCGTCAAGAAGATCAAGCCCCCCCTCCGGGACAGATCTACGACATTGGTGACTGTCGGCTGCATCTCTATCGTCGGGGGCGTCCGCGTTCAGATCAGCCCACCGTTATTCTGGACCACAGCCTGGGTGGTGTGGAAGGCTACCTGCTGATTGATGAGATCGCCCAGTTTGCTGATATCTGTATTTACGATCGGGCCGGCTATGGTTGGAGCTCTAATAGCCCTAACCCCCGCAACAGCGGTGAAATGATGCAGGAGTTTGAAGCACTCATGCGGCAGGCTGATATTCCCCCCCCCTATGTTTTGGTGGGTGACTCCCTGGGCAGCTACACCATGCGCCTTTATGCCCATACCTATCCTGAGCGGGTGGCCGGGCTGATTTTGACCGATGGTCTCCATGAGGATGGCATGGGGGGATTACCCGCTAGCCTGCAGCTGATGAAAGGGGTATTCACCGCTGGCTTTTTTATATCCGTGCTAGGTGCGGCCCTGGGGTTGGTGCGTATCTTGCAACAGCTCGGTCTGTTTCAGGTAATTAGCCCAAAACTTAGACAGTACAGCAAAGCCCAGCTAGCGCCCGTACTGCGCTCCTTTAGCCGTCCCAAACACTGGTTTACCATGGCCCGTGAAATGATGAGCCTCAATACCAGCAGCGAGCAGCTGCGTAAAACTGGCGATTTGGGGACGCTGCCGGTGATCAATCTTAGGGCTAGACACTTTTTTACCCCCGCACCGCTGCTCAAATTTTTGCCCCTGGAGACCGCCGATCGGCTGTGGGTCAAAATGCACCATGACCTGATGGGACTGTCTCACCAAAGCCTTAGTCTGCCGGTTGACCCGAGCAGCCACTTTATCTGGCTCGATCAGCCCGACGCCATGCTTGAAGCCATCGATCGGATGCTGCTTAAATGTTCGCGTCAGCAACATCCCTAAAGTAGGTAAAATTCGCTTTTCTGTTATGCGTTGATAACCAAATTATGGCTGGGTCAAACAAGGGGCAGGGGGCACCCTACAATGGGTGAAATGTTGTTTAACAGCCGCCCCTGATGACTACCCAGCCCGATCGAGTTTTGATTTTTGACACTACGCTCCGTGACGGTGAGCAGTCCCCCGGCGCGACGATGAATGTCGAAGAAAAGCTAGCGGTGGCTCGTCAGCTAGCAAGGCTGGGGGTAGACATTATTGAAGCTGGGTTTCCCTATGCTAGCCCCGGTGACTTTGAGGCGGTCCAGCGCATTGCCAAGGAGGTTGGCACCGCAGGCGGTCCGACTATCTGTGGTTTAGCACGGGCGACCAAACCGGATATCGAGGCGGCGGCCCGCGCCATTGAGCCCGCCGCTAGCGGTCGCATTCACACATTTTTGGCGACCTCTGATATCCACATGCGCTATAAGCTCAAAAAGTCGCGGGAGCAGGTGCTGGCCATTACCGATGAGATGGTGCGGTTTGCCAAGGGCTTTACCGATGATGTGGAGTTTTCGCCCGAAGACGCAGGGCGATCGCAACCTGAGTTTTTGTATCAGGTATTAGAAGTTGCGATCGCAGCCGGTGCCACCACCATCAACATCCCCGACACCGTTGGCTATCTTACCCCCAGCGAATTTGGCGGTCTGATTAAGGGCATCGCCGAAAACGTCCCCAACGTGGACCGCGCCATTATCTCCGTCCACGGCCACAACGACCTTGGTCTAGCCGTAGCCAACTTTCTTGAAGCGGTCAAAAACGGCGCTCGGCAGCTAGAGTGCACCATCAACGGCATCGGCGAGCGCGCCGGTAACGCCGCCCTTGAAGAGCTGGTGATGGCTATGCACGTGCGGCGTCAGTACTTTAACCCCTTCTTTGGTCGTTCGGCGGATTCTGAAACACCCCTGACCAATATCAACACCACCGAAATTTACAAAACCTCACGGCTGATCTCCAACGTCACCGGTATGCTGGTGCAGCCCAATAAGGCCATTGTTGGTGCCAATGCCTTTGCCCACGAGTCCGGCATCCACCAGGACGGCGTCCTTAAAAATAAGCTCACCTACGAGATTATGGACGCCCAGACCATTGGCCTTACCGACAATCAGATTGTCCTGGGCAAGCTTTCGGGGCGCAATGCCTTTCGCACCCGGCTGCAGGAGCTGGGCTATGAGCTATCGGACCAGGACTTAAATAAGGCGTTTCTGCGGTTTAAGGAGCTGGCGGATAAGAAAAAGGAAATTAGCGATCGCGATCTAGAAGCCATCGTCAACGACGAAACCCAGCAGGTGGCCGAGCACTTTAGGCTGGAGCTGGTACAGGTATCCTGCGGCAGCAACGCCCGAGCCACAGCCACCATTACCATCCGTACCCCCGCTGGCGAAGAGCTAATGGATGCCGCCATCGGCACGGGTCCTGTCGATGCGGTCTACAAGGCTATCAATCGAGTGGTGGATATCCCCAACGACCTAATCGAGTACTCGGTGCAGTCAGTCACAGCCGGTATTGATGCCATGGGAGATGTCACCGTGCGGCTACGCCACAGCCAGCGCATTTACTCCGGCCATGCGGCCAACACAGACATCGTCGTCGCCTCGGCCAATGCTTACATGCAGGCCCTAAACCGACTATACGGCTCCACTCAAGTGGAAGGCTCACTGCATCCCCAGCGGATGGCGGTACCCGCAGGAACTGGCGTCTAGGGATTGCTGAGCGGAGTCGGCGTGCCCCCACTAGCACTCCTTTTAACTCCGCTCAGGAGAAGCTCGTACAATATGGATAAAATCTCATTTGTTTGGAATGAGCAAAAAGCTCAGAGTAATTTGAGCAAACATGGAATTTCTTTTCAAGAAGCTCAGTCTGCATTTTACGATCCCAATGCCCGTGTTTCCTACGATCCTGACCACTCACAAGACGAAGATCGCTACATTTTGTTAGGTATTAGCTCTTCTCTACGCGTGTTAGTAGTTTGCCATTTGTATCGTCATGATGAGAAAACAATTCGGTTGATTTCCGCACGCAAAGCTACAAAAATAGAGCAAAAACAATATCGAGGGTTTTCATAATGAGGAATGAATACGACTTTTCAAAATCAGTTCCTAATCCTTATTTACAGGATCTAGAAAACCAGGTGACGCTTAAATTGGAGGAAGAGACCATAAACTACTTTAAACAGCTTTCTAAAGAGCATGGTATTCCCTATAAGCACCTGATTGGTCTATATCTCAAAGACTGTATGCGATCTCAACGCAAACTATCGTTGGAGTGGCTAGATGCCCAATAACCGAAGGCAGCTATCATATCTCTCCTCAGAAGAGGACTGGATGAATAATATATCTTGTAACTAGAAAATTTTATTTTTAGAAATCGTCATGGATTTCAATAAATTAGCGACTTAATTCCTAAGATTTTTCCGATGAAATGCAAAAATAAATCGTGGAAATTATGTGAGGCCTGGCAGTAGGAAGTATATGACCAATCAAACGTCTAAAATTATCTACACTTTTACGGACGAAGCGCCTGCGTTAGCTACATATTCCTTTCTCCCCATCATCCAAGCATTTACAGACGCGGCTGATATCGCAATAGAGGCCAGTGACATATCCCTAGCAGGTCGGATTATCGCCAACTTTCCAGAAAAGTTGACAAAAGAACAGCGTCTGCCAGATGCTTTAACTCAGCTAGGGGAGTTGGCGAAAACACCTGAAGCAAATATCATCAAGCTGCCAAATATCAGTGCTTCTCTCCCTCAGCTAACGGCAGCTATTAAGGAGCTCCAGAAAAAAGGGTACAATGTTCCTAATTATCCCGCCGAACCCAAAACTGAGGCCGAAGCTGAAATAAAATCTCGCTATGCCAGGGTGCTAGGAAGTGCCGTTAACCCTGTTTTGCGTGAAGGAAATTCAGATCGTCGGGTAGCCGCCGCCGTTAAACAATACGCCCAAAAGAATCCCCATAGAGTGGGGGCCTGGGCTAACGACTCCAAATCCCATGTGGCCTATATGAATAGTGGAGACTTCTATGGGAGTGAGCAATCGGTTGTCCTTGAAAAGGCGGGCAGTGTCAAAATTGAACTGGTCGAAAACAACGGTTCGATTACAGTCTTAAAAGAGAAAACAGCCGTATTGGCAGAAGAAGTCATTGACGCGGCTGTTATGAGCGTCAAGGCTCTGCGAGACTTCTATAGAAAAGAGATTAGCAATGCCAAAAAAGAAGACATTCTACTTTCTCTTCATGTAAAAGCAACCATGATGAAAGTGTCTGATCCAATCCTGTTTGGACATGCGGTCACGGTTTATTTTAAGGATGTTTTTGAAAAATATGCCGATGCCTTTACAGCTCTGGGTGTTGACCCCAGCAACGGCCTGGGTGATATTTACTCAAAGATCCAGACGCTGCCCGATCCTCAGCGAGCCGCCATTGAGTCGGACCTACAAGCCACCTATAAAACGCAGCCCCGGTTGGCCATGGTCGACTCCGATAACGGTATTACCAATTTTCACGTCCCTAGCGATGTGATTATTGATGCCTCCATGGCCGCCGCTATTCGCACCTCTGGCAAAATGTGGGGGGCCGATGGCAAACCCCACGATACCAAGGCCATGATTCCCGATCGGTGCTATGCCACCATGTACCAGGCAGTCATTCGGTTTTGCCAGGAAAATGGCGCTTTTGATGTGACCACCATGGGAAATGTCGCCAATGTAGGGCTGATGGCCCAACAGGCCGAAGAGTATGGCTCCCATGACAAAACCTTTGAGATTCCAGCCGATGGCACCGTTCGAGTAGTGGATGATGCTGGACAGGTTCTGATGACCCACAGCGTAGACCAGGGTGATATCTGGCGGATGTGCCAAACAAAGGATGTGCCGATTCAAGACTGGATAAAGCTGGCGGTCAGTCGGGCTAGGGCCACCGGTTCACCCACCGTTTTCTGGTTGGATCACAATCGTGCCCATGATGCCAATCTGATCAAAAAGATCGAGCAATATCTGCCCCACCATGACACCACCGGACTGGATATCAAGATTTTGTCTCCTGCGGATGCGATGCGCTTTACCTGCGAGCAGGTCAAAACCGGCAAAAATGTCATCTCAGTGACGGGCAACGTGTTGCGAGACTATTTAACCGATCTCTTTCCGATTTTAGAGCTGGGTACTAGTGCAAAAATGCTCTCTATCGTGCCACTGCTGGCAGGCGGGGGCCTGTTTGAGACGGGGGCGGGCGGGTCTGCCCCCAAGCATGTGCAACAGTTTGTCCGTGAGGGGCATCTGCGTTGGGACTCCCTGGGTGAATTTTTGGCCCTGGCGGTAACCTTAGAAGAGCTGGGGCACAAGACCAATAACGACAATGCGCTGATTTTGGCAGATGCCCTTAACCAGGCAAATAGCCAATATTTAGCCCATGGGAAGTCTCCATCTCGTAAGGTAAATGAGTTAGACAATCGCGGTAGTCACTTTTATCTGGCGATGTACTGGGCGCAGGCCTTGGCTGAACAAGATAAAAATATGGCACTAAAAGCCAAGTTTACAAAACTGGCCCAGTACCTGAACGCGCATGAAACCACTATTGTAAGTGAACTCAACGCGGCCCAGGGGAGCCCTCTGGATATTGGCGGCTACTACTTTACCGATGCGGAGAAGACCGAACAGGCCATGCGACCCAGTAAGACATTGAATACCGCGCTAGCTGCGATTGGCTAAGTACCTTGGGTTAGGGGCTCTTGGGGTCGACCGTAATGATAGACGGCGTTGATCAGGTTTTCGGGGGTGCCAATGTCCAGGTATTGACCGGTTTCAAAGGGGATGGCTTCTACGCGGAGGCCGTTTGCGATCGCATCCACCATCACATCCCCAATCGGCGTCTCAGTATAGGCAGGAAACTCATTTAGCAGCACCGGTGAGCGATCTCCAATCAGTTTGGTAAGCCGGGCCTCAACAAACTGATGCAAAAATTTTGTAAACCTGGGCCGCCAAACGGCTACAGCCCACATGTAGCGCAGATGGGTGAGCTGAGATTTCTCATAGATACCTGAGACAACCCCCTCATCATCAAACTCAACCAGGCCAACTTTCTCAGGCTGATCGGTGGGAAATAACCCCAACACCACATCCGCCTGACCGGACCGCAGGCGGGTAAGCAACTGAGAGTAAGCATCACGAGGACTAAACAAAATATCGGGAAAGCCCATGGCAACAATGGCATCTTGCACAAACGGATAGGCCTGGTTCAGACTAAACGGCACCCCAAAGGGGACATGCACCGTCAGATAGGCCAACCGCATATTTAACGGTGACCCATCTCCCAAATAGGCAGGAATATCCCATTTCCCCGGACGCAAAATCAAAAAAGATTCTTCCACGCCAGCCTGGCCCATGGCCTCTAGCAGGTACTGGCAGGCCACCTTGGGGCGTAACCCCCGGTGGGCCAAATCCTGAAACCCGATGGGAAAGAGTTCCTTGCTCATGGGTAGGGGGCTAATACGGCTGCCCTGGCCAGCAGCGGGCACAAGGCCAATAATTCTTTGTGGGCTCATGGTGGGGTTAGCAATTGACGGCGGACACAGCGTAAGCTAGCGACGTGCGCTTGGGTCTCAAAGTTTTTGGGCGCGGCGATTACCTGGATTTGATTAAAGCGAATGACAGAACTCGGTAGCACAAGGGTATCGCTCAGCTGAACCTGGGCTGCTGGCTCAAGCCGGTGGTAGAGCAAGCTGAGGTGAGGGTCTAGGGGCGGCGGCTGAACCTTGGGCAGGAATGCCACCAAACGCTCAACCAGCTGCTCTAAGGCCGAGGAAAGGGCCAGCTGAATGTATAGGGTTTTGGCAAAGTGAGCGGTGTGGGCGGGCTTGACGACATCAAGCACAATGGGCGGGACAGAGGGTAACGCTGTGCCCACCTCCGCTGGGCCACTATAAAGCGTAACGTGGGGACAAAAGGGCACCGTACCAAAGCGGTCGGCTAGCTGGTTGATTAGCCCCTGATAGGTGCTTAGCTCGGGCTCCTGGGGGATAAGCCAAAAAGAATAGTGGGAGACTGTCATGGCTGGTGCGATCGCATACCCTAAAAGACCATAAAGAACAGGTGGAAAAATTTACGTAATCCCCACAGAAGGTTCTGCTGCCATGGGATGACGCTTCTGGAATAGTCACCCCTCTAGACGTATATATACTGTGAGTTCTTCAAGGGTTTCCAATATCCATGAGATTTAACGCCTATTACTTTTATTGGACTGTTCTATTATTTATCACCGAAGTTTATATTGCCGTTTTTGTAAAGGATGACTTTGTTCGTCCCTACATGGGTGATTTCCTAGTTGTCATTCTGATTTACACCTTTATTCGAGCATTCTTTAAATATCCCATGCTCAATACGGCTATCGGTGTGCTGCTGTTTTCTTTTCTTGTGGAGATTTTGCAATATTTCAATATTGTAGAGGTGCTGGGTTTGGGGTCTTCTCAATTAGCAAGAACTGTTATTGGCACCACCTTTGTTTGGGAAGACTTTATCGCCTACAGCTTAGGTATTGCTACCGTTTTGGGAGCCGAAAGCTTTATCGGACCCTATATGGAAAAATGGCGGCGTTTGAGTCGCGAATCTTAGGACTGCGTTTCCTGGGTTTGCTCCCGAATCACAGCGCTCCAGTTGTCATCATCCATGGCGGCTGCCAGGTCGGTGCGCCGATCGGTTTGGGCGACGGCCTCTCCCTGTAGTGAGCCATCTGCCATCGCACGACGAAGTTTTAGCTTTTTCTCTTCATAGGCTGCTCGCTCTGTGGCCGACATTACCTGGGTGGCGGCCTCCTTAATCGTTTTGGCCCAGGTGCCATCCAAATTTCCAGGCGGTGGACTGGGCAGTGCTGCAATCCATTCATCTCGCAGCTTTTCCATTGCATCTCGTTTTGGAAACTTAAATGATGTCACGGTCACCAGGGCACACATGTCGTCCCCCTTCTGGGTTAGATGGCTGCGTAGCGAGAGTGCTACATTACGGGAATAGCTGACAAACTGGGTCTGACCGTCGCTGCTAAGAACGGCGTAAACGCCCGCTACTTTTGTATTTTGAGCCTGATCGCACCACACCCGAATGGCGACAGGTGTGGCAACCGTTTGTTCCGCTGTGGCGACAGCCGCTGGCTCAGCATGTTCATCGGCTGAGCTATACAAAAAACCGTGAAGCCCCCGATGTGCCTGGGGAATATTCTGGTGCTCGATGGGGTCCGTGTTTTCAGGGCTCATCGGGTTAGCTCCGTTGATGATGTGGTTTTATCTAAAGGCACCATAGTCTAACGGATAAAATAATGGCCCATTGTTAAGATATTTGCATCCAACATAGGGCTATTTTGCATCAGCCCAGTATCTAGACAGAGCCTTAAGTCAGCGGTCTAGCAGTGGGGTAATGGGGGTGCCGGTCAGGGGAATGGTTGTTTTGCGATCGCAAAGCCCAATCATAGCTTCCCAACGGGACGGAAAGTCTGGATCGATAAAGGTAATTTCAAACTGTCCCCAGTAGTAGGTCGATTCACCATTGGCATCTTCCCTAAAGGTGTCGCATCGCAAAGAAGAAGACTCTTGCACCCAGTAGCCAGAATAGGAACCTCGGTCGGTGTAGACTCCGGCTAAGTCATCAATAAAAATCGTGCCAGCCCCATCACCATAGGTCCAGATGGCGGTTCTATTGCGTTCATCTTGATAAACGACATCATATTCTTCGGTTGACCATCGCTCGTCTGCTAAAGCCGTTTGGGGGATAAAAGCAGCGATCAACAGCGCTGCTGCAAGGAAGATGGAGTTCCTTTTCATTGTCGTGACCTCAATTGATGTCCGGGCAAATCCTCACCTAGGATTCTAGGGAATTGTATCTGATTTTACATCCTTTTTAATCCACGAACAGGCTGCCATCCTGGTTTCCCAAAAATGTAACCAAGCGTATGGAAAAAATGCTTACTGTGCCTGATATCTTTGATAATCTGCCACAATTCATAGGCATTAATAACAATTGGATTACTCGACCCAATCTGCTTTGTCAGCCCGTAGTTCACCGGTTCTTCTTCTGCTTGATAGGTGCCAAAAATTCGGTCCCAAATAATGAGTATACCGCCATAGTTCTTGTCGATATATTGCGGATTTGCACCGTGATGGACGCGATGAACTGACGGTGTATTGAAAATGCTGTCCGCCCAACCCAGTTTGCCAATTCTCTCCGTATGAATCCACGTTTGGTAAGTAATCACCACAGCCAGGGCAATAATTAACTGCACAGTATCAAAGCCCATCAAAATCATCGGCACAAAGAAAATCCATTCGATCAGTCCCTCAATCCACGCTAGGCGTATTGCTGTAGCCAGGTTATATTCAGGTGATGAGTGATGAACACTGTGGTAAGACCAAAAAATTCGCACCTCGTGCTCCCATCGGTGCATCCAATAGTAAGTAATATCCGCCAGAATCAGCGCAAGTATCCAACTCCACCAGGCTAAGGGAATTTTCCAGGAAATAAAAGCCTCAACAACAAGGAGACCTAAAACAAAAACAAGTCCGTAAAGCGTGCGATCTAATAGATAACCACCGAGGGCGATACCGAAATTGGCAAATGTCTCATCTTTTTTTCGTCGTCTAGAAAAAATGTCCCACGTAGCCTCAAAGACGATGGCAATGAGAAAAATAATATCAACTAGTTCAAGAATTTCGAAAACTCCTGAAAACGCATCAAAACGGCTAAAATCAATGGGCATTTAAAACTTCTCTCCTAATCAGTTGGCGTAGAACTGACAGTTCAAACATTGCTGAACTGCTAACAGTTTTGTAGCTATACAAATAATTCGGTGCTCCTACCTTGAGTGTTGAAGAGAACCTTCAGCTATTGAAATTGATTAAATAGCTAAGCTCAACACAAAAAGCTTCCACTGTTTAGGGATTCGCCATGAAATAAGGTACCCGCCTTTCCCTTTTACCCTTTTCCCCTATCAAGCTAAGGCTGGTATTTTGTTTTTTATCTCCCTTAGGGACTGGCAGTTAGATAAAGTACCCTCTAAACCTTTTCCCCTTTTACCCTTCCCCAACTAAGACTGGTATTTTATTTTTGCGCACATCCCTTAGGTCACCAAATGTTTTTCAAAATAAGCAGTCAGCATCTGGACTAACAAATGAATTTTATCTTCGAAAGAGAGGTAATCCTCCTCCTCCGTTTGTTCGATTAAAATGCCATTAATCAAGGTCCAAATAAACCGAGCTAGCTTTAAGTCAGAGATGCCTAATAAATCTATCATTGCCTGCTGGTAGCGCTGATCGACCTGCTGAAAAACAGGATTTTCATTGATTTCTACTAACGCATGATGTTGGTAGAAATCTACCCAAATGGCCGCTTGCTTAACAAAGTGTTCCTCATGCTTGATCAAAAGGTTGCCCAATGCTTCAATGCGGTCTGAGAGCGTGTGCCCCCGCGCGGCCATTTTAAATAGTTGAATATCCTGAAAACAGACCTCCTCCACAAGCTGTTCAAACAATACTTGCTTGCTCGAAAAATAGTGATACATCGCCCCAGTTGAGATCCCTAGAGCCTTAGACAGTTGCCTTGTTGTGACATTGGCATAACCTTTGTCTGCAAACAAGTCAAAGCATTGATGCAGGAGTTCCTTACGGTATTGCTCTGAGTCAACAATCTTAGGCATAAATATCTATATCGAGCGCTCGTTCTAATATAGCTAGACGTAGATTTAAGTGTCAAGTGACACTTGTGAATCCGTTGACACGCAATGGCTTGTTCGCGATACAGATAGCGAGCCTACAGGTCTGTGTCGCGGGCGATTTGCCAAACGCGACAGTCGTGACAGTGGGGCTCATCTGGGAAATTTGCTCGGATTTGTGCGGCTATGGTGTTGGCTTGGTCTAGGTCCAGCAGCAGCCCAAACCGATTCACATCTGAGGGGGTAAAGATACCTGGAAATTGGCCGCAGTTGGTTAAGACACTATTGCCGTCATGGTCATCGAGGATATCGAAACCACAAAATTCAAATGCGGGAGGGATCTCGTAAATGTGGGTGGGTTGCTCCAGGATGGCGAGTATCTGGTGCTGACCTGTTTGCCAGCGGATGCGTTGGCGCAGGTAGTCAAGATTGGTGAACCAGGTGATGCGATAGTCCGCTTGGACATTGTGGGACCAGTCTTCGTCGGTGAGAGCGTCGATCAGGTCGGGACAGAGAATGCTGTCTAGGGTAACCATTTCGGCAGCGTGGGTAAATCCGGAGAACTGGATGTAGCTATGCCATTTTTGGGTTTGAGATGGGGTGAAACGTTGACGGGCGGTGAATATCCAGCTGTCCATAAACCCTCACCAATTTTTTAGATAGCTGTAACACGGACATTAAAGAGCTGGGATCACATTAGCAACGAGTTGTTTGTCTTGCGAAGTATTTGTCAGCCGAAAAATCAATAATTTTTACTTGACGAGTATAGTAAGCTTGCTCTACTCTTTTTCCTAGGTTGCGATATTCGCGACTGTCTTACTAGAACCTAATAATTTGGCACCATCGGCAGGTGTTTCCACCACCGTGCCGATGGCTACCCCCAAACTGATCAAGGCAGTCTGGCGGCTAGGGTATTATACTCAGCTATCCTGATTTGCAAACGCTTTGAGGGTGGGCTGAGTTTTTAGGTTCTGGCTTTCCTTACCCTCAAACCCTCTTTCTAAAAGGGGTTGGGGCCTGTACCCTACTGGAGAACCAGAACCATGTTTAGAGACGATCCAAACCAGGAGACCAATGCCCACCGGCATCAGCCTGAGTCCCTGCCCGAGTATGAGTACGAAGTTGTGCACCATAAGCTCCTTGGCAGTCTCACTGCTGTTCGTAACACCATTACACTGCTCCATAAGCTCAGCTACGCTGAGCCCAACGACTGGAGTCGACCCTTGCCCACGGGGCGAGTCAATGAGGTAATGGCGATCCTAACTAGGAGAGTTAGGGTCGATTAAAGGTTAGGAGATTTCTGAGAAAGAAGCTACCAGTTATCCAGGCCCCCAACCCCCCAAGATTGGGGGCTTTGAATCTTGTTCCCCCCAATCTTGGCTACGGTGTACACACAAGTGCTGGAAACTAGCGTTTGCGGCTGCCTCACCCCCTCTAACTCCCCCTGGGTAAGGGGAGAACGAGACCTCCCCCCCTTACCAAGGGGGGATTAAGGGGGGTAATGCAGGATTATGAGCCTCAGTCCGAGATGTGTGTACACCGTAACCCTTGCCAAGGGGAACCCTGGGCAGGTCA
>JBCCAQ010000401.1:0-2389 GCA_039814735.1 Cyanobacteria bacterium P01_A01_bin.15
AGTTTTTTTTGGCATGCCCCATTAAGGATCCCTATAGAATTTTTTGGATGGTTAATGCCCGCTTCATATATTTCAGGTGAGGTAGCTCAGTATGTAATAATTGTTTACAACAACGCTACCCGAACGCCCCATGAGTACTGAGCCTGACGATAAGCCAGTGGTGGATGCGCCCGAGACCGATGCTCCACCCGCGCCGCCTACGCCCTATGAGATGGATCGCTATGAATGCCGTCCCTGTGGCTATGTCTATGAGCCAGTTAAGGGGGATGGTAAATCTGATATCGGTCCGGGGGTGCCGTTTACCGATTTGCCGATTACCTGGCGCTGTCCGGTGTGTGGTTCGCGCCCCAAGTTGTTTACCAGCATCGGCCCCGCTGGCAAACCTTCGGGATTTAGTGAGAACCTGGGCTACGGTCTGGGGGTAAACGTAATGACACCGGGCCAAAAGAATTTACTGATCTTTAGCGCTCTGGCCCTGGCGTTTCTCTTTTTTATGAGCCTCTATGGTCTCAAATAGCGCTGGCTGATGACGACGATTGGCCTATTGTTCATGTTTAATGTGTTTACTAGCACTGGGTAGAGATGCAAACGGTTTTAACGGATTTTTTTAATGGGCAAGTGGCCACGGGGCTGAAGCGGCTGATGCTGGTTGCGATCGCAATCCTCACGGTGGGCTGCACCAAGTTTTTTCTGCCATCCCTGGGGGCCAACCCTTGGCAAATGGTTGCCTTAGAAACCGATGCCACGTTCTCCGACATTGCCTTTGCGGCAGATGCTGACCACGGTTGGCTGGTGGGTAGCCGCTCCGCTTTGTTTGAGACCACCGACGGTGGCCAGACCTGGGAGCAAAAGGTACTGGACCTGGGCGAACAGCGCTATACCTTTACCTCAGTCAGCTTTGCGGGGGATGAAGGCTGGGTGGCCGGTCTGCCCAGTTTGCTATTGCATACCACCGATGGCGGCAGCTCTTGGGCCAACGTACCCCTCAGCGCCCAGCTTCCCGGTAGCCCGCTGCTAGTAACGGCCCTAGACCAGGGCTCTGTGGAACTGGCCACCGACGTGGGGGCAATCTACAGCACCCAGGACAGCGGTCGCCACTGGACGGCGATGGTGCAGGCGGCGGTTGGCGTTGTGCGCAACATGACCCGCAGTGGCGATGGCCGCTATGTGGCCGTATCCTCACGGGGAAATTTTTACTCCACCTGGGAGCCCGGACAAGAGAGCTGGCAGCCCCACAACCGAGAGAACTCCAAACGTCTGCAGAATATGGGCTTTACCCGGGATGGCAATCTTTGGCTGATCGCCCGAGGCGGTCAAATGCAGTTTGGTGAACCTGAGGCCAACTACGAAGCCTGGGGGGAACCTGTGCGTCCTGAAATTGGCACCAGCTGGGGCTTTTTAGATGTGGGCTACCGCACCGATGAGGAGCTATGGGTCAGCGGCGGCAGCGGCACCCTGCTAATGAGTCCCGATGGTGGTGAGACCTGGCTCAAGGACGAGCCGGCTGGAGATGTGCCCTCTAACCTCTACCGAATCAAATTTTTTGGTGGAGACCAAGGCTTTATCCTGGGACAGCGAGGATACCTGCTCCGCTATGAGGGCAGTGACGTAGCGGTCTAAGCCACCCCTGTCGTAATTCTTAATGCTGCTTGGGGATCAGTCGATTGTAGCCAGGGCAGCAAAAATGTGAATTAATCCCTGATTGCTGCTTGATAGGACTATACCCTGTTCTCTATGATAGTAGTAACGCCTATTCGCTGTTAAGAGGAGACCGTGCCATGGCAGGTTCAACCGGAGAGAGACCTTTTTCAGACATTATTACAAGTGTTCGCTACTGGATTATCCACAGCATCACTATCCCAGCACTGTTTATTGCTGGCTGGCTGTTTGTATCCACGGGCCTTGCCTACGACGCCTTTGGGACCCCTCGCCCCAACGAGTATTTTCCCAACAATCAGGTACAGGTGCCGATTCTTGAGAATCGCTACAACGCGGACAAGCAGATTACCGAGTTTGGTAATTAGCAACCCCCTTGAAATTGTCAATTGAAATTGGAATCACCCTATGACCAGCAGAAATCCTAACGAGCCAATTGTTTATCCCATTTTTACAGTGCGTTGGCTCTCAGTTCATGCCCTTGGCGTGCCCTCGGTCTTTTTCTTGGGTGCCATTGCTGCCATGCAGTTTATTCAGCGATAGGAGCTACCCATGGATAGAATCCCAAATCCCAATAAGCAGCCCGTTGAGTTAAACCGAACTTCGTTGTTCCTTGGTTTACTCCTGATTTTTGTACTGGGCCTGCTGTTTTCTAGCTACTTCTTTAACTAGGCCATTTAACAGGTATGGATGGTTGCTGTGGCCATCTGTAGCCCTTTTCCATAAAAGTTGG
>JBCCAQ010000277.1:0-6937 GCA_039814735.1 Cyanobacteria bacterium P01_A01_bin.15
GTCGTATCTACCCCCTAAAAACCCATGGGAGCATCCAACCGATTAACTGTATATGATGGTCTGCTAGGTCTGGGGCTGCTGGGGCTAGCCGTATTTGCATGGCTGCCCGACAGCTTTTTTCGCATGGTGAGCTGGCCCTGGGTATTGGTGTGGCAAAGCGCTTTTTTGCTAGTGGCAGGCGGTGGCCTTTGGCAGCTGCGTCGATTGTCGCAGCCGTTTTACGGTCTGGGGTTTGGTTTGGACTGGCTGGTGGTGGCACTGGCGGCCAGTTTGGTGGTTAGCAGTACCGTCTCGCCCTTTCCACGGCTGGCTTTGCAAAACAGTTTGGTGGTGGGCTGCTATGTCAGTTTGCTCTACGGAGTACGCAACAGTCGATTTAACCCAATGCAGCTGTGTCAGGGACTGGTGTGGGTGGGTGCGATCGCAGCCGTCGTCAGTCTGGCCCTGTGGCGACCCACACCGGATATGTGGCTATCGGATAATTTCTATGATGCCATTCGCAACCGATTTCCCCTGGGGCATCACAACTTTACGGGGGGCTATTTTGTGCTGGTGCTGCCGCTGGCCGCCGGGATGGCATGGCTGCACTCAGGCTGGCGGCGGTGGGGCTATGGCGTCATGGGTCTGGTGATTGCAGCAGCCCTCTATGCGTCTGGTTCGCGGGGGGCATGGCTGGGGGGAGTGGCCCTTGTCAGTCTGGCGCTGGTGTATGGCATCTGGCGCAGCCGAGGTCGGGCTCGCCTGGGGGCAGTGGTTCTCTCAAGCCTGATGCTTTGTTTGGTTCTGGTGCTGCTAGGCAGTAATCCCCGGATGCGATCGCTGGTACCGACCAGCCTCTGGAGTGCGCCAGAGAGCCATGGTGTCATTGCCGATGGTCCAGCTCGGGACCGGTTTTTTATGGCCCAGGCTGGTGTGAGTATTCTTAAAAATCGGCCCTGGGGGCTGGGTCCAGGAAATCTTGGCCGGGTCTATGAGCGCTATCGTCCCCTGGCAGCGGGTACCGGGCTCAACCAGGTGCAGCAGCTGCACAATACGCCTGTGCAAATAGCGGTGGAGCTAGGGTTAGCGGGCGCGTTGCTATATCTGGGGCTGGTGGTCTGCCTGGTCAGACTGGGGCGGCAGTTGCAGACCCAAGAGCGACGGCTTAGTCTGGTGCTCGCCATGGGATTTGTCGGCTATGGCGTTTCTAGCCTGAGCGACTATCAGCTAGAAAATATTCCCATTGCAGTGACGCTAAGCGTGCTCCTGGCCGCACTGACCCAGCTAGGCGGTGCGCTTTCCCCCGTTACAATTTCTCAGCGAACCCGACGGTGGGGCAGTTTGCTAGCCCTGGCCACCATCGCCCTGATGGTGCAGTTCTGGCTGCGTACGGATTTGGCTCTTTGGATGACACATCAAGGGTTAGCCGCTATTGATGAGGGTGACCTGATTCGAGCAGACGAAAAATTTTATACCGCTGCCGCTGTTGCTCCGTGGGACCCCACACCCATTGCCCTGGGGGCACAGCAGCTCAGTGAACTGGCCCAAACCGCCACCGGTGATAGCCAGGAGACGCTGCGTCAGGAGGCGATGACTCTGTACCAGCAGGTGCTGCGGGTAGCCCCCAACGATATTTGGTTTAACCAAAATTTCGCTGTCCTGGCTTGGCAATCGGGGGATGTGGCAGCGGCCCATGGAGCCATTGCCAAAGTGGTGCAGCTTAGCCCCAGGAGTAAAAACCACAGCTACTATTTACTGGGGCTAACCTACCAGGCCATGGGCAATCCTGATGCCGCGATTGAGGCCCTGGCGCTGGAATGTTTGATCAATCCCCAGGTGGTCACCTTTGAAAGCTGGTACCAGGAGCTAGCGCCTGTTCGAGAAGCCGTATTTAACCGGGCGCTGCAGCACTACCAAACGGTTTTGAGCGGCCTAGGGGCAGAGCATCCATTACACAGCGGTGTGGAGATCCATATGACTACCCTCAGGTGGTGGGCTGGCTTTGATTCTAATGCTGACCCAGTTCCTAAAATCGTTGAGGGTCGACCACTGTTGCACACATTGCTTACCCTAGGAAAAAACCCTGACCAGGCTGCTATTTTGCTGGAGCGCTGTATTGCAGATTTTCCCAGTGATGGGTCAAGGTGTCGTTTACTCAGGGCGTGGCTCCAGCCCGAGACCTATCTAAGTGATTACCTAAAGAACGCTAGTCTCAGCTCTGATGAGCAAGCGGCATTGCGATCGCACATCACCACCCACCGCCGCATCAAAGACTGGCTGCGGTCCACCACCATACCCGTATCTAATAATCAGCGGGTGGCCCTGGCCTTACTCTATCGCAGCTACTACGCCCGAAAGATTTCATCCCTTTTGGTGCCTGAAAATCTGCGTCAGTTTTCATTGCCCACCTCCCTGGGGCTATTTGCTTTAGCATGGCCGAGAGAACTTCCCCCCTTGGATAACCTTGTCGAAACCGTGCGAGCTGATACCTTAGGGCTGCCCCATCCCACCCGCAACGGATTTGAGTTTACGACCCCGTCAGGCTCTAATGCTTCTTAACCCCTAGGACATGTCTACCTCACCACCAGTACCGCCATCCCCAGTTCCTGCCAAAACCGCAGATGGTACTTTAATCGGGCTGCTCACAGTTGGCTTCTACGGTGTGTTTACGCTGCTACCCAGCAGCCATTCGCTGATGGTGTCCTGGCCGTGGGTTGCCGTTTGGCAGGTGACCTTAGCCCTACCCATCGTCTGGCTACTCTGGCAGCTGTGGTTTAAGCCTGTTGCCCAGTTTAGGTTGGGGTCAGGCTTGGACTGGCCGGTGGCGCTGCTAGCTGTAGGGCTAGTTGTGTCTACGCTTTTTGCCCCGTTTCCCAACCAGGCACGCTGGTATGCATGGGCGGCCTTTGGCGGCATTGCTGCCCTTTATGCCCTGTCCGGGTGGCTCCACACACCCCACCGGGCTCGGCGGCTGCTCATATTCCAAGCGGGTTTGGGCATGGCGTTTATTGGCCTCAGCCTGGGTCTGTGGCTATTTCAAACCTATCTGCCCGAGCTGAATAGGCTGGCCGCCTTGGCACCCTATGGCGTCGCCCAGCGGTTTGACTTTGGTGTGACCAGCCTCCGCAACTGGTATCCCCTGGGGCATCAAAACTATGTGGCGGGTTACCTGGTGTTGATTCTGCCGCTGCTGTTTGGTCTTGCTGTGACGACCAAAGGCTGGCAGCGGTGGCTATGGGCCAGCGGCTGTGGCCTCGGTCTGCTGGATTTGTATACGGCCAGTTCGCGGGGGGGGCTGTTGGCGCTAGTGGCAACGGTTGCGATCGCGCTTGTTGTTGCCCTAATCCGCAGTCGGCTATCCCGCCGGGTGATATTGCCAGTGGGTGGGCTTATGCTGCTGGCCCTGATTGCGGTCACCCTGGGCAATAGTCGGGTTCGACGCCCGCTACTGGCCCTATTACAGGGCAAAACCAGCAACAGTGAGCTGGGCTATCGTGCCATCACCAACGTCATCGGCTGGCGTATGGGGCTAGACTATCCCCTGACTGGAGTCGGACCCGGTAGCGTCCTACACCTCTATCAAAAATATCGTCCCTACTGGGCCGGACGCGAGGCCGAGCTGCACTTTCAGCTCCACAGCACCCCGGCCCAGCTGTGGGCCGAACTAGGGCTGTGGGGTATTGCCGCCCTGGTTAGCTTTGCTGGACTGTTGGGCTGGTTAACCTGGCGGTGGAGTTGTGAGCTAAGCCAGCGATCGCGCGATGGTGAAACCGCTCCAGAGGAGCATCGCACCGAGCTTTTGCATCCTGGGCTGGTGTGGAGCCTGGCAGCCGGATTATTTGCATACGGCCTCATGGGCCTAACTGACTATCAGCTAGATACCCCGGCCATCAGCGGCGTGATAGTGGTTTACTTAGCTGTGCTTGCCCAGGTTTATCAGGCCCACGACACTGTTTTATCCCGTAGGCCGCTTTTCAAACTGTTCTCTCCTAGGCTTTGGACTGGGCTTGGTGTAGGCTGCCTTATTGCAGTCAACCTTTGGCTTGTGCCGATTCACCGGGCCTGGGCAGTATCCAAACAGGGGTTTGACCAGCTGAATCTTGGCAATTTTGATGGCTTTGAGCAAGCCCTTACCCAGGCCCACAACTTGGCCCCCTGGGAACCCTACTATCCATCCATGCTTGCCTGGGCTTTAGGTGACTTTAGCTTTCAAGCTACGGGGGCATCCCGTGAAGCCCTGAGGACTGAATCTATCCAATGGTTTGAACAGGCCAATGCGGTTGCTCCATATCAAGAATTTGGCCAATCTAATCTAGGCTGGTTGTTGTCTCAAACTACACCAGGTGAAGCCGTTGACGCGTTCACCCAATCTGCTCAACTGGTACCGGTAAAACAGGAGGTTTTTTTGGGTTTGGGTCTGGCCCTACTCCGTCACAATCAGCCCGTACTAGCTGCCGATGCGCTGGTGTTAGAACTGCTGAGATTTCCGATGCTCATAACCAGTCCCATCTGGCAACTAGGTGAGCTAGCCAGTGTAAGGGAAACCGTATTTAGCCAGCTAGAAGAACAATATGTTGAATTGTTGAAACTATCTGAGGCCTCACTAAGACCACACCTGATGCAGCAGCAGGGTGCGCTGTACTGGTGGCAGGGTAACTACACAGCGGCGGCCCAGAGCTGGGAGAATTTTCCAACCGGCCAGATACTGCTGCAGCTGGCCCAGGAAAATTCTCTCACCGCTGACATACTACCGGAGAACGTTATTGGTAGACAGGCTATCTTAGCTTGGTTGTTGCCAAGTCAGCGCCGCCCGCTGCTAGAACAGGTCCTGATCCAACCCCGAAACGACCTGCCGCAGTTCAACGTGGCATTACCTCCACCGGAACAAGTTGAGCAGTTTGCTACCGCCATGGACCAAGCCGCAAGCTTTGATGACTGGCTAAAAAATAGTGGTTTAATTGCCCAGCCACGCAGCCAGCGCGTCGGCTTTGGTGCCCTTAATCGTCATATTGACGGACCTTTCCCGGTGGACTACTCCCCCCGTATTGTCAATCAGCCGGTTAATATTGTTTTTGAAAGTCTTTTTGCCGTACCAACCTTTTTCCCAGAACTTGACGGCGTTTTGCAACCCCAACGGCAACGGCTTCTCTCTCAAATTGAACAGTAACCTTTAGCTATTTAACAGATACAATCAGGCTACCTTTCATCGGTTGTGTACCGAATCGTAACTTGGCCATCTTCTGCTAATAGAACAGTACCGCCTAACGCTTCGATTTGCTCCGTCGCGGCCGCTGCAATGGCATCATCTGTCGCCCTGAGTAAAATTTGCGACCAGG
This sequence comes from Cyanobacteria bacterium P01_A01_bin.15, assembly GCA_039814735.1. Classification (GTDB taxonomy): domain Bacteria; phylum Cyanobacteriota; class Cyanobacteriia; order Phormidesmidales; family Phormidesmidaceae; genus Leptothoe. The sequence continues at coordinate 5,316 of JBCCAQ010000277.1, forward strand.
CACTAATCTGAGCCGGTTTGCTATTGGGATCAGTCGCTAAAAATGCAGCCGTTTGTCGAGATAGTTCAGCAATTAGATCACTATCTGGATCAGATGAACGCTCTGCCCAATTGGCGGCCATTTCATAGGAGTTCTTTGCAGCTTGGGTATCGCGAGTAAACAACAATTCATCCGTTGCCTTATGTCGCCAGACAAAATAGGATTTCGGAATCGTTTCAGGAGAAAGTTTGGATATTCCCTGCTCCATTAAACGAATCGATTCGTGGGGTCTGCCTGCATATATTGAAATACTGTTGGTCAAGTAAATATAGCTGTCTATAAAGCCAGGATCACGCGCTACAATCACTTCAAAAAATTCAGGACTGAGGCTGTAGCCTACGGTATTCCGTTCATCGGAGCTGCCGAAATATTGCAAAAAGTTTAAGAATACCCAATCACTGACAAGGTTTCTAAAACCAAAATTAGGTAAATTCGACAAAAGCTGGAGCCGTAGGGAGGTGATTCTATCCTGGTTTTGAATCTCAGTGGCAGAACTTTCCTCCACGCTAGCTTCAATCTGACGTAGTGTAGCCATTTGCATAAAAACGATGGCAGACAACAGACTCAGATATGACAATATCCTCAAAAGAGTAAAGCGTTTCATAGGAGGGTTTCAGCTCGATTGCCTAAGCTCTACAGAACAGTCATGGGGAAATGACTACATGTCCAAAATAGTTTTGAGATTCGACCGACCGAACCAAATGGATTGATCAGGTCTTTTGAATGTCAAGTTTTAACAGGATTGAGAAACCACGTGCTAATTGGTTTTCGATGTGTGGATGTAATCGTTTTATCTAAAAAAAACCGAGTGCGACAGACGAATCGTCTCGCACTCGGTCTCTTAAAATACTCCAAAAGTTAGCTGTCAAAAAGCTAAGCGTTACAACTACTTTGCAGTAAAATCAGCAGCACAGGTTAGCTGGGTAGTTGATGTACCAAGGGCGCTGATGGTGCCTAATGGGTTTGCAGGATCGGCTATACCGGGATCATTTTTCTCGCAGAGTAGCGTTGTTGAGGTTACTTCGTTAGTCGTTGTTTCAGACAGTAAGTACGTAGCTCCAACATAAGACTTGAGGTTTGCATCCTGCAGAGGTTGAGGATCGGCAATAATGACTGCTCCTTTGGAGTAATCGGTAGTTGAAGTTGCATTGGTAGCCAAACCGATCAGGTCATTGCTATCAGTGCCATTACCAAAGAGGTAGTTGTCTGATGTGACTTTGATACCAATACCAAGGCCGCTGATTCTATCAGAGAAGAAAGCTCTTTCAAGGACGTATGCCTGCTGACCGCGGTTAATGGCACCTACGTTAGTCACAGCTTCAGTCTGTCTGGCTTTGTTGGCCTGGTTGAGGAAAGACGGTAGCGCGATCGCAGCCAAAATACCGATAATGATGATAACCACTAGCAGCTCGATCAGGGTAAAGCCTTCGTCAGCTTTTTTCTTACCAGCCAAATGCTGTAGCAGTTTTGCACGTAGAGTTGTCTTCATTATGAAAGGTTGGGTTTGTCCTAAAGCAGTCAACATGAGGACTGGAATATCCGAAGTACGTTCATCTCGACGTAATCTTTGACAAACAGTGAAA
>JBCCAQ010000018.1:0-35080 GCA_039814735.1 Cyanobacteria bacterium P01_A01_bin.15
AAAATCAATGCGAGGATTGGGGCTGGTGAAATTTAGGCTGGGAGGCAAGACTTTGTGCTTGAGGGCCAGCACTGTTTTGATCAGTCCGGCAGCTCCAGCAGCGGCATCTAGATGCCCCAGGTTAGTTTTAACCGAGCCCAGAGGGCAGCGAAATTGTTCTGAGTGATTGCTAGGGACTTGACCCAATCCTGGGCCGAAGACTTTATTTAAGGCGGCTACCTCAATCGGGTCACCCAGGGGGGTGCCTGTACCGTGGCCTTCTACATAGCTGATGGTGGTTGGATCGATGCCTGCTTGGTCAATGGCGGCTTGAATGACGGTTGCTTGTCCTGAGACGCTGGGGGCGGTTAGACCCACTTTGTCTGCCCCGTCGTTGTTGATGGCGGACCCTTTGATCACGGCGTAAATGTGGTCGCCATCGGCCACGGCTGCCCGGAGGCGCTTGAGCACGACTAGACCGACGCCATTGCCAAACAGGGTGCCCTGACCCTGGGCGTCAAAGGCTCGGCACACCCCATCTGGGGCGGCGATGCCGTCGGTTTGGTAGGTGTATCCCTGGGGGGTGGCATTGCTGACGGTGACGCCCCCGGCCAGGGCCATGTCACAGTCGTGGTTGAGGAGACTTTGGCAAGCGGTGTGAATAGCCACCAAGGCGGTCGAGCAGCCGGTTTGAATGCCGCAGCTTGGCCCTTTGAGATCCAAGTGATAGGAGACACGGGTGGGCATCAGACCCATGACGTTGCTGATTACGGCCTGCACCGGATCGGTGGAGTCTCGCACCGCCGAGTTGGCATGGAGATTGACCATATAGCTGTTGAGGGCAGCTCCACCATAGACGCCGATGGTGCCGTCGTATTGTTGGCTGTCGTAGCCCGCATCTTCTAAGGCGGCCCAAGCGCATTCAAGAAAGACGCGGTGCTGAGGATCGATCAGTTCTGCTTCGCGGGGGGCATAGCCAAAGAAACGGGCGTCAAACTGCGTGGGGTCGGTAAAGCTGGCATAGGCGGGCACATAGTTGGGCTGACTAAAGGTATTCTCGGATACGCCTGCTGCGAGCAGTTCTTCCTCTGATAGCATGCGGATGCCTGAGCGTCCTTGGACCAGTAGTTCCCAAAATTTATCTAAGTTGTCTGCCCCTGGAAACCGTCCAGCCATGCCGACAATTGCGACCTGTTCGTTGCGGGCTTGCTCAATCGCTTCTAGTTGAGATCGCGCTTCTCTCAGGGCACGAAATACCCGGTCAGACGTGGCATTGTTGGCAGGTTTCAAGGAATCACTCATGGCCGTTGGGGCAAATTAGCGGGGCAGGGGCAATGGGGTAGTCAGGACTGATTTAATAAGGTTTCTAGGGCAGCTAACTCTTGTTCAATGTCTGGCGAAATGTCTGAGGGAGGCTCTAGAGTCGGCTCTGGCTGTCTTTCAGGTTCTTCCTGTTCTCGATTGAGAGAATCTCCAGGCTCGCGTGGGGGCTCTGCTGCATAGACCATCTCGACCAAATGGGTGGCTAGGGTATGAATGGTGGGAAATTCAAAGATGATGGTGGAGGCCACCGGAGTGCCTAGATGGGTGTCCAGCCGATTCTTTAACTCCACCGCCATGAGAGAATCCATCCCCATGTCGAAAAAGCTGGTGGTTGGGTCGGGCTTTTTCTGGTTAGACCATCCCAATACTTTTGAAACTTCGGTCTGGAGGGCCTGGGTCAAGAAGCCGATGCGCTGTCGCTGGGGTAGGGTGCTGAGCTGGGTGTGCCAGCTGGGTGATCCCTTACTGGCTGAGCGGCTTTCTCTCGAAGTGCTTGGGAGAGGTAGAGACTGGTCAGATACCGGTCGACTAAAGTTGGCAAAGAATGGATCATGGCCGATGTGCTGCTGGAACTGGGACCAGCGGATGGGGATGACTCCCACCTGGGAGACTCTGTTAAATGACGGGGTTTGGAGCAGGAGTTTGGACAGTGCCTGTCGGCCTTGGCTGGGTGCGATCGCACCCACTCCCCGTGACTGCATCTGTTGATGGATAGCGTCCGTGGCCGCAGCACCCACCTCAGACCAGGGACCCCAGTTAATGCTCAAGGCTGGTAACCCTAACCCATGGCGGTGATGGGCCAGGGCATCTAAGCAGCTGTTGGCCGCCACATGACTGCCCTGGCCAGGAGAGCCCAAAAGCGCGGCTGCCGATGAGTACAAGACAAACAGATCTAGCGGTAAATCTTGGGTCAGCTCGTGGAGATTCCAGGCTCCCCAAACCTTGGGAGCCAGCACCGGTTTCATTTGCTCCCAGGTGAGCTGCTGCAGCATACCATCATGCAGTACCCCGGCCCCATGAATGACACCCCGTAGGGGCGGGAGCGTTGCTTTGATCTGGGTCAGCGCTGTTGCCAGCTGCGATCGCTCGGCCACATCTGCCTGGAACAGCCGGACGTCTGTGCCCTGCTGTCGTAGCTGTTCAATTGCTGCTGTTGCCTCAGCATCAGGGTTTGAACGACGACTGAGCAGCGCCAGATGACGGGCTCCCTGTTCCACCAGCCACGCCGCAGTTTCCAGACCTAATCCCCCCAGACCCCCGGTAATGAGATAGGTGCCATCGGGGTGAATGGTGGGCGGTGTCTGGACGTCAAAGTCCAGCACAATTTTGCCGATGTGCTGAGCCTGCTGCATGTGGCGAAATGCCTGAATCGCCTCAGTAATAGGAAAGACCTGATGGGGAACAGGGGCAATCTGCCCAGTTTCAAACTGTTGTTTTAATCCTTGCAACATGCTGTGAATCTGTTCGGGCCTGCGACGGGCAACCGCCATCAGATCAATAATGTAGTACTGCGTATCTGGTCTGGCCTGAGCCACCTGCGCCGCTGTCCAAATATCACGCTTACCAATTTCTAAGAAGCGTCCTTGGGGGGCTAATACGGATAATCCTTTCGGGATAAATTCACCCGAGAGCGCATTAAGGACGACGTTGACACCCTGGCCCCCGGTCTTGGCCATAATTTCATCGGCAAACTCTAGGGTGCGAGAGTTCATGAGGTGGATAACGCCTTGGTCTCTTAACGCCTCCCATTTACTCGGGCTAGCCGTTGCGTAAACCTCAGCTCCCATCTGTTGAGCGAGTTTTACAGCGGCCATGCCAGTGCCTCCAGACGCTGCATGGATCAAAACTTTCTCTCCCGGCTGTAGCCGAGCTATGTGTCGCAGCGCATAGTCGGCGGTCAAAAAGTTGGCTGGAACGGTAGCGGCGGTTTGGGCACTAAAGGCGTTGGGCCGATGTCCCACCAGCTCTGCTGTCACCGTCACATATTGACGGAAGCTGCCAGGGGCCAGCGCGATGACCGGATCGCCCACCTGAAACTCGCTGACACCCTCTCCTAGCGCCACAATCTGACCCGCACATTCCACCCCTAGCCAGTCTCGCTCAAAGGGCAGCAGCGCCAGGGTATCTAAGACGTCAATCAGATTTAGACCTGCCGCGTGTACCTGAATCTCTACCTCACCAGGAGCAGGCTGTTGCCGCTCAACGGGAACAATTTGGAGGTTGTCGGGGGTGCCTTTACGGGGGAGAGCCAGCTGAAAGGGGCCAGAGGGTAGAGAGAGCCTAGACTCGGTCTCGGCGGCTGGTCCCGGCTCTGCTTGAGCTAATCGAGCGACCCGTCGCTGGCCTTGGCGATACATGACGGCTCCAGGAGAGTCTGCTGCCTGTAGCTCATCTTGGAGAACGGTTATCTGCTGCTCTAGGCCCATGGCCGGATCGAGATCGATCCGCCGACAGTGCAAGGTCGGGTATTCTAGCTCTATGACTCGCTCCAAGCCCCAAACCGATGCCAGCTCAGGAGAGCTGAGCCCATCAACGGTGCCCTGGGTAACAATCGTCAGCTGAGGCATGACCCCCGAGGTGATGGCCAAGGTCTGCACTAGATGGAGTAAGCCTTCTAAAGACTGGTGCGTAAATGTTTCTAAGGACAGGCTGCCCTGGAGAGCTTCTGTCAGGTAGATAATTTTTTCAGGCCGCTCATTGGTGGTAAAATTCTCCTGTTTAAAACTCTGATCGAGCCAGACTAAACGGGCATTGAGCGATTCTGATAGGGGAATTCCCAGTGGATGGATGGGGGGCGCTAGGACCAGGAGACCGGTTTTTTGGATTTTCGGAGCAACACCCAGAATGACAGACTGGGCCAGCGCTTCTGAATCTTGTTCCGGCGTGAGGGTCGCCATATCCACAAACCCAGCGGTCTGTAGCTGAGACTGCCACTGGGAGACTGACAGCAGCGGATGGGTCGGGCGCTGCCACCAGCCTGCGGTCATGCCAAAAATAAGATCGAGCCAGACTAAGGGCTGGGTGCCTTCTAATAACACCAGCTGGCCACCGGGGACCAAGAGCGATCGCACATACTCCAGTGTCTGATCCAAATCAGCCGTTGCATGGAGCACATTCGATGCAATTACCAAATCATATGTATTTGTTTCAAACCCTTGGCTAGCAGGAGATTTTTCAATATCTAGGGTCTGATAATCCACATTGCCATAGTCGGCAAACCGTTCCTGTGCTTTAGCCAAAAACAACGGAGAAATATCGGTAAAGGCATAGACTGACTGCCTGAGGTGTGGTAGCAGATGGGCTGTGGTGCCGCCGGTGCCGCCGCCAATTTCCAGGATGCGGGGGAAGCGAGAGAGGGGTGCGATCGCACCTAGTACGGCCTGTTTTACCAGGTCATTCATCAACCGCGCCCCTGGGGACGACTGATACAGATGCGTTAAGTCCGTTAGATCGCCGGACGGAAACAACAGCGTCAGTGGATCAACGCGACCCTGCAAAACATCAGCCAAACTCTCGCCGCACCGTTGGATTAGGGTGAGTTCGGCTCTGGCCTCCGGGTTCTGGGTGAATAATGCCGCCTGCTGCGAGGCCACCTGTTGCCAGTTTGTGTTGTCACGACTGGGCAGGCTATCAGCAACAACCGACCATAGCCGCTGGAACAGCCGCCGTTGAGTTGGAACAATCTGCCACTGGTCCATGAGAGTGGCCGTATCTTCTATGCCTAGTGGCAAGGTTTGATCACCGTTGAGCGCCATGATGGCTTTAACCACATAGCCCAAACTCAAACTCTCTAGCTGGGGTAGCAGTGTCTGATAGGTTTGAGTGTCTGGCTTGAGCAACGCCTGGGAGAAATAGGAGGCAGTCTTCTGTGCAATGGCGGTGGGGGATGCTAGCCGAGGCAATGGCTGAGGCTGCCAATCTAATGTGTAGAGCCAGCTATCTAGGAATTTTTCTGTCGAGGCCTGGGACATCAGCACCCGCTCAACACTGGCAGGTTGCAACCTCAGGCCTTTCAAAAAGCCAAAATAGTCTCCTGTCGTTGTCCATAGATGAATATCTGCTAATAAATAATGCTCCTGGGGATTGACCTGAATATGGCTCCATAGATTAGATATCGGTGCAGACGCTATTGTCTCGGCGATAGAGACCTGTTCTACCGCTGCGGGCAAATAGGTGTCTGTTTGGGGGCGGTCAATAAATACAGCGGCGATGCTTTGGAGGCAGGCATCGAGCAGAACTGGATGCAGCGTGTACCCATGGTTAGGTGCTAGAGTCTGGGGCAGCTGTAAACGACTCAATACTTGGTTTTCACCGATCCAAAGCTGTTGAATGGCGCGAAAACTCTGGCCGTATTCCACACCCTGGGCTGACAATCGCTCATAGCAGTCTTTTATAGATATCTGGGTTGAGCACACAGACTGCAATGCTTTGAGCGTATGGGGTTCGCGTAGCCCATGGCTAGAGCGGCTGGCTAAACGACCGCTAACATGGAGTATCCACTGACATGGCTCAGACTGGCTGACCGTAGACAGACTGAGAATCTCAAACCGATGGTCAGGCGCGAGTATGAGCTGTACTGTTTGGGGTGTATCCAGCAGCAGGGCTTGCTGAAATGTAACCGCCGTGAGACTGTTGCCGACCCCAGCGATGTTGCCAGCTGCCAGGGCCATTTCTAGATAACCGACCGCAGGCAGCACCGTAGCCCCAAAGACCTGATGGTCTTTCAGAAAGGGTGCGACAGTAGAGCTAATTTCATTCTCAAAGAAGATAGAGGAGGTGCGAGCGAGCGTGAGGCGATTGCCTAAAAGAGAATGCTGTAACGCCTTGCCAGGCTGAATATCAATCCAGTGACGCTGTCTTTGGAAGGGATAGGTGGGTAAGGTGACCCGCTGACCGGGCTGACCGGGCCAGGTGATTTTAGCCCCTGTCGCGTAGAGCTGCCCCAGGCTAGACAGCATGGTTTGGCGGTCTGCAGCAGCTCTATCCCGTCTGGGTCGCAGACTGGGTAACCAATGCCCTGACCAGCTGGGTAAACATCCTTGCCCCAAGGCGATCAGGGTGGGTTTAGGGCCAATTTCGATCAGGATGTCATAGTCGTTAGCGGCTAGACTTTCTATACCCTGGTAAAACCTGACGGGCTGGCGGATGTGACGCACCCAGTAGCTGGCTTTGGTCATCTCTTTACTGACCGGTTTACCTGTCACCGTAGACACGATCTCAATCTCGGGTGGCTGGTACGCAATACTCTGGGCAACGGCCTCAAAGTCCCTAAGTATGGGGTCCATCAAAGCAGAATGGAAGCCGTGGGATACAGTTAGGGACTGGGTCTGAATAGTCTGTTGCTCAAGGCGCTGAAGTACTTTTTTCAGGGCGACCTGAGGGCCAGAGAGCACTGTACTGGTAGGACTGTTTTGGGCTGCGATCGCAACCCCCTCCTCCAAGTAAGGACTAATCTGCTCCGGCGACGCCATCACAGCGGCCATCCCGCCACCCTCTGGCAATGTCTGCATCAGCCGTCCCCGCACTGCCATTAGCCGCAGACCGATGTCCCAATCCATCACGCCAGCCGTACAGGCCGCCGCATATTCGCCAATACTGTGGCCCAGGACACCGTCCGGTTTGACTCCCCAGGATTTCCATAGCTCCGTCAGGGCGTAGGCAATGGCAAAGAGGGCAGGTTGAGCATTGGCAGTTTGGTTCAGGGAAGAGTCGTAGAATTGTTGAGGCTCAGATTCCTGACTCTCGATTTCCGACTCTGGATACAGCAGTGCCAACAGGCTAATGTCTTCTGTTGCTAAAATCTTAGAACAATGATCGATAGTCTGTTGAAATACGGGTTCGTTCTCATAGAGCTGACGCCCCATGTTGATGTACTGTGAGCCTTGGCCAGTAAAGAGAAAGGCAATTTTGGGCGGGCGTTGTTTTGCTTGACCAGCGATTGCCTGGGCCGCTTGGCCATGGGTGAATTCGTTTAGCTGGGTTTGGGCATCGGCAGAAGACTTAGGGATGATGGCGAGACGGTGGGGATGGTGCGATCGCAACGCCCAAGCACTCCAACATAGGTCATGCAGAGTTATATCTGGGTGAGTCAACCTTGCAGCATAGTGCCGAGCCAGTTCCCTCAGGGCCGCCGGATCTTTGGCTGACAGCGTTAATAAACTTGGACCCTCAGCCACCCTAGGCTGAGTCGCAGCGGGCGCAGCTGATTCTAAAATGACATGGGCATTGGTGCCGCTAAAGCCGAAGGAACTGATGCCCGCCCATCGGCTTTGTGCTTTATTGGTCCAGGGGATGCCCTGGGCTGTAACCTCAACGGGTAGCACATCCCAATCAATGTGGGGGCTAGGTCGGTGAAAATGTAGATGGGCTGGCAACCGCTCATGCTGCATCGCTAACACCACCTTAATCAGGCCAGCCATCCCGGCGGCGGCTTCTAGATGACCAATGTTGGTTTTGACTGAACCGATGTATAGGGGCTGCTGGCGAGAATGGCTCTGACCAAAAACAGCCCCTAGCGCACCCACTTCAATCGGGTCTCCCAGCGATGTGCCTGTACCGTGAGCCTCGATATAGCTAATCTGTTCAGCTTTAACGCCAGCCCTGGCCAATGCCTGACGAATTACAGACTGCTGCGCTGGGCCATTGGGGACGGTTAAACCGCTGCTGCGACCATCTTGATTGACGGCAGATCCTCGGACTACGGCTAAAATGTTGTCTCCTTGGGCCACGGCATCGGCGAGCCGCTTGAGCACAACAACGCCACATCCCTCACCCCGAGCAAACCCATCGGCGGCGGCAGCAAATGCCTTGCAGCGACCATCCGGAGCCAACATGTGCGCCTTGGAGAAATTAATACTAAATTCTGGTGCCAAGATGCGATTGACACCACCCGCCAACGCCACCTCACATTCCTGATTGCGTAAGCTTTGACAGGCTAAATGTACGGCCACCAGAGAAGACGAACAGGCGGTGTCAACCACCAGGCTCGGCCCCGTAAACCCTAGGCTGTAGGACAGTCGCCCAGCCGCTACGCTATGGGCATTGCCCGTGGCAAGATAGGCATCAATCTCGGTCTCAGACCGCTTGGACAAATGTTGCGAATAGTCGTGACTGCTAATACCCACAAATACGCCCACGGGGTGGCTGGCCCATTTTTCAGGCACCATGCCACCGTGCTCCATGGCTTCCCAGCTCACTTCCAATAGCAGCCGCTGTTGCGGATCCATGCTGGCCACCTCCCGAGGAGAAATACCAAAGAAATCGGCGTCGAACTCTTGTAAATGATCAATAAACCCACCCTGACGGGTGATAATCTTGCCAGGGTCAGCTGGGTCAGAGGCATAGTAAGCCTCCGCATCCCAACGATCGGCAGGCACCTGGCCAATGGCATCCTTGCCGTCTGCTAGCAGCTGCCAGAAAGTCTCTGGATCATTGGCCTCCCCCGGAAATCGGCAGCCCATACCCACTATGGCGATCGGTTCGGTGCGAGCTGTTTCTAACGTCGTGAGCTTGGCCTGCAATTTCTCGATGGCTTGCAAAGCACGGGCCATGCGCTGATCGTTGTTCTGGTTATGGGGCCTCTGGCCGTGGGGAGACTGATTGCGGGTCATGATCCACCTCCCTCCCCTAGTAAACTCTCAATATCCGCCAGTTTTTCGTCCATCAACGCCGCCAGTGCATTCCCTGACGGTAGTTCGACCTCTATCACGGTTGAAGGATCCTGATCCTGGCTGTTTTCAGAATCACCGCTAATTTCTCCTTCTAGCAGCTGTGTTGCCAGGTAATCTAGCAAAGCCGCCACCGTTGGATAATCAAATACCAGCGTGCTTGGTAGCGATATGCCTAGATTGGTCTGGAGGGTGTTCTTTAGCTCCAACGCCGTCAGCGAATCCATCCCTAGGTCAAAGAAACCTGTTTGTCGATCCAGCTCATCTGGTTGGAACCCTAGGGTTTGACAAACCTGCTGGCAGACGTAGGTATCTAGACACTGACGTTGCTGTTCAGGCGCAGTTTTGTCCAGCTGCTCTAAAAAGAGACTGGCGGATGGGGTAGAGTCCAGGGTGGCAGCATAATCAGAGGACGAATTCTGTTGTAAGTTTTGGAAGAAGGGGAGATCTTTCACCCGTGGCTGAGTCAGAAATTCCGACCAATTAATGGGGACAATACCCACTTGAGCCGCTGGTGTAGCCCAGATCTGTTCCATTTGAGCCAGTCCCTGTTCTGGCGTAATCACGCCGACTCCAGACAGGTGCTTAAGATCGCCCTGCTGCTGGTACTTGAGGGCTGAACCCACGGATGTCCAGGCTCCCCAGTTGATGCTGAGCCCCGGTAACCCAGCCTGGCGACGATAGTGAGCCAGGCCATCTAAAAATGCATTGGCGGCGGCATGGTTAGCCTGTCCAGGGGAGCCCAGCAACGCTGCCGCTGACGAGAATAAAACAAAAAAGTCCAGCTCAGTTGTTTGGGTGAGGGTGTGCAGGTGCCAGGCTCCATCTACCTTAGGCGCGAGCACTCGTTCAAACTGAGACCAGTCCAACTGCTGCATGAGGCCATCGTCTAGCCCCCCAGCAGCATGGATGACCCCCCGTAAGCCCCCTGGGAACCGAGGGTCTGTTTTTAACGTAGTGAGAGCACGTTCTAACGCAGTGCGATCTGTGACATCCACCGACAGCACAGTTATGGTGATGCCCTGATCTGCCAGTGTTCTGATGGTTTCCTGGGCGGTGGCTGTCGGCTCGCGGCGACTGAGCAAGGCAATATGCCGGGCTCCATGGTTGGCCATCCACTGGGCTATGGTCAGCCCTAACCCACCTAGACCTCCTGTGACCAGATAAACAGCATCGTCTTGAAACTGAATTTCATTCAAGCTCCCGTGGGCGGCTGGGGGGTGGGTGACTACAACTTTGCCCACATGCTTAGCCTGTTGCACTGTACGAAAGGCTTGAACCACATTGCCTTGAGTAAATTCTGTTACGGGCAGAGGAGTCCATGCTCCTAGGCTCACCTGCTGTGAAATGTGGTGCAGCATTGACTGAACTCGCTCAGGCTGCTGAGGACATAGGGCGGCTATGTCAACGGTAAAATGCTGACTATCAGGCCTCAGCTGGGCGATTTCTTTGGGTGTGAGTCCATCACCTTTCCCGATGTCAACAAACCGACCGTGGGCACCTAAAGTAGCCAGGCTTTTGGTGCGAAACTCTCCTGGCAGCGCATTCAAAACCACCTCTACTCCCTGCCCGTTGGTGGCTGTCATAATCGTGTCAGCAAAGTCCAGGGTGCGAGAGTTCATGATGTGGGTGACCCCTAAGGACTGAAGCGCATCCCATTTACTGGGGCTGGCCGTTGCAAAAATCTCAGCGCCGACCTGCTGGGCGATCTGTACGGCCGCTTGCCCCACTCCGCCAGTGGCCGCATGGATGAGTACGCGTTCGCCGGGCTGCAGGTTGGCTAAGTGACAGAGGCTGTAGTAAGCCGTCGTGAAAGCAACAGGCAGTGTGGCGGCCTGGCTGGGGGTAACGCCGTCGGGCACCGGAGTGACTAAGTCGCGATGCACCGTCACTGACTGAGCAAAGCTGTTGACGGCAATGGCCATAACGGTTTGCCCTGGCATCAAATCACTCACGTTAGCGCCGACGGTCGTGACAATGCCAACACATTCACAGCCCAGGGGTGCTGTTTCCGGATACTGACCCATGGCAATCAGAACGTCTCGGAAGTTGAGTCCTGTTGCCTGTATCTGAATAACAACATCATCAACACCAGGCTGAGAGGGTTCCACAGGGTGCCAGCTGAGTCCGGTCAGGGTGCCAGGCTGGGTGGAGACGAGCTGAGTCAATGAAGTCCCTTGTTTGTAGGGCTCTAGTCGGGCAACCCGGCGTTCATTTTTTGTGTAAACAACCTGGGTCTCAGGGGAGTTTGCCAGCAGTTCTGCCACCAGGGTGTCTGAAGCGTCTGCTTGAATGTGGGTGCAATGCAGCTCGGGGTGTTCGAGCTGTATGGTTTGAATGATGCCCCACAGGCTAGATTGGGCTAAATGAGATAATGCGTCGTCGGCACTAATAACATAGAGACGAGGGGGCTGCGGCAGCTGAGTTAGCGTCTGTACCAGTGTTAATATGTGTTGACATGTGAGTTTGGCGATGTCTGTAACGGTTTGGTCGGTGGCACTGGGCAGAGCAAAGATTAGACCCCCTAGGCGATCAGCGCATTGCACTGGTTCAATGGAGGAAACGGTGTCAACAATCTCTACTGTCTGGCGTTGATTTTTGAGTGAGATGCTCAGTGCATCGGTAGTTTCAGTCTCTCCTGTAATCAGCCATTGCTTAGCTGCACCAGTGTTTGCTTGGGCCACAATGACCGATTGGGACAGCTCTGTAGAATTCTCTGGCTTCAGGTTAATGGCTGTATCAAATCCAGTGTTTTCTAATACCTGCTGCCATTGGGAAACTGATAATAGGGGATGGTTGGGTCGTAAGTCGCTATCAGTGAATGCCCACCAGCCTGGGGTTAAACCAAAAATGAGGTCAATCCATCCTACAGGCTGTGTTCCTTCTAACAAAACTAGCTGTCCCCCTGGAGCCAGCAAATCTCTCACATGGTTTAGGGTGTGTTCAATGTCAGCGGTGGCGTGGAGCACATTCGCCGCAATCACCAGGTCAAAATTAGCGTTGAATCCCTGGGCTGTGGGCGGGCGTTCGATATCTAGCAGCGCGTACTCAACGAATGGGTATGCCTGAAATTGTGCTTGGGCAGCGGTGGTAAATCGGGGTGAGATGTCGGTAAATAGATAGCTAATCGCTTGGCGTAAATCAGCCAACTGTGGTAGCAGGGAAGCGGTGGTTCCCCCGGTGCCAGCACCAATTTCTAGAATTCTGAGGGGACGTTCCTGGGAGGTCTGGCTCACAGCTTGGGTGACGGCAGCCTGCACCAGCTGATTCATCACCTGGGCACCTGCTGAACTTTGATAAAGCTGGGTCAGGGCGGTTAGGTCTCCCTCAGGAAACAGCAGAGCCAGCGGATTAACTGTTCCCTGGAAAACGGCGGCAAGGTTCTCTCCACAGCGGCTGAGCAACGTCAGCTCAGCGGCGAGGGCTGGTTGCTGCTGCAGCCGTTGCAGTTGCTGCTGTGGATCGCTCAGGGGGAGACTGGCCGTTACTTGCCATTGATACGGACTCAAGTCATTCACCAAGTTTAAAATCTTGGCTTCGCTCAATAAGGTTAGACAGCGCTCAAAGAGCTGCCGATGCTGGGGAAGAATCCCTAAGGTGTTGGCCAGTTCTTCACTGGTAAAGGGTTTTTCCGATGCGCTAACCCACTCTAGCTCTAAGAATGCCTGCAAAATATAGGCCACTGCAAGCGTGTTTAAATCAGGCTGGATCTGTTGGTAACGGAGAAAGTCAGACTGTTGAATTAGCTGGGTGAACTGGGGTGCGATCGCATCTCTCACGTCCCCAGGGGGTAACAAAAACTCACCGGGTGTCTGGGGTAATAGCTGCGGCTGCCACCTGATCTGATGGAGCCATTCAGTTGAGTGGGTCTGGTCAATGGGTTCAGAGTCCAATTCCACTGACTGTAGGGTCAGGCCGTGAAGTTTGGCCACAACCTGATGCTCAGCATCAGCCCAGGTAATGTCAATGACGGGCTGGCCCGTCTGCTGAGCCGTCTGCTGGAGCCGCCGCTGTGCATAAACCCAGACGGCCTGCGCTGGCTGGTGGCAGCTAAACTGTCCAATGGCTATGGGCAAATAGGTGGTGGTTGTCTCCTCTCCGAGGGTGGCCCCCGCTAGCTGCAGCCCGGCATCTAGTAGTACGGGATGCATTTGGAATGTGGCATCTGCGCTCGGCACATCCACGCGAGCCAAGGCTTCTGTATCCCCCATCCAAATCTGTTGCACGGCCTGAAACGATGGGCCATAGTCAATGCCGCGAGCTGAATATCGCTGATAAAACTGTTGCGCGGAGAGTTTATTGGTTAGCCTGGCTTGGATATTTGCGATCGCAACCTTGGGTAAATCCAACTGAGACAAGGGCTTTAGGATGCCAACGCCGTGCTTGATCCATGCGTTTTCCTGTCGACTGTGGATTTCAAACTGATAGTTTTCTGCCTGACGGGTCAATATCGTTTGTAGATGAGTTGGCGTATCTTCATCCAACCACAGCCCCTTAAACAACGAGACATCTGTAACTCCGTAACCAGCTTTGAATATGTCTTTACCTGCCGCCAGCGCTATGGCAAGATAAGCTGCTGCTGGTAACAAGACCGACTTAAATACCCGATGATCCTGCCAAACTAGGGGAGCATCCCATGGTAGCTGAGTCTCATAACAGCGCACAGTATTCCCCGCTAAGGAGAGCTGCTGCCCTAACAGGGGAGAGTATTCTTTTTTGGTAAGAGATTGTCGGATACCCGCTGCTATCTGAGCAGGCTCTAACCAATAGCGTTTACGTTGGAAAGGATAATTGGGCAGAATTACCGTTTGCCTGGGATAGGCTTTATCAAAGCTGGCCCAGTCAGGGCCGTAGCCTGCTTCATAAAGTTTGCAAAGACTAGATGTTAATGTTTTCCAATCTGTCTTTGCTAGGTCTGATAGCGTATGGTCTGAGGCTTTGATTTTTGCCGGTGATAGGCTAGGTAGCCAGATGGCCTCAAACTTGGGAGCACACATCTGTCCCATGGATAACAATGTGGGTCGAGGTCCAATTTCAATAAAAATGTTGCTGCCCTGAGCTGCGATTGTGTTTATAGCAGCTAAAAACTTCACAGGCTGGCGAATTTGATTTACCCAATAGTCAGGCTGGCAAATCTCCGTTGTGACTAGCTGCCCAGTGACGCTAGAGATAATGTCAATATCGGGTTGGCTAAAGTGAACCGATTGAGCGATTTGTTCAAACTCTGCTAATACCGGTTCCATATGGGCCGAGTGAAAGGCATGGGAAACATGCAGCTTTTTAACGCTTATCCCTTGGGCTTCTAACTGGTTAATCACGCTTCCTAAAGCCTGTAATTCACCAGAAATGACCGTGTTCTCTGGAGCATTCACGGCTGCAATTTCGATGCCGTTTGTACTGTTTGCCAACACACTCGCTACCCGTTCTTGGGATGCCATGACCGCTGCCATCCCACCACCGGCTGGGAGTGCTTGCATCAGTCGCCCCCGCGCTGTAACGAGTCGTAACCCATCTTCTAGGCTCAGGACACCAGCAATGCAGGCTGCCGCGTACTCGCCAATGCTATGACCTAAAACATACTCAGGTTCAATGCCCCAGGATTGCCAAAGTTCAGCCAAGGCATATTCAATACTGAATAGGGTGGGTTGAGTATAGGCGGTGTCGTGAATTGATAATTGATAATTAGTCGATTGTTCTAAGTCCGGATATAGAATCTCTAACAGTGGAATGTTTGCCCTAGAGAGAATCTGATCGCAGCGGTTGACAGCATCTCGGAAGACAGATTCAGTCTCGTATAGCTCCCGCCCCATGCCAACATATTGGCAGCCCTGACCTGTAAATAGAAAACTAATTTTATGGTGATGAGAGAGGAATATCTGTCGAGTATTCTTGGCAGAGAGTTCTATGGAGACGTTGCCTAGTTTCTGGCCCATCTGGGCTGTGTCAGCAGCGCTAAGGGCAAGGCGGTGATTGAAATGAGAACGGCCGGTATTCGCGGTAAAACAAATATCGGCCAGGGTATTTTCCGAATTGGTAAGCCAGGTTTGATAGCGTTGGACTATGTCTTTTAAGGCTGTATCACTACGGGCAGACAGGGTCAAAATATGTAGAGGCCGCTCAGTTTCAACTGGCATCGTTGCATCGGCTGTAGGTGTCGCCTCTTCGAGAATGATGTGAACGTTGGTGCCACTCATACCAAATCCACTCAGCCCTGCCCGTTTGGGTTCCTGGGTAGCAGGCCAGGGAGTGAGCTGTGTCGGCACCTGAATGGCTAAACGATCCCAGGGAATATGGGGATTAGGGGTATCTAGATGCAAATGGGGTGGAATCTGCTGATGCTGTAGGGAGAGAATGATTTTCATCAGACCGGCCATACCTGCCGCTGCTTCTAGGTGGCCAAAGTTAGTTTTGACTGAGCCGACTAAGAGGGGGGTAGAACGATCTTTCAGCGCCTGATTTAGCGCAATGAGTTCAATTGGATCCCCCAGCGATGTGCCGGTGCCGTGGGCCTCGACATACTGGATCTGTTGAGGTGTTAGCTTGGCATTGAGCATTGCCTGACGGATAACAGCGGTTTGGGCAGAGCCATTGGGAGCAGTGAGACCATTGCTGACGCCATCATGATTGACCGCAGAGCCTTTGACTAGGCCAAGAATCTTGTCTTGGTTGGCAACAGCATCTCCCAAGCGCTTTAGGACCACTACACCACAGCCTTCCCCGCGCCCATAGCCATCGGCAGTCGCATCAAATGTCTTACACCGCCCGTCTGGTGACAGCGCTTGGAGCTTACAAAAACCAATGGTGACCTCTGGGGAGAGCATGAGATTCACCCCCCCCGCTAAGGCCAGATTGCACTCGCCGCTACGTAAACTCTGGCAGGCTAAATGCACCGCCAGCAGAGATGAGGAGCAGGTGGTATCCAGCTGCATGGTTGGCCCCTGAAAGCCAAACACATAGGCAATGCGCCCAGCTGCAATACTGCGGGTATTTCCCAGGCTGCTAAAGGCATCGATTTGGGCCGGATCACCCGAGCGCACACTGCGCTGGGCATAGTCATCAAAGCTCAGACCGACAAAGACACCTGTCGCACTGCCTTTTTGATCAAAAGCAGGAATACCCGCATTTTCTAACGCGGTATAGCTAGTCTCCAGTAACAGCCGCTGTTGTGGATCGAGGCTGTGGGCTTCGCGGGGTGAGATGCCAAAAAACTGGGGATCAAACTGATCAACATTGTTAACAAAGCTGCCTGAACGGGTGTACATTTTTCCAGGTGCAGCCGGGTCTGAATCGTAATAGCTGTCTATATTCCAACGCTGGTCAGGAATTTTTCCTACGGCGTCAATACCGTCACGCAGTAGCTGCCAATACGCGTCTGGATTATTGGCACCGCCTGGAAATCGGCAGGCCATGCCAACAATCGCAATCGGTTCGGTCTGTCGCTGTTCAACATCATCCAGGCGGTTTCGCAATCGCCGAATTTGAACTGTTGCTTCTCGTAACAAATCGCGATAGTTAGAAGGTTCGCTTTCAGAACGTTCATTTGCAGCAGGCCAGCGAGATTGGATCATGACTACCTCCTGTTGATTGTAGCCAGTTCGGCTGCCAGCGCATGGGCTAGTTCGGCTTCAGATAGATTGGCTAAATCGGCTGATGGGCTAGTAACCTCAGCTAAAGATGGCAAAGCTGAGGCAGGCTGAGACGATGACAATCCGGTCGATACAGTCGCCAAGTGTCGCGCCAGGTCTGTAATGGTGGGGAAACTCCATGCCAGTGTGACCTCAAGGGGCTGGGACAAGGCGAGAAAGTCTTCTAGATCCTGGGCAAGTTCGACCGCCATGACTGAATCCACGCCGTAATCAGCTAATGCTTTATTAACCTCAATCTGTGAACTCTCTATCCGTAACCGCTGGATCAGCCACTGTACCAACCATTGCTCAATGTTCTTTTCTTGTTTGAATAGAGCTTTGTCTGGAGAAGAACTCTCCGACTGTTTAGATTGAGTAATATCTGATAATTGATCTGTCCGATGTTCTGCCGCACTAGAAATGTCTGGTGACTTTGGTCTTAGCCATTCATCCAGTTTTTCATCGGCTCCCGCTGGGGTTTGATCAATTTCGCCAATGCTGTCCTGATAGTGGTGAATGTGTTGCGTCACCGCTAATGAACTAACAACAGCTGCTATATCAGGGGTGGTTACCATGGCTTGGGCGATCCTGTATTCAAGATGTTCCTGTGCCCACTCAATTTCTGACGCGTTGGCTGATGTGGCTGTTAGAGCGGCCACCAACAATGTCCATGCGGCAACCTCTCCCACCACAAAGCTAGCCTGGCGTTTGGCAACAATCTCGGCAAATGGTGACTGTGGGCTGAGATAGTAAGTTAATATTTGATCGGCGGCTTCAAATAGCGCATCGGCCAGATTTATCAGATTCAGTTCTGTCAAAAAATCTCTTAAAGCTTTGGGCTGATTCAGGACTCTTGCCCCTAAATACATGGCTAGGGATTCTGTTGGCCCTTCAAAAATCCTTAAAACCCTAGCATCGCGCAATATTTGGGGCGCTAAGTTAGTCTCTATATAGCCGCGCCCCCCCAGGCACTGCACTAGATTGTCAGCGGCTTGCCAGTAAAATTCAGGGCCAATGATCTTGCAGGCGGCATAGACTTCTT
Source organism: Cyanobacteria bacterium P01_A01_bin.15 (assembly GCA_039814735.1). Taxonomy (GTDB): domain Bacteria; phylum Cyanobacteriota; class Cyanobacteriia; order Phormidesmidales; family Phormidesmidaceae; genus Leptothoe. Next base: position 17,637 of record JBCCAQ010000018.1, read on the forward strand.
TCGGGACTGGTTGCCCATTATCGAGACGCTGGGCGGTGAGGGTGACTAAGCTGTTTAGAGCTGCGATCGCATTTGTCAACCAGCTCAATCGCGTAAGTGTCACCGGATTGTCCAACAGTCGACCAGTGGAGATCGTTCGACGAGCACTATACCGCAGCATTAGCTGAGCGCAGCGCTTCATCCCACCAACGCTAGCAGCAGCAATGGCCAAACGCCCATACATCATGGCGTCTTGCGCCACAGTCATACCTGCGCCAGCCTCTCCCAACAGCTGGGCGCTACTTACCGGCACCTGATCTAGAAAAACAGTGTTTTGCACCATGGCGCGCATACCCATGGTGAGAGCTTCTGGCCCTTGACGCAGACCTGATGTACCCTTTTGCACGGCAAACCCACTGATACCCACGGGGTTGCCCTTGGCATCATGCTGTTTTATAAATACGTTAATCACACCCGCCCAGGCAGCAGAGCCGCTCCAGATTTTTTGCCCACTGAGCTGCCATCCATCGGTGGTGGGCGTCGCTTTTGAGGTCATCCCAAACGGGTGAGATCCCGCTCCTGGCTCGGTGAGGGCAAAGGCCGCTAACTCTCGGCCCGTGGCAAGCTTTGGCAATAGTTGCTCTCGCAGCTCAGACTGCGCATAGCGCAAAATAGGACGAATGCCGAGCACATTATTGAGGCCCACAAAGAGAGCCAGGGTGGGATCAATGGCTCCAAGCTGTTCTAATACCTTCAGCATGGCCTGATTACCCAGTTCGAGCCCACCATACTGCTGGGGCACCTGCATACCCAATAGCCCCTGGTTACCAAAGTCCAGAATTATCCCTGGTGAGATACAGCGACGCTCGTCCATAAGGCGAGAGTTGATGGAATCGTTAGCGTATTGACGGAGCCAGGTGAGGAGGGAGGAAAGTTTGTTGCTATTGTCAGTATGAGGTGCTGCTGCTGGGCTGGAACTAGGAAGCGGAGCCAATGGTTGGGCAGACCATTCTCCAACGGGCACGATCGTTTTGGCCTGAAATGCCGTTTTACAGGCATGCCGCTGTACTTTGCCGCTGGTGGTCTTAGGTAAGTGGCTGGGCTTAAGTAACCAAATTGCTGATACTTGTAGTCCGTGATGTTGAGAGACGGCTGCTCGAATTGCCCCAACAATAGTCTCTGTATCTAGCTGTCGTAGTGCTTTACGATTTACCTCCTGACAAATAACAAGACTCTCTTGCCCTTTTACATCAAGGCTAAAAGCAGCACCATATGGGTTCAGATCTGTATGGCTCTGGGCAACAGTTTGTTCGATATCCTGAGGATAGTGATTCTGCCCGCGAATTACGATTAAATCTTTAAGACGTCCGGTGACATAAAGAGAGCGGTCTTCATAAAAGCCTAAATCACCTGTGCGCAGGTAAGGGCCACTGCCGTCAGGTAAGTAAGCATTAAAAATTTCCTGGGTTGCTTCAGGATTCTGCCAGTATCCCTGGGCAATACTCTCTCCTCTCAGCCAAATCTCACCTACTCGGTCGGTTGAGCAGGGCTGTTTACTGTCTGGATCAACAATGATCAGATCTGTATGCCCATCACCACAGCTCACAATGGAGATCGCCTCTTTGTATACAGAAGGCCTGTCCACCACACTGCCCTGACTAAGCGCCTGACGACTCAAGCTCCGAATTTTAGCAGGGGCATCTTGATGACCGCCTGACACAAAAAGAGTTGCCTCTGCTAAGCCATAGCAGGGATAAAAGGCTTTTGTCTTAAACCCGCAGCTAGCAAAGGTGGCCGAAAAGTCAGCCAATGTCTGTGCTCGTGTGGGTTCAGCTCCGGTAAAGGCAAGTCGCCAACTGCTGAGCTCCAACTGTTGTCGTTGGGCAGAGGTGATTTTGTTGAGGCAATAATCATAGGCAAAATCAGGTCCGCCACTGGTTGTTGCTCGGAAGTGAGAAATTGCCTGTAGCCATCGTACTGGCTGCCGTAAAAAAGATTCTGGCGGCATCAAGGTAACTGGAAACCCGCCGTAGATGGGTTGCAGAATACCACCAATTAAACCCATGTCGTGGTGGGGCGGTAGCCAAATGACACCGTGGCTCTCAGAGTCATGGCCAAAGTGCTGATAGATCAGGCCCAGATTGTGCATCAGGCTGGCATGACTGACCATGACGCCCTTTGGCTGACTAGTGGACCCAGAAGTGTATTGCAGCAGGGCTAGAGCTGACCCTGAGACCGGCTGCGAAGTGTGAGGCGCTAGAGTCGCTGGCTGCTCAATCTGTTTAGTCAATCCGTTAGTGGCTAAACAGAAGAACTCACGGCTCGTTTGACTCGCGGTTAACTGCTCTACGTCAGGCAACAGCTCCTGACAGGTTAGAACACCAGACGCCTGGGCATTATGCAAAATATGCCGCCAGCGTGCTCCGCCCTGATGGCGACGGGCAGGCTGTACAGGGACTGCGATCGCACCCGCATACCAACAACCAAATAGGGCGGCTATAAACTCTAAGCCCGCAGAATAGGCAAGTAAGACTCGCTGTTGAGAGGCTTCCTGTGGCGACAGACAGATCCTTAGCTGAGCAGCAATAGCCCGCGCTTGCCGATCTAGGTCAGCATAGGTCCAACGGTTGGCTTGGGCAGCTTGAGCAATGTTATCGATGCCAGCAGGTAGAAACTGACAGGCTGTCTGATCAAACTGGCGAGATGCTCTCCACTGCAGCACGTCTACCAACGTTCCCATTTCAGACAGTAGGTCTTTACTCACTGTCTGAAATAGTTCTGTATGTGCCAGTCGATTTGCCATACCTTTTGCCTGTTACTTTCCTCAGCTTAATTACATCGGATCGTTTGCCTTAAAACTTTCTTTGCTGGGTTACCCACAAAACTCTTGCCTGCCGAAACTTTCTTGTCAGCTTCTACAAGTAATATGTCGAAAGCAATTGTCTTTAACGCTTCTTGACGACAACCTAACTAGCTACTGCCACTTTGTGGTGAAGAGTGCGACTGTTGCGAAGAAATCGGAACTATTCTCAATAGTACATCATCATATAGTTCCCGTAAAGCAAAACCGAGTTATCTTTATGACCTGTCTCAATGCTGCTGTTGACGTTTGCGTACAGAGATGCCTATAAAGTCTGTAATGCATGTGATGAGAGACTTTAGCTAATCTTAATACTGATAAAAACTAAGAAATTGAAGCGGGTTGAACCTCAGCTGCAGGTGAGTTTTGTAGGCCTAAGTCTATGGACTCTATAAATAAGAATCAAATTCATTAGTAGAGCCATCGTCAGTGAAGGGTGCGTGGAAAAAATAAATGGCTATTCCTCCTTTGGACGAGTGGCAATGGCTAACTTGGCACCATCAATAGTTCTAACCTCATCCATGATGCTAACAACTTTGCCATGGGAGGCATCTTCATCGGCATGGATGGTGACGACAGTTGTTTGACCAGGGTTAACCTGCTTTAGGATAGTGCTTTTGAGAGCATCAATCTGGATAGGGTCCCGATTAAGGGAAATTTGTCCTGTGGCATCTACGGTCACCGTAAAGTTGGCATCGGGTTGGCGCTCTGATGTTTGGGCATCGGGCAGACTTACGGGTAACCCATCAAATCGAGTCAGGAAAAGCGTAGATATGATGAAATAGGACAAAATGGCGAAGATGACGTCGATCATTGGTAAAATGTTGATCTCTACGTTATCTTCCGCCTCTTCATTGAACCCGCGCATGCAAAACGCTCTCCTGTTGACTAGCTCGTTGATAATGCCACTCGTGCACAATTTCTAACTGGCTGGTGCATTCCTGCAACAGGTCCATTTGGCGACGGTAAAATGCTCGAAAAATGTTGAATACGGCCAGGGCAAAGATGGCGACAACCATCCCCGCTGCCGTAGAGACCAATGCTTCACTGATACCGCCAGTAACTGTATTGGCATTGGCTCCAATTTCACCAATGCGCACGGCAGCAAACGAACGAATCAGACCCAAAATGGTGCCGAGTAGACCCAGGAGTGGAGCGATCGCAATAATGGTTTGAAAAACGCTCGAAAATCGCTTGAGTAAAGGGCGTTCTGCGTAGGTAGCCCCTTCTAATGCTAACCGAAACTGATTGGGGGATGCTTCTTCCAACTCCAATGCCTCAAGAAAGATCCGAGACATCGGAAAATTAAGATTCCGTTTTAGCAGTGGAAAGACCTCGGCTGGCTGCTGACGATAAAGATTTAATGCTTGCTTAATTATTGGTCGCTGACGTCGGTTTATGCGAAACCAGAATACGGAGCGCTCTACCGTTAGAATCAGCGTTGCAATGGAGAACAAAAGTAGGGGCCACATGACGATGCCGCCTGCGGTAAATAATGCATTCATAAACTGAGAATCCCACCTTTGAAAGGTTCAAAAGCACAAAAGATGCCGTCGGCTAGTCCGTCAATATTTCTACCCATAGCCTAGTAACATACGGTTAATGCGATTAGATGTCAAGTAGCTTTTGGCATGGTGAGTAGTGTGCAAAATAGCTGTTGTGCTTGACGTTGAGCCATTTTAAGTTTAGGGGTAACTAATGTCCGTAGCTGAGTGAATACCTCACATTTTCCCATAGTTGTAATGTATCGTTATTATGTTGCGAACGATTACTGATAAGGTTGGCAAGCTGAAGTTCAGGTTATTGCGTAGTTGATTGTTTGGGTGGGTGTTGGAAATTGGGTGCTAGAAATCTGGGTGCTAGAAATTGAAATGCTGGCATTGGAGCTGTGATGGGGTTTTCTAAATCGTGTTTTGATCAATACCGTCGGGAGATCCGGCTCATGTGGCGGGCTCTGGCTTTGGGTGCCTTGGTCGCTACTGGGTTTCATGTGTTTTCGGTGCCCCTAGCGGCTCGGTTCGCGGCCCGATTAATGGGGGCATACGATCCCGCTGTCGAGTTAGAGACTACGTCGATTGAGGTCGTCGTTGTAGAGGAGGCGATCCAGCAGGCTCCTTCCCCGGAAGCAGAGGTTTTGGAGCCGCCACCCGATGAACCCGCAGCGGCGGCAGAGCAACCTTCTGCTCCGCCTTTGGCGACGGCTGCCGAACCGGTGCCTACTAGAACTGAGTCGATAGATACGGTGCCAGCAGAGGTCGCGATCGCAACCGAAAATGGAGCTATAGATGGGCAAGGGGCCATCGGTGACTCCACTGCCATTGGTCTAGTCCCTGGTTCAGGAACGCCGGTAGAGGGCGATTTTGAAATTAACCTACCGCTGCCGCCACCGAACCCGAGCCGTCAGCCGGTACATCAAGCGCGCCAGCGTACTACGTCACGTTCAGTGACCTGTAATCCCTGTTCGTTGCCAGACTATCCCCTGACTGAACGGCGAGAACAGATCGAGGGTCAGCCCGTTATCAGTGTGATTTTTGATGGCAGTGGACGGGTGGTGCAGGCTGAGGTAGCAGTCTCCAGTGGCAACGCTGCTTTTGATCGAGCCGCTCTGGCTGAAGCCCAAGAAAATTGGCGCTTTCGTGACTCCCAAGGTGTGGGCGGACAGGTATCTGTAGACGTAACCTTTGTGATGGCAGGGTCAGACCAGCATGCTGAGGCGCAACAGGCTGGTGAGATTCGCTCAGTGGAGCTGCCACCACAGCAAACAAGCACTCGGTCGACTCCGGCTATATCGGCCAGTCGGGTGCAACCTGATAATGCTGAGGAGCGAGCCGTCAATTCGTCTGCAGATCCGGTAGAAAATTTATCAGAAGAGACTGCTAGTGAACCGTTGGCTAATGCGTCTGCGCCTTCACCAGCAAGTTCGCCTCCAGCCGGTGCTAGTCCTCCTGTGCCGGTTGTTTCAGAGCCATCTACCGACAGGGAAGCAGAGCTGGCAGATTCGACAGCTCTCCAGGGTGCTTCAGAAAATAACGAGCCGTCTGCAGCGTCTGTTGAATCCGTTACGGCCCCTGCATCTACTCCAGCGGTGAGAACTCCAGTGCCAGAACTGGAAACACCTGTTTTAGAACCAGAGGTTCTTGATGAAGATTAAAGGCGTCCATGAAGTCATTTTTTGAGTGTGCTAGTTTTCGTAGGGGCGTTGCGATCGTACCAATTCTTTTCTGTCAGCTGGCTGCACCTCTATTACTAATCGAGTCTAGCAATGCTCAAGATTCCTCAACCGAATCAGTGCCCCAGGTCGCTCCGGACCAGCTGTTGCCCCCATCCGAACAGCAGCTTGCACAAATCACCGATGTGGTTTTGACGGAGCTAGAAGATGGTCTGCAGGTTGTTCTGGTCACCTCTGATCCTAGCTTGGTAGAGGTGTTTCAGTTCCAAGAGCAAAACACCCTGGTGGTCGATATTGCCGGGGCCGAATTAGCCCTGCCCAATGGCGCTACTTATCAGCAGCTAAACCCAGTTCCAACGGTAGCCTCTCTCACCCTGGAGCAGCGCGGCAGTGAAGTGCAAATGACCATTGTCGGCACTGGGGAAACCGCTCCGAATGCCTATCTAGAGCGGCTGGTCAATGCTCTGCAGCTAGATATTGTCACCACGGCTCTGGGTGAAACAGACCCCGACCTAGAGTTTGAAGGCAGCGGCAACCTGCGCATTATCGTCGCGGCTGAGCTTCTGCCCAGCTATCGAGTCCCCACGGCCAGCGCCGGTACCCGTACCGATACCGATCCGCTCAATGTGCCCCAGGGTATTCAGGTGATCCCCGAGGCTGTGCTAGAAGATCAGGCGTCAAGAAGTTTGTCGGATACCCTGCGCAATGCCAGCGGCGTAAATGCTGGCCGAGCCGCCACCGGACTGCGGGCCACAACAGCCGTTATTCGTGGTTTTGAAAGCGATAACGTGCTCCGCAACGGATTGCGAGACGATACGCTTCGCATTGGCTCCGGCATCACCAATATTGAACGCATCGAAATTCTTAAAGGACCGGCCTCGGTTCTTTTTGGTGCGGGCAACATTGGCGGCACGATCAACCTGGTGACCGAGGTTCCCCTTGAAGAACCCCGCTATGAGTTTGAGCTGTCCACTGGCAATAATGATTTGTACGGCGGTTCCCTTGATGTGACAGGCCCTTTAGATGAAACGGGTGTGCTGGGATACCGTTTGAATATGGCCTATGAAAACCGAGGCAGCTTTAAGGATTTTGAAAGTAGCGAGTTTTTCTTTGTTGCCCCCACATTTGAGCTGGCCAGAACCGAGCGCAGCAGTTTGATAGTGGATATTGAATACCTGGAAAGTCATTCGGATGGAGCTGCTCCGGGCCTGCCGGCGTTGTCAGCCATTGGTGCAGACAATAATGAGCTGCCCCAGCTGGCGGCACTATCGCCAGAGGATGCGCCCCTAGTCGGTACCCTGGACCCGGACGCTAACTTAGGGGAGCCGGATATTACCTCTAGTGAAACGCGGGTAGCTCGCCTGGGAACTCGTCTGCGCTATGACCTCAGTGATGACTGGACGTTTAGGGGTGAATTTTTAGGATCGTTTCAAGAAACGCCTAAGGATAGCTTTGTTGTTGGTACAGGCTTTTCTCAAATTACTGGTCAGCCTGACTTTGGTCTGTTGGACCGAATCTTTATTGATAACATCAGCAGTCGAGATATCTACACGCTGAATGCCAATATTGTCGGCAATATTGATGTGGGAGGGTTTGACCAAACCCTGTTGTTGGGGGCTGAGTTTTCCTACGAAGACTCTGTAGATATCATTAATCAACGACTATTTTTAAACTTTCTGGCACCAGAGAGTGACCCATTTCAGATATTTGACCCCAATTACGATACTGAACGGTTCTTTCCTGATGAAAACGCATTTATTAGTCCTGAACGTCCCGGTAGCAACAGTGTGACGCGCTCAACAACCTTAGGACTATACGGCCAGACGCAGCTCAATATAGCTGACACGCTGCTGCTGGTGGCGGGCGGCCGCTTTGATATCGCCGATCAGTTCTTTCAAGATGCGGTAAATCGAGGTGATACCGCTGCTATCAATACCTATGACACGGCTTTTACCCCACGTCTGGGGGTAGTGCTAAAACCGGTTGATAATGTTTCCTTGTACGCCAGCTATACAGAGTCATTTAACCCCACCCTGGGCCGAAATATCGATGGAGATGTGTTTATCCCAGAGGAAGGCAAACAGTTTGAAACGGGAATCAAGGCGAGTCTGTTGGACGATCGCCTGGCGGTGAGCCTGGCCTATTACCAATTACGTCGTAATAATGTCGTTACCCAGGATCCCACACCTGGAAACGATGGCTTCCAGGTGCAAGTGGGAGAACAGGCCAGTGACGGTGTGGAGTTTGATATTGTTGGAGAAATCTTGCCAGGCTGGAATATTATTGCCAACTACGCCTACACCGATGCCCGCATTAGCGAAGACAGTGTATTTGAGAACGGGCTGGGGCTGTTAAATGCGCCGAAACATGCGGCCAATCTGTGGACATCCTATGAAATTCAAAGTGGTGACCTGGCTGGTTTGGGGGCGGGCATCGGCGTCTATTTTCAAGGAGAGCGTAACGGCGATCTGCGCAATCCATTTACCCTACCTAGCTATACGCGCACCGATGCGTCAATTTTCTACCGTGGAGACCAGTTTAGGGCTCAGCTAAATTTCCAAAATCTGTTTAATGTTGACTATTTTGAAAGTGCCCGCGATCAGTTTCGAGTCAATCCAGGGGAGCCTTTCTCGGTAGAGGCCAGCCTTAACTGGGAGTTTTAACGCGTGAAAACGTTTCTGACCATCTGGGTCGGCCAGCTGGTGTCCACCCTGGGCAGCTTTATGACGGTGTTTGCCCTCACCCTGTGGGTGTGGGACCAGACAGAATCGGCGACGGCCCTGACGCTGGTTTTATTTTTTGCCCAGCTGCCGCGCATCGTGGTCACCCTATTTGCCGGGATGATTACCGACCGGTTTAATCGACAGCGGCTGATGCTTTTAGGAGACACCAGTGCAGCCATCTCCACAGCCGTTGTGGGGGTACTGTGGCTGACGGGTAGCTTACAGGTGTGGCATCTGTGTGCGGTGATGGCGGTGCATGGTTGTTTTAGTCAGCTGCAACAGCTGGCCTATTCGGCTTCGATCGCTCTGATGGTACCCAAGGCTCAGTACACTCGAGCCGGTAGTTTGAATGCGGCGTTAGGATTTTCGGCGGCGATTTTGTCTCCGGTATTTGCGGGCAGCCTTTATCCTCAAATTGGCTTGGGGGGCATCATGGTAATTGACTTACTCACATTTACGGTCGCCTTTGGCACGCTGTTGTCGGTCAAGCTACCCCAGCCCTCACAAGCAGAGACCAAAGAAAAAAGCTTAGAACAACAGCTATCAGACGAGCCTACACAGAAAGCCCTCAAGTTTAACCTCAGCGATCTAACCTTTGGGTTTCGCTATATCAAGGCTAGCCCTGGACTAAGCGCGATGGTGATTGCCTTTACCCTATTTGCCATTCCCAATGACATGGGTCGAGCCCTGTATAACCCAATGATTTTGGCCCGCACTGGGGGAGATGCTCAACTGTTGGGGACCGTGACGACTATGGCCGGTGTCGGCGGTGTGGTTGGGGCCTTAGCGGTCAGTATTTGGGGTGGGTTTAATCGCCGCATTGATGGCATGCTGCTCGGCTTTATCGGCACAGGTGTGAGCAAGCTGGCCTTGGGTGTGGGGCAGTCCGCCTGGATTTGGTTTCCGGCTCAGTTTTTTGCCCATCTGCACACACCTTTGATCTTTAGTTCGAGCAATGCCATTTGGTATGCCAAAGTACCCCCGGCGATTCAGGGCAAGGTGCTGGCGGCGGATACGCTGGTGGGATTATTGGTGGGGGCATTCTCCCCCCTGCTTGCCGGTCCCCTGGCTGACTATGTGTTTGAACCGGCGATGGCATCTGGCGGGTGGCTAGCGCCAGTGTTTGGTCCTTGGCTTGGGACCGGACCCGGCAGTGGTATTGCGTTGTTGTATTGTGGGAGTGCGATCGCAATGGTTGCCGTCGGCAGTCTGGGCTATTGTTTTACAACTTTACGAAAAGTAGAGCAGCTCATCCCTGATGCTGACACTGTGCATGCACCATGCGTAGAAGAAAATTCAACGTCTTAATGCTTGAGATTTGCAAATGTTGCAAATCTGCTGCCAATCTACATTTACATTCTTTAACCCATCCTCGACGGTCTTCTTTTTGAATAATCAACATCTATTCTCAATAGCCTTGCTTAACAGGATTAGATCCATGAGCCTGGTGACAGAACTTTACAAAGATTCTGGCAGACAAGAGTTTTAGCCGATATTATTGCTGTCTGAGACACTTACATCGAGAGACATTGCATGGGTTACAGCCGATGTGTTTTGTGATTTTCCGTATTGTTAATCAGACGTAAGCCTTGACATTGAGCAATGGGTTAAGCGTCTGATGCTAAATCTTGTCCGTTCAATAGTTTGTATTGGAAGCATTTGAAGGAAACGATAAGCGGGCGTTATCGAAAATCCCCTTAATGTATTGAATGAGACTTCTCGTAATAACTTTTTAAGAAATAGTTCACAGCTCACAGAAAAAAGGATGGTACTATAAAGTCCATTGGTTATTGACATCCGATCCCAATAGCTAATAGATGGGGATTAAACAAAATTCAATACTTTAATCCCCTTAACTCTTGTCCGGGGGGACATTATGTATCTGCCAAGATGCATCTTTTTTGTGTGTAGTTTAACTGTCGTTGTGAGTGCTCTCTTTTGAGTTTGCAGGAGGGCTTCAAGAAGTGCTTCCGTATATGTTCTGAATTTCACTCGTTATGCATCATTAATTGGAGTCAAGCCTTATTGAACACAAGGTGAGCCCAGAAAATTATCGTTTCATCTGTTGAGTTAATAGTTAACTGTACTTCTTCTGACGGAGAGGCAGGCTGTTAGCTGTTTTGTTTGTCCTATGTTGCGTGACCACTAGACGAGTCATGTAAAGTCTCTGGGCAAGCATGTTCTGGTATGTCAATTTTGTCGTAGCTGAGATTGAGAATTCAGATTGTTAGACGCATTTGTAGCTAAATAATATTGGAGAATTGTTCGCTGTGGTTCAGGTTAGTTTATCCACTTCCACGACGTTTGATGGTGATCTCAACGCTTTAGTTGAAGATCAAGGAACTTCTTTAACACTTCGGTTTGACTTAGATGAGCCAGCCCCTGCGGGTGGTTTAAAGGTTTATATTGACAGCGATACTGAGCAAATCTTAAATCGACTGGATTTGCCGGGTGCGATCGCAAATCCTCAATTTGAAAATCTCAATCTCTTAGCCACCCAAACCAACGTTGATAATTCTGGCCTAGCGGTCCAAATTACCGAAGGGTCTACATTTGCAACAGTTACGCTCGACGTTTTTGACAACGTTGAGCCTGACACTTTTTTGCCAGAAACCTTTGATGGTTTGGTAGAAGCTACCCTCTCCGTGGTAACAGCGGATCAGATTGCCCCTGAAGATCAAAACGCAGTTACCAACGTCAGCGATTACACCATTGATCCTAATGGTGCCAGTAGTACGGTACTGTTCGCAGATACCGAGAGTCAGTTACCTGGTGCGCCTGAGCCACCCACTAACGGCTACGATGAAGCTGTCAGTGGAGACATTTCTGACAATCCTAACGCCCCTCTAACGTTAGATCTGAGCGAAGGAACAACCCGCCTATCGGCGACCACTGGTGGTGGGGATCAAGAATATGTAACGGTTACCGTTCCTGAGGGCTCCCAATTGGATTCTATTGACCTAGAGTCCTACAGTCCCAATGATGTTGCCTTTATTGGAGTTCAAGCAGGGACTACATTTACTGAGCCCCTAGACAACAGCGCAGATGTTAGCGAATTTCTGGGGTATACCCTGTTTGGTGCCAGCGCTGTTGGTACCGATATCCTAGACAACATCGGCAACGGCTCCAATGGAGCAAACTTTGGTGGACAAGGGTTTGAAGGCCCATTGCCCGCTGGTACCTATACCTTTGCGCTGCAGCAGTTAGGTGCCGATAGCGACTATACGTTGGCCTTTAATGTCGGTGAAGCAACTGTTGTTGATCCCCCTGTCGACCCGCCTGTCGACCCGCCTGTAGATCCCCCTGTCGACAGTGGTCCAACGGTGGTTAGTTTTGAGGTGACGCCGAATACATTCTCCGAAGAAGACGCCAACAACTTAGTGGAGTGGAAATGGACCGTTACCGGTGATTTTCCTGAAGATGGCCTCGTCGTCAACCTGAATACCTCGGGCGGCGGTTCTGCTTTTGCCTTCACCGATCAGTTTGCGGCCGATCCTCCGGCAGAGTTTGTTGATTCAGACATTGTTGGTTTTGATCCCGCCACTGGTGCACTAGAAATTCGTCTGGATGCCCCTGAAGCTTCCTTCAAGCTCTACTTCGTTGATGACATCCTCGAAGAAGGTGCCCAAGAGTTTGAATTCTTGCTTGTGGACGGTGACGGCTACACCGTCGATGCCAACATGAACGGCGGTATCTTCACCATCACCGACGATAACGGCGGTCCTGGTGTTGGTCCCACCGTTGGTTTATCCGTCTCTGAAGCTAATCTGGCCGAGGGCGATACCTTCACAGTTACCTTCAATGTTGAGGGGGATATTCCGGCAGAGGGGGTACAGGTGCTGGTGCAAAGTGATGTCCCTGGCTCCTTGGGACAGTTTGACCTGGCTGACCTTGGCAACATCACTACTACTGGTATTGCTGGCCTACCTGAGGTGGGCGACGGCGGTGGCGGTAGCTTCTTTGTCACTATCACAGAACCCACAGCCACCATTAGTCTAAATGTCTTCGATGACATCCTGGCTGAAGATCCTCTGCCCATTACCTTCACCCTCGCCAATGGTGAACTCTATGAAGTGGATACCGCTGCGGCCAGCACTACACTGACCATCTCCGATGAAGTACAGCCTGCTGGACCTACCGTCAGCTTGAGTGTAGACAATAGCAATCTAATTGAGGGCGGAGACCCGGTAACACTGACTATCTCGGTGGACGGTGAGATTCCTGCCGAGGGTTTACAAGTCCTTATTAACGACAGCAACAGTGTTCAAAATCAGATTAGAAGCCTGACTGAGTTTGACATTGCTAACGTCACCACCACCGGTATTGATGGCTTCCCCTCTCCTGCAGAAGGCGATAGTGGTTTCTTCGTCACCATCACAGAGCCCACGGCCACCATTACCCTAGCCGCCTTTGATGAAGGTGCTGACGAGGATGAAGCTGCTGAGTCCTTTACCTTTGAGGTGATTGACGGTGAAGCCTATGAAGTGGATGCCGATGCAGGCAGTATCACCATCAATATTGCTGATGCGGCCCCCGTGGAACCGACGGTAAATCTAAGTACCGATATAACCACCTTGACCGAGTCCGAAGGCTCCATTGTTACCTTCACCCTAGAAACCAGCGGTACTCTTCCCGAAGTTGTCCTAGATGCCGATGGCGACTATGTCTCCGGTGGCTTACCAGTCTCCTTACAGATTGATGCAGATCAGCTCGACTGGTTCTTTGACTTTGACAATAACAGCCGTCCACGGACCAATGCTGAAACAGGTAGTTTTGATGAAGTTCTGCTCCTGGGCGGTGAATCCACTGGCATCGCGGGCGGCCGTTTGATTGGCAGATTGCAACCGCCTAACTTCAACACGGTGGAGCTGGTCCTGACTGAAAGCACCGCATCCTTCCAGTTTGAAATCTTTGACGACGTGTTTGCCGAAGCCAATGAAGACATCACCTTTACCTTATTAGGCGGTGATGGCTATCAAGTTGAGGCAGGCAGCGCCCCCGTTACCCTCACACTGCAGGATAGCCCCGATGGAATTATTGATGGCACGTCCCCTGTTGTCGGACTATCCATCGATAGCACTACTGTTGCAGAGGGAGAATCGCTAACGGTCACCTTTAATGTGACTGGCGATATTCCAGCAGACGGTCTGCCTGTCTTTGTTGATAGCAATGCAGCCGGAGTGCTAGGTGAATTTAATCCAGATGCGGTCACCTTTACCGGGTTGTCTGCACCTCCAGGACCCGATACAGACGCAGGCGGCTTTGTTGCCATTATTAGTGAAAGTACGGCAACAATTACGCTGCCCGTCTTCAAAGACGGTCTAGGAGAAGGTGCCGAGACCTACACCTTTAATATCGTAGACGGTGAAGCCTACGATCCCGACCCTGCGGCTAGTGAAGTCACACTAACTATTGAAGAGACCCCTCCGGTCATCTCTGTGGATGTTGTTGGCGGTGTCTTTGACGGTAGTGACTTACTCACCCCCAATCTGGTTGAGAATCCTACTGCAGGCACCTCAGTCTTGAGTGTTGTAGTTCAATCGGATGCTCCTATACCCGAAGAGGGACTAGTCGTAGATATCAACACCGATCTAGCCGATATCACCGAATTCGTTGACGGTTCTAACTTTGTTCCCACTACATTTGGTGGCGAAGTCTTGGGTGCTATCTATGACGCAGACGGCAACGCCACTGGCCTAACGGTCAGAATGGATGCGTTTAATACCGTAATTAACTTTGTTGGCGGTCTTGGTCTGGATGCTGAAGGTCCCCATGACGTGAGCTTCTCGGTGGAAGCCGGTGAGAATTATATTGCGTCTGCAGATAGCGCTAGCATCACGGTCTACGATACCGATGATCAAGTTCCCGCACCCACATCAACACCTGAAATTGCGATCAATGTTGCAGAGCAACGTCGTCCTCTTTCCGAGGGTAGTGGTGCCATCACAGTTGAATTCACCGTTACAGGTGAGATTCCACCTGAAGGCGTGCTTGCCTATGTCAGCACAGGTGAGCGTGCCGGGCTAGGTGACTTTGACTTGCTGAATGCTGGCGTTGTAGGCGGCACATTCCCCCCTCCGGATAGTAGTGCCGGTGGTTTCTACTTCAAGATTACTGAGCCGACGGCTAGCATTACGCTGCAGGCTGCAGTTGACGAAGAGGTAGAGGGCATTGAAGACGTTAACGTTGCCCTACAGCCATTGCCTGGTTACACCATTGCGGATGGAGCTGGCGAAGCCACTGTTCTACTTCGTGACGGGCGTGGCTCTGAGATTCAGGTGAGCCTAGAAGGATCTCCCAATGTCCTGGTAGAAGCAGACGGCACCGTTTCGGTTCACACCATCAGCCTTAGCGCCGCTCCTCCAGAAGAGGGCCTTGCCATCACGGTTCAAGCCCCTGACCTGGCAGAGTTTGACACAGCTGGTCTGACCTTGAGCGACGGTGTAACCATTACCGACGTTCGGGGTACCGAATTTGATCTGTTGATCACAGCTAAGGAAGTCACTATTGAATTGCCTGTGGCCAACGACGGTGCAGCTGAAGGTCTGGAGACAGCCACCTTTACCCTGGTTGAACCTAGCGGTGATGCTGAGTATCAGCTAGATCCGGTCGCCAATACGGCCACCTTCACCATTGTGGATACGGCGGATGAGGTGCCTGCTGAGCCCATTACCGAAAGCACCCGTAGCTCCCGTGACACCATTGGTGACACCATTGCTGAGGCCGAAGCCACCGGCTTAAGTGCCGACAACAGCAAAGTCACCATTGAAGCGGCCATTAATGGAAACTTCTTTAACTCTGATCGTCCCCGTACTGACGCCACTGAAGATGTGGACATGTACTCGGTGGAGCTATCCGCTGGCGATGTATTGCGTCTCGATATTGATGCGCAAATCAACAGTGATGAATCGCCTGATACGGTACTGCAAATCTTTGACGCCGATGGCAACATGGTCGCCCAAAGTGACGATGACTTTGCCCCCGATGAGCTGTTTGCCCCCGGTCGTCGGGACTCTTATATAGAGTTCACCCCCGATGCAGATGGTACTTACTACGTTGGTGTCAGCAGCTTTGGTAACGGTCAATTTGACTTCTGGACCAATGATGACGGCACGTTTGATAACGATTTCTACGATCCCAACGTAGCTGGCAGCGGTGCCGGTCGTAGCGACGGTCCATACACCCTGAATCTGTCTCTCAATGAAGAGCCCAATGCTGCGGCAACAGAGATTCCATCCGGCACGGGTGAAGGGCCAACGGTTTCTCTCTCGGCAACAACTGCCACCTACGACAGCAGCGATAATCTGATCGCTAGCGCCCTGGTTCAGTACACGCCAGAACGGAGAAACGCCTCCATTCTCACCCTGAGTCTTGACGTTGACGGTGAAATTCCTGAAGGCGGTGTGGAGACCTACATCACCACCAACGTCGATCTTTCTACCATCTTTAGCACCAGTGCACCCTTTAGCTCAGCGGGCGTAGAGGTGCTAGGAGCGGTTTATGACGATACGGGTGCCCCCGTTGGCTTGAAGGTAAACCTCACCACCAATAGCGGCTTTATCAATCTCAATCTTGACGACCCGGATGAAGCGCCGACCGATGGTGAAGAAACCATTACCGTCACCCTAGAGCCCGCTGCAGGTTATGCCGTGGGTGAGGGATCTTTCTCGACTACCATCTACGACACTCTGGATGCTGTTCCAGACCTGCCGACGGTACCGACGGTGAGCATCTCCATCAGTGAGACTGCGTTGGTCGAGTCTGAGGGCAATACTACAACGCTCACATTTTCGCTCAATGAGGCACCGCCAGAGGGTGGGTTGACCATCAACCTCGACAGCGGTGTCCGTGCTGCTTTGGGTGAGTTTGATGTCTTTAACGCTGAAATTGCGGGCGGTAACTTCCCCTCCCCCAACTTCCAGGCAAGCGGCTTCTTCTTCACCATGACGGAGCAAACCGCCACCATCACCCTGGCCGCCTTTGACGAGACCACTAATCCGGACATCTCGGCTGAAGATGCCCTAGAAGGGATTGATGAGCTGACGTTTACCGTGCAGCCAGGCGCTGGCTATGCCATTGCCCCTAACGCCAATGCAGTCACCGTAACCATTGCTGACAATCCTGACTCCGTTGCCCTGTCTGGTGGCGGTGATGACGGTGATAGCACCAGCGGCGGTCTGACTGAGACTGAATTCAATGACACCATTGCCGATGCCATGGTGACTGGCTTTAGCGCCACCAACCCCTTCTTTGAGGTTGAGGGTGCAATTGACAACAGTCGTGCTACTCGCAACTTTGTCGATGCCACCGAAGATGTCGACATGTATGCCTTTGATTTAGAGGCGGGGCAAGTCGTGATTCTAGACGTGGATGCAGGCGGTACTGGCAGTGCCGGTATTGAAGGCTCCCTGCTTGATAACATTCTGCGAGTGTTTGATGCCGATGGTAACGAAGTTGCCATGAACGGCAATGGTGGTGCCCCTGATGAGGTCTTCCAGGCCAATGGCGATGCCTATCTAGAGTTTGAAGCCCCTGCAGATGGCACCTACTATGTGGGTATCAGTGCCCTGGGTAACGACTTCTATGACCCCAATGTGCAGGCTAGCGGCAGCGGTTGGGAATTTGAAGGTCGCTTTGAGCCCGGTCCTTACAAGTTTAGCGCCACCCTCAAAGGTGCCGTTGTTAGCGATAACGATAGCGTTAGCGGCAACGA
>JBCCAQ010000111.1:0-15237 GCA_039814735.1 Cyanobacteria bacterium P01_A01_bin.15
CTGCCAGACACAACCTCTTTTTTTGTGATTGGATTTTGTTTTTGACTCAACATCTGTCAGGCTGGAGCAGCGCCGTATCAGGTTTAGGGAAATGTCAACAGATATAGAAGCGGCTATGGCCTTTAGTGAGCTGTCATTGAGTGAGCCGGTACTAAAGGCTTTAGAAGATTTGGGCTATGAGAGCCCGACACCGATTCAATCCCAGACGATTCCCCATGTGCTGGCGGGCGTCGACCTGATTGGCCAGGCACAGACGGGCACGGGCAAGACAGCCGCCTTTGCCCTACCGCTGCTATCCAGGGTCGACATTAGCCAACGTCTGCCCCATACCCTAGTCCTAACCCCCACTCGGGAGCTAGCCATTCAGGTAGCAGAAGCATTTCAGAGCTATGCGTCCCATATGAAGGGCTTTCATGTACTGCCGCTCTACGGTGGTCAAAGCTACAGCATTCAGCTGCGAAAGCTAGAACGCTCGGTACACATTGTTGTGGGCACCCCCGGTCGGGTGATGGATCACATGAAACGGGGCACGCTCGATCTGAGTGCGCTGCAGTGTTTGGTCCTAGATGAAGCCGATGAGATGCTGCGCATGGGCTTTATTGACGACGTGGAGTGGGTATTAGAGAAAACCCCCGACTCCCGTCAGGTGGCCCTTTTTTCGGCAACGCTACCCAAGGAAATTCGGCGCATTGCCCAGCGCCATTTAGATCATCCGGTTGAAGTCCTAATCAAGTCTAAAACCTCCACAGCTGATACGATTCAACAGCGTTATTGGATGGTGAGCGGCTATCACAAGCTCGATGCCCTGACTCGGATTTTGGAGACAGAGACCTTCGATGGCATGCTCGTGTTTGTGCGAACCCGGCTGGCCACGGTTGAGCTAGCAGAAAAGTTAGAGGCCCGTGGCTACGAGACCGCCCCTTTAAGCGGTGATGTGTCCCAAATTCAGCGAGAGCGCACCGTCGATCAGCTTAAGTCTGGAAAATTGGACATTGTGGTTGCCACCGATGTCGCGGCTCGAGGACTGGACGTGGAGCGCATCAGCCACGTTATCAATTACGATATGCCCTACGACACTGAAACCTATGTGCATCGGGTGGGGCGCACCGGACGCGCCGGACGTAAAGGTGAGGCCATTTTATTTGTAGCGCCCCGCGAACGACGGCTGCTCTATGCCATTGAACGAGCGACCAAGCAAAAAATTTCCAAAATGGAGATGCCGACCACGGAGATGGTCAACGACAAGCGGATTGCTCGGTTTAAACAACAGATTACCGACACGCTTGCTGAGGAAAATTTAGAGTTTTTCAACAATCTGATAGAGCAGTACGAGCAGGAGCACAATGTGCCCGCCAATGAAATCGCATCTGCCCTGGCCAAGCTGGTCCAGGGTGATGAACCCCTGCTGCTGGTAGAGCGTAAGCGATCGCAGGTCGAACGGCGCGATCGCAGAGAGCGTCCCCAGCGCCGCGATCGCAAAGCCTCACCACCGGAGCAGGGCATGGGCCGCTATCGCATTGAGGTGGGTCATCGCCACCGGGTTAAACCGGGCCATATTGTCGGTGCGATCGCAAATGAAAGCGGTCTAGAAAGCCGCTACATTGGTCGCATCAATATCTACGACAGCCACAGCACCGTAGACCTGCCGGCGGGTCTCCCCAAGGAGACCATGCAGCACCTCAAGAAGGTATCCATTGCCGGCCAGCCCCTACGTATTGCTCGAGTAGACGGGGATTTGACTGGCAAGAATAGCGGCACTCGCCGTCCCAAGGGCAAGACAAAGCGAGATTAAGCCCAGACTCTGGTGATTTAGCCAAACCGTTTTTGATACTCAGCCTCGCTCAGGATATCGTCGGGATGCTCCACCCGGTCTAGAAAAATTTTGCCCTGCAGGTGGTCGTACTCATGCTGAAAAATACGGGCCACAAAGTCCTCTAGGTGCTGCTGCTGTGCCTGACCATGGCGATCGGTATAGGCCACGTCGATAGCGCGATGCCGGGGGACTAGCCCGCGTCGCCCCGGTACGCTCAGACAGCCTTCCCAGCCCTTGACTCGTTTATCACCATAGCGGAGGATTTGCGGATTGAGCATGGCCGTGGGTGCCATGGTGGGTGCCTGCGGATAGCGCTGGTTGGGTCGTGACGCCACAATAAACAGCTGCAGCCCGACAGCTACCTGGGGAGCCGCTATCCCCACCCCGTTTTTAGCAGCGGCGGTGGCCAGCAGATTATCAATCAACGTCTGCAGCTGCGGGTCATGGATATGGGCGATCGGTTGAGCGTGCGATCGCAACCGACTATCTCCTAGCTCAATCACAGAGAGAACCTTACCCACGTCGCTGTTGGGGTAAGGCCCTGGTCCTGACATCTAGCGATACCTGGCGACCGCCCCGGTCAATTTCCAGCACAATCGCTTCGCCGACGCCCACATCCTGGACAATCTGCTGCACCTGCTCAGCGTCCGTGATTGCACTCCCATTCATGGCCACAATCACATCGCCTACCTCCAGACCAGCCTGGGCGGCTGGTGAATTGCGCATCAGCCCTAAAATCACAACCCCATTGTCCGTTCCAAGCCGAACATCATTACGGGGATCGCCATTGATTTGCTGACGTAAATCAGCGGTCAGTGTCCGCATCTGAATACCCAAATAGGCATGATCCACACGCCCTTTTTCCAGCAGTTCCTGGGCCAGCAGCTCAGCGGCATTGATAGGAATAGCAAACCCTAACCCCTGGGCTCCACCAATAATCGCTGTATTGATGCCAATGACCTCACCGCGCTCATTTAGCAGCGGCCCACCAGAATTCCCCGGATTAATCGCCGCGTCGGTCTGGATAAACTGCACCCGTTTATCCGGCACCCGGATCTGCGCGCTGGTACGCCCAGTCGCACTGACGATACCGGCGGTGACCGTATTATCTAACCCCAGGGGATTACCAATGGCAATGGCCCATTCCCCTGGCCGTAGCTCGTCTGAGTTGCCAAGGGTCACCGTTGGCAGGTCCTGGGCCTGCACTTTAATGACGGCCACGTCCGTGAGTGGGTCTTCCCCCACCACCTCACCGCTAAATTCTCGACCATCTCTGAGGGTCACGGTTACCCGATCGGCCCCCTCCACCACATGGGCATTGGTCCAAATTACGCCGTTAGCCTCAACGACAAAACCAGACCCCTGGCCGCGCTCCACCCGCGTAGAGGGCTGCTCCCACATATCACCAAAAAATTCTCGAAAGAACGGATCGTTAAACGGTCCCGACTGCCGAGATACCGTTCGAGAAGAATCGATCCTCACAACCGCAGGGCCTACTTGATCGGCAACCGATGCGATAAAACTATCGCCTGTCAGCAAACGCCCTGCCCCCGATGATGACGTCTGAGCCGTTGTTGGGATCAGCCTGGATGTGGCGAACACAGCAGCCGTTGTACTGCAGACCGCAATGACACCGTAGATAGCTAACGACTTAGCAAACCGGAGAGTGGACGAGCGTAAGTTGGACATCTAATTGGAGCTGATGGGATATAAAACGTCGGACAGACCTTGCGTAGAAATCTACCGCTGGGCACAAACGCGTCAAAAACCAGATGCTAAGCAGTAGCTACCGCCTATTTTTTCTAAAACCATCCGGTAGCCCCCGGAGAAATAAAAAGCGCCCATGGACTTTTTATATGCAAGGGGATTGCCTCGCCTCGACCTCCTAATTATAGGCACTAGAATCAGGGGCACTGGCAGAAATAGTTTTTATCCTTGACACAGCACCCAATGGACTGCCAGATAGACCGGACAAGCCTGGCATCAAACCTACGGCATCCTTTAAACATGATTATATCTACAGCTAACATTCAAAGGATATGTTGGCTGGATATGTGAGCGACAAAAGGTTAGTGTATTAGAGCAAATTAGTTTTCGAAATTCTAAGCAGTTATACCTACAAATCTAGATAGTTAGTTCCCTATGTGGGCAGTTGCCTACGTTTTTGGGTCATCAACGGGGAAGCTACCGCACTGTCAGTCACGGTTCGAAACAGGTGTATTCCTGGCCTAGGCTGGTTAGGTTTCGACGTTACGTTGGTTTAATCAGACCGCTCTACCAAGATGGATTGCCTACAGTGTCGCTTTGCTTCCGCCATTGACTCCTATTTAACCTACGGTCCCTAGGACCCTATCATCCCCTTAGCAAAGGCGGGCTCGTCAGCAGCTGATGGTTCTGTCTGTTTTTGAGGTCTTTGCACTTGTGCTATACCCCTTTGGAGCGTATGGCATGGGAGCGTTTAGCCTTTGCTAGTTTAGAGTGTGCTCGCCTTTAGCCGGAGGGTTAGTTGTGGACAAAGTAGACGGTCTCTGGAATGAGGTCCTCGATAAACTTCAGACTCAGCTGAGTGGACCCACGTTTGAAACGTGGATTAAACCGACACGGCTCCAAACCCTTGCCGACAGCACCCTGACCATCTCAACGCCCAACCCGTTTGCACGCAACTGGGTACAAAAGCACTATATTCAAGTGATTTCTGATGTGGCCCAAGAGCTGCTGGGCCACGATATTGACGTCGTTGTAACCGTCAGTGAAACGGCTAATGGTGACAACGGTCATACGGGCGAAGCTGCTGTCTGGCCCACGCCTTCTCAGACGATGGAGCGGCAGAATAGCAGCAAATCCAGCATTCCCGATCTAAATCCTAAGGCGGTATTTTCACGTTTTGTGGTAGGGGCCAATAACCGCATGGCCCATGCCGCCGCGCTGGCTGTAGCTGAGTCACCGGGTCGTGAGTTTAATCCTCTATTTTTGTGTGGCGGTGTGGGTCTGGGTAAAACCCATCTGATGCAGTCCATTGGCCACTATCGTCTCGATATCGACACGGACGCGCGCATCGCCTATGTTTCCACCGAACAATTTACAAACGATCTGATTACGGCTATCCGTCGCGACAGCATGCAGCGGTTTCGCGAGCAGTATCGCGAGGTCGATATTATTTTGGTGGACGATATTCAGTTTATTGAGGGCAAAGAATATACCCAAGAAGAGTTCTTTCATACCTTTAATACCCTGCATGAAGCGGGCAAACAAGTTGTCCTAGCCTCCGATCGTCCCCCTAACAAAATACCCAGGCTTCAAGAAAGGCTGTGCTCTCGATTTTCGATGGGTTTGATTGCCGATATCCAGCCGCCCGATTTTGAAACTCGGATGGCCATTTTGCAAAAAAAAGCCGAATACGAAAGCGTGACCCTCAGCCGCGAGGTCACAGAGTACATTGCTTCGGGCTATACCTCCAACATTCGAGAGCTGGAAGGGGCGCTGATCCGTGCGATCGCATACACCTCGATCTCCGGTCTCCCCATGACCATTGAAAATCTCAAACCCGTTCTAGATGCACCAGCCGCCAGGGTAGATGCCTCACCAAAGTCGGTCATTGACACTGTTTCAGGGGTATTTGGCGTTTCTGTTGAGGAGATTAAAGGTAACTCACGTCGCCGTGAAATCAGCCAGGCCCGTCAAATCGCCATGTATCTAATGCGCCAGCATACGGATCTGAGCCTACCTAAAATTGGTGAAGTCTTTGGTGGAAAGGACCATACAACGGTGCTCTACAGCTGCGACAAAATTGCCCAGCTGGTCAAAAAAGACTTAAACATGGCCCAGACCATTCGTGAACTTAGCGATCAGATTAGCCTCAGCAGTCGCGATCGCTAGTCGGCCTAATATATACCAGCTCCAAATTTAGCCAAGGCTGCGTTCTCGGAGCGCTATAGCTTTATTAAATAGGGCATGGTGGGCAGTCTCAATAATTTATATGTCCATTGAATAGTACTGCAGACCTATCAGCCGCCCTTGGATTTGGTCTCAGCTTCCAGAAAACGTTAACTTTAGTGCAAATTTTAGCGTCGCCGTCTTGTGGAAAACCCTGATTTAACTGTGCAAAAGATGTGGAGTAGCTGGGGAGAACGCAGACGCCTACGTGGAAAAAAAGTGGTGTCTCTAACCCACCTGTTGAAAACACCGTGAACTATTCACATTTTTTCCACAAGCTAAAAAAGATTAAATAGCCTGCTCTAAGAGGGATACAACAACGTTTTCCACAGTTTCCACAGGCCCTACTACTACTATTGTTTAAATTTAAAATAGAGACGGATCTAGAAACTAGAACAATAAAATTTGCTCAAAAACAAACCTTTTAATCCTTCTGGCGGGGTGTTACGATTGGCCAGCATTCTTGATAGTTATTTGTCTGCCATGAAGTTCGTTTGCTCCCAGGGAGATCTCAACACACATCTCTCAATTGTTAGTCGGGCGATTCCTTCTAGACCTAGTAAGCCCATATTGGCGAACATTCTGGTCAAGGTAGACGATGATGCGCAGCGCATTACCTTAACCAGCTTTGACGAAACCTTAGGAATCCAAACTAGTTTTTCAGCCCACGTGGAGTCTGGCGGTGTAATGACAGTTCCAGCCAAGCTGCTAGGGGATATCGTCGCCAAACTTCCATCAGAAGATTTGGATTTTAGTCAGTCGGAAGCGGAGCCTGTGATTACGCTGACCTGCTCAGCGGGAGAATATCAGGTGCGGGGCATGGGTGCTACGGACTATCCCCATCTCCCGCTAGTAGAAGATGGCCAGACAGCCAGCGTCTCCGCTGAATCAATTTTGGAAGGACTGCGAGGTGCTCTATTTGCAACTAGCTCCGATGAAACCAAACAGGTGCTGACGGGGGTTCATGTCGTCGCGGATCCAGAAAACCTGGAGTTTGCTGCCACCGACGGTCATCGACTAGCGGTTGTTCAAAACGTTGATGATTCTGGTGTTGACCTGTCAATCAATGTGACCGTACCCGGAAAAGCGCTCCGAGAGTTAGAACGCTTGCTCCAGGCATACCGGGAGTCAGATCCTATCCTTTTACGATTTGATCCAACCCAGGTTGTTTTTGAGCTAGGACATCAGCGCATTACAACTCGGCTCCTAGAAGGACAGTATCCTAACTATCGTCAGCTGATTCCTAAAAATTTTGAGCGTCAGCTTACCTTGGATCGAAAGCAGCTGATGGCAGCTTTAGAGCGTATTGGGGTTTTAGCCGATCAGCGCAACAATATTGTCAAACTTTCCATCGGAGGCACTCAGCAAACCCTTGCACTCTCCGTTGAGGCCCAGGAAGTTGGCAGCGGCCGGGAGGAAATGCCGGCACAGGTTACCGGTGACGATCTCGATATTGCTTTTAACGTACGCTATCTACTAGAGGGACTTCGTGCTTTACCCAGCGCTGAAGTCCAGCTGCAGTGCAACTCCTCAACTAGCCCAGCGATTCTGACTCCCGTAAGTGGTCTACAGATGACCTATCTTGTGATGCCTGTGCAAATTCGTAGCTAAGCGCAATAGCAAAATTCAAAAAAAGTTTATCTAAGGGCTCCCATTCGGACCCAAGAAAAGGCAATCTGGTAGTAACCCATATGATATTGAGAGGGCTTAACCATGGATTTAACGATTGCTGCGATTGTATTTGGCACCGTACTTTTTTTCTTTAGCCGCGATGTACTCGGCGACTAATCCAGTGTCCGAAACAAGGGCTAGCCGTTAAAGCTTGTGTCTTAGCTAGTCTGATTTTCCAAAAAAATCAATACGATAATCGGTGATTTTAAGGCCGGTGCGTGCTTCTACTTCTTTGAGCACTCCGTCCGGCAGCTTTATATCAATATCAATAATTTTCTGGGTATCTAGACAGTTTACGTGACTGTGGGATCGATTGAGATGTCCATATAGTCGACCATCTGAGCGCTCGACGCATTCAATAATTCCCTGTTCAGATAAGGCTTCCAGATTTTGATAAACCGATGTGTGGCCAATTTTTTTACCACGTTGATTTAGCTCATCATAAATTTCACGAGCCGACAGGTGCTCTTGTGCTTCCCACAGTAGTTCTAAAATGTAGCGACGCTGACGGCTGAGCCGCATGCCTAGAGCCTGACATCGTTCTATTGCCTCTGCAAAGGATGAAATGGGGGACGATGGAGTTTGCATAATTTTTACACAGCCGCTCGGCGCTAGACCTACTCTAGCCTGGTTTTTTTCGTGTTGTCTATTATTTGTCGCAAAACGACCCTTCGGAGCCAGCGGATTAGCCCGGTGTTGGCACGATTTCTGCTTCAGGCTCAAACTGTGCCTGAGAGTTTTCATCTGGGTTTAAGGAGCCGTTTTCTGTTTGGGGTAAGTCGGCATCTGTCTCTAGAAGAATGGCTGTTTGGTCAGTATTATTCTCTTGATTTGACTGAGCGGCTGGGCTCCCAGCCATGACAAACTCCAGCGGTTTTACCTGTGATAGCGCTATAGCCGCAACTGGCTGGTTTGTCTGATCTGTCTCTCTCGGGGTAGCCCCGTTTGATGGTTGCAGCGCTACGGTCATGACCGGAGATGTTAGGCTCTTGGCCGCAGGTTCCGCTGTGTTGTGCTGAGCGTGATAGTGGGTAAAGGCTCGGTTGATTGCCTGATGACGGCGACTTTGGTCACGATGGATACTGGGTAGGGTATTGCCAAGTCCGGGAGCATTCCACCGCTGAGTATCAGGATTCATATATGAGTAGGTCCGCGCCCAGACAATAGCCTCATGATTTTGCAGGCCTTGCTGTCTAGCTTCTGCCAATCGGTCAATATAGCCTCCCGGCTCGAGTGCAGCTCTAGGAGACTGATTAGCTAAATCTAGACCATTTAATGCTTCACCCAGGGTGATGTCTAACTGAGCCTGATCTGCCTGGCGCGCAATGACTTTGCCTTGCCGCTGCAGCCGCTTGAGCTGTTTATTATCTGCTTCGTCGGGAGACTTGGCACCATGCTGATAGGAGAACGTGCCCATGTTCCAAACACCGTTACCTGGATCGGTGTGGCCATAGTATGCTCGGGTGGGGGTTCCATCAGCGCTGCGGGTGCCTTCAGCACTACCAATGACTCTAGCGACCAATGAGTTGGAACCCCCTTCATAAATCCAGGGGGGCATCGCTACTGGCGTAGCGGCTGGGGTCTTTGGTGGGGGTTCTACAGCTGGCTGAGCCGGGACAAAACTTAAGCCAACTGTGGGGAGCGGCTTGGCTGGCAAAGACTTGGCTGGTGGTAGCACTCTAGCAACAGGTAAGGCCTCCGGTGGCGGTGGTGGCAAAAGTCTTACAGACGAGATTACATTGGACGGTGTGACCTTGGATGAAATATCTCTGACGGGAGGTCTGCTAGCGGCGGCTGGGATCGGGAGTGGTTGAGATCGTAATGCCGCAGGAGAGAGGGTGGGGGTGTCAAGTTTAGGTGACGCGGCGGCGGGTGTGGGAATCTCTTTGGATGCTACTGCTAGGTCAAACGTGACTCCCATCGCCTGGGCCGGTCGATGGCATAGAGCCGTAACCAGAAGAGAAATAGCACACAGATGATGGAGCTTGAAGCGCAGCATAGCGGTAGGTCTCTGAAAACAACAATATAGTTAAGGGATCAGGATTGTATAGAGTGAAAAAATTAATACCGGAGCGACGTTGCCCGTAACGTCTGCCAGTGATGGAGCCGAAATAACTTTGTTTTCTAAGAAGTGAAGATGCTCGGCTTGTTAGTTAGGAGAGTGTTCTGCTGATGACGACTCTTTGGACTTAGCCTGACTGGGATCGATATCACGGTCCTTTGAATTATCATCAGAATGACGCTTTGAAATTGCCCGTTCCAAGATGCCTGTGGAAGGTTCAACAATAATCCAGGTGCCATCGGGCTGTCGACGCAGGGTGGCAAACTGTATATGTCTGCCGTTACCCATGGTCTGGCCCGCTTTGACGGTACCAAATCTGGGTCGTCGCAAGCCACAAAAGCGGAAGAGATAGGCAGGCACCTCGGGGGTGGAGTAGATGGCACATTGTTCAAACGTGCTGGGTTCTAGCTTGCCTGCAAAGGGAGCCCTAAGGGGGGTCCCTTTAAGTTGAATAGAAATGTCGCCCAAGCTTCCCACAACAAGGGTATCGGCAATGAGATCACCGGGTTCTAACTCCCACTGCTGTTGAATATTGATCACACGTTTAGGTGGTAGTGCCTGGGACTGACAGCTGCTTAAGATCAGCCCCGACAACAATATCCATTTTGGCAGCTTAAACCTACTCAAAGCTAAAACGATAGCCTGCATACTCATCATTTTCGTAGAGAATCACAAGGGTGGTGCCGGGATCAAACGCCAGGGGATAGGCCTCTCTTTCAGCATCTACGCCGGATCTCACCTTGAGTGTAGGAAGCTGGCAATAGGGTTCGCTAACAACTTGACGTACCTGCGCTTTTGCATCTCTTTCTGGAATGGTCAGCAGCTTGGCTAACTGTTCCCGTGAGAGTTTTGACTCACTGCTAACAACGGCGTTGCAGTCGGCTGGCTGGCTAGCGGTGCTAGGGGAGGTCAAAAACGTCTGAATTCTTTCAAAATCGAATAATAGGGCTGCAAGTACCATGATGAGACTAGCGGCAACTAAAGGTTTTGGTCCTAGGCTCTGGGAATGGGTACGGTGGGTGCTGTTAGTGCGATAAACCATGAGATGACCTCTCTGGGAGTATGACAACAATGGAAATGGCGCAACAATTAGCTGAACCTGCTCGACGGCCGTTATAAAAATGTATAGAAGCTCTGATATCTGTTGAGATTGGCATTTACGTCACAGTCGACTACGAAAAGCGCCCGCCAATGAGTAAACCAACAATGATCATGAGGGTGCGATATCCGAGCACTGGATCGGGGCGTGGACTGAGAATTGAGCGATAGAGGCTGACAATAACCCCAACAATGAGCACGAGCGCAACCGGAGTCCATAGGGCTGCATAAATCTGGAAAAGCTGATTGAGAACAATGCGGATAATCACAGCGCTAACTCCCCAAATTGCTCCATCTAAAAGTGTGAAGTGTGAAGTTCGAGGCTGTTTGGAGGAGGGAAGGTGGCGCTCGCTCCATCTCTGGATCGCCCGATACACCGGCTGATATATCCGTTTGAGTTCGTTAAGCAGGCTGATGGACGATCTGTCAAACCCCTCAGCTTCTTGGGGCTGGAGCGTATGCTTGAATAGCTGCGATCGCACTCTCAAAGCGGCTGCATTAGAAGTCGCATCATATTCGGCCTGTCGAAAGTTAACCGAACGGTGGTGCAACCCTAAATAGCCATTGGCATCCCGCTGAATAGTGGGAATCTGGATAGTTTGACAGGCCCTCAGAAAGCGGACAATATCATCAACAGCCGGTGAGGTGCCGGGCTGTGCCTGCTGTGCCAGGCTATCCCCCAAACGCTGCAGCTGCTGCAGCGTTTGTTGCTGCTGGTGGGCCAAGCTATCAACGCTGGTGAGGATCTCATCAAACTGTTGCAGGTTGGAGTCTGGTGCCGGTGGCTGGGTTTGTCCGGAGCGCTGCCGCAGGGTGGCAATGGCTGTAGTCACCTGGGCCAGGCTGGGGGAAGGTGCCGCTAAACGAGACTGCACCCAGGGCGCAGCTACGGTTTCTGGAGGTGCTGCCTTGAGGGTTTTTAGCTTTTGCCGAATGGTTTGAAGTTCCATCTCTAAATCGTTCATGTTGCAGAATGGGACAGTGAGACAAGTAGAACATACGAACTATTATTAATACAAATGTATCATATATTTGACCAAAAAGATCGCATTTTAAGCTGATTTATGGCCATAAATTTTATGGTGGCCAAGTGGACTGAGGTCGATGCGATGGGATTTAGACCAAATGGGCTATGGTCAAATTCGCTTAGGATGAAAAAGCACAAAATTTATGCCTGATAGACTGAGCCCCTATGCTCGAATTTATTACGCTGCCCGATGGTCTGCCGCCGGTGGCCCCCTATTCCCATGCGGTCAGGGCGGGCGATTTTCTCTTTGTCACCGGACAGCTGGCCGAAGATGTCACCTCTGGTGAGGTGCTCAAGTTAGATATTGAGGCCCAAACTCGCCAGGTGATGGAAAATCTACAGCGAGTCTTGACCCATGCGGGCACCCGGTTTGAAAATGTTGTCATGGTTCGTATTTTTGTCACCGACTTTCGGTACTACGACGTTGTAAATCGGGTGTATGCGTCCTATTTTGACCAGACCCGCCTGCCTAGTCGTACTACCGTGGGGATTACCGCACTGGCTGGCTACGGCGATGTTGAAATTGACCTGATTGTTTACTGCGGTGCCTAGCCCAGGGCGATAAAAATCGCGAATTTGTGCCACAGATCTTAAGTCTTGTGGGTATAGTTGCCTGGGGTGGCATGGAACCCCAGGCAGCGACTGAGGAAACACTGATGCAAGTTTCGGCCAACGTGTTTGGAATTGCCCGTCGGTACGGGTGGCAATTCCTGTCAGCCATCGGCCTTTCTTTAGCAATGTCTGGTCCTTTGGCGGCGGCACCAAACCGTATCGACCAGGTGGAGAGTTGCGATCTCTTGGTGGTCGGCGGTGGTTTAGCTGGGGTGGCCACTGCCTATGAGAGCCTCAGGGCAGGACGGACAGTCTGTCTAACGGAAATGACCGACTGGCTGGGCGGCCAGCTCACCTCCCAGGGAACAACGGCCTTAGATGAAGCCAGACGCCAGCGCCAGTTGGAGTTTTACTCGGCCGGGTACAGCCAGCTGCGGCAAAGAGTGCTGGAGCGATACGGTCGTCAAAATCCAGGGGACTGCTGGGTCAGTGCGGTGTGTTTTTTGCCCGCCGATGCCCACGATATTTTGGTGGAAATGCTGGATGAAGCGGCCCGTGACGGTCAGGGCGAGCTGAAGTGGTTTCCATCCACCGTGGTAAAAGAGGTGGATGTTGACGGGGCGATGATTGTGGATGCGATCGCAATTCAACATAGCCCTGCACCGGGAGCCCCACCGCTCAACACCGAGCCTCTCTCCGCCAATTTGGAAGATATCTACCGCTATGACGATTCGGAGCGCCTGAGCAAACGCATTATTCGCTTTGAGCCCAGCGGCCATGATGGCCCTGCCGACTGGTATGTGGTCGAAGCAACCGAAACCGGTGAGGTGATTGCGCTGGCTGGGGTGCCCTATCGTCTGGGGCTAGACCCCAAGTCATACCTCAATCCGTCCTCCCCCACGCTGACGGGCGATCAGTACTGCACCCAGGGGTTCACCTACACCTTTGCCATGGAGCGTACGGAGTCTGTCCAAGCCCAGGAAAAGCCCGCTTACTACGACACCTACGCCCCCTACTTTAGCTTCGAACGTCAGCGCGATAATACCAACTACATCGACTTTGTTTTTACCTACCGACGCCTCCTAGCCCCGGGCAAACGGCCCGAAGCTCGAATGTTTGGTGTGAGTGGCATCAAACCTGGCGATATCTCCATGCAAAACTGGACCTGGGGAAATGACTATCGACCCGGTACGGCGGTGGATAATCTGATCTATTCTCCCGAGCAGCTAGAGGCGGCTGGTCAGCTAGAGCCGGGCGGCTGGCTGGGCGGCCTGCGTGTCGATACCCTACGGCGGGGCGAGGAAAACGCCTTGAGCTACTACTACTGGCTCATTGCCGGACTGACGGATTCGCAGCTAGGGTATGGCATCAAAGATGTGGACCTGCGCCATCGATTTCTGAGCGGGTTTGACGCCCCCATGAATACGGCCCACGGTCTGTCCAAACATCCCTACATGCGCGAGGGACGCCGAATTTTGGGACGCCCTAGCTACGGGCATCCTGAGGGGTTTATGGTCAATGAGATCGATATTTCCCGCGTTGACTATGACGATGACTATTATCAGACCCAACTGCCCGATGGCATGTACCTATCGCTTCGGCGGGCGCTGGCGGGTCTAGAAACAACAGCAGCAATTGCTACCGGCCAGGCCCCCACCGATATTCCCCGGCGGACCCGCTCCACCATCTTTGCAGACTCCGTGGGGATTGCCCAATATGCCATCGACTTTCACCCCTGTATGGAGCAGTCTCCTCCCGAACGTCCCGGTAATATCGAGCGTCCCGGTGTGCGCCGAGCCCACGGCCAGAGCTACCCCGGGCAAATCCCCCTACGGGCGATGATTCCCCAAAAAGTTGACAACCTGCTGGTAGCCGGTAAAAGTATCGCCACTAGCACCATTGCCGCCGCTGCCTATCGGGTGCATTCCTTTGAATGGTCGGTGGGGATTGCCGCTGGAGCCACCGTTGACTATGCCTTGGAGCGTCAAATCTTACCCCACACCCTGGTGGACGAGCTACCAAGGGTAGAGCCCGATTTGTTAGAGCTACAGCAAAGGCTTCGAGCGGATGGCAACCCCACAGCCTTTCCCAATACATCTATTTTCAACTTGGATTGGGAAGATTGGCGGGTTTGGTAGCGGGGTTATTTTGAACTTTGTAAACTCTCAACCGCACAGCTGTTGATAACCTGAGCCAAGTCAGGCACAGCGGTTTCTACGTCGGTTTTGACTGATTTACGCAGCTTTTTGTAGGTGGCGCTTACAACGCCATTATTGGTTTTTTGAATGCGGGCATCGGTGACACTAAGCAGGCTGTCGGCTGTGCGATCGCTATGGTCGCTCAGATACTTGACCGGGTCGCCGGCTGCTTTGCCTTCTTGCCAAATCGGGTCGAGGGCTCTGCAAGCATCGGGGAGGATCCGATCGATGGCTCCAGGAATATAGCCAGCGCCAACGCCCTTGATCACACCGTAGGCAGTTTTCATGGCCATCCCAGACAGGCCACCTTTGGCCGCAACCTGTCGATCGATGAGTTTGGTGCACTCAGTAGTGAGTTTGGCTCGTACGGTCTTATCTTTAATAATCTCGCTTAGTCCCATGGGGCCTTACCCTAAATTGTTTGAATATTTGTCAAAATTGATTCTTCTAATTCATCAAGAATTATCGACACTATTATTGTTCCAATTTCTCTAGGCTACTCAGACAACTTTGCGGGATCTTCATGCCCTAGCCGGACGGTCTCAGAAATTCACTACCCTAGACCCAACCGCATGGGCCGGTGAGGGCCGCCATTGCGTCGACCGTATAGTACGCTGATAGACCTAGCTGTTTCGTCTTTTCACTATTACCATGTCTGTTCGTGTTCGGCTTGCGCCGAGTCCCACCGGCAATCTCCACATTGGTACGGCTCGAACTGCGGTTTTTAACTGGCTGTTTGCCCGCGCCCAGGGAGGCACGTTTCTTCTGCGCGTGGAAGATACTGACCTAGAGCGCTCCAAGCCCGAGTACACCCAGAATATTATGGATGGTCTTCAGTGGCTGGGGCTTGACTGGGATGAGGAACCTGTGTACCAAAGCCAGC